>PMKP01000300.1 GCA_003157775.1 Myxococcales bacterium | reverse complement strand
GAATGAAGCAACAGGACCTCGCCGTGGCGAGCGGTCATTGGCCGCTGATCCGCTTCAACCCTGAACTACGTAGCGTCAGCGCCAATCCATTCCAGCTCGATTCGCCACGTCCGACGATCAAATTGAAAGAATATGCGTACAATGAGATGCGCTACAAGTCGTTGGCGGCTATGAGACCCGAGGAAGCGGCGGCGCTTGCCGAGATGGCGCAGGCCGTTGCGACCGAGCGCTATCGCTCATATGAGGAACTCGCACAGCGTGACGGAAGCCGCTTCCATCCTGCCGCCGAGGCGGTGAGCCAGGGATTGGTCGTTGATCTTTCGGATAGTGGGACCGGCCTGGGGCGACGCACCGGCAATGAGCTGCGGAAGGGCGACTGATGCTCAACCCGCCCAAGGCATTGGGTCGCAAAGCGTTTAGCACACAGGAGAGTCGATGCGTATCGGAATAGCTGCAGACCATGGTGGCTTTGAGTTGAAGGCGAAACTGACGTCGGCCCTCAAGGCCGCCGGCCATGACGTGGTGGACTTCGGCGCCCATGAGTTGGTTGTGGGAGACGACTACCCGGACTTTGTGGTGCCGCTGGCCAGGGCCGTGGCGACGGGTGAGGTCACCCGGGGCTTGGCCATTTGCGGTAGCGGGGTCGGGGCCTGCGTGGTGGCCAACAAGATACCCGGCGTGAGGGCGGCGTTGATCACGGAGTCCTTTTCCGCTCACCAGGGCGTCGAGGACGACGACATGAACGTCATGTGCCTGGGCGGCCAGGTCACCGGGGAGGCTCAATCCTGGGAGTTGGTCCAGACCTTCCTGAGCGCCCAGTTCAAGGGGGACGAACGCTTCAGGCGCCGGCTTGCAAAAGTGACGGCGCTGGAAAGCGAGAAGAAGTCAGAATAGGTGAAAAATGCTTCTCCTGCACTCCTATTCTAGACTCAAGCCGTGCACGACATCATCTCCTTTGCCCTGGTAGCGTTTCCGTCGCTCATCGTGATCATCAACCCGGTGATGGTCACCTCGGTCTTCATTACCCTCACGTCCAACGCCACGGCCCAGGCAAAGCGGGCGATCGTCCGGAAGACCACGATCATCGCCTTCATTGTTCTCCTCGTCTTCGCCATCTCCGGGACGCTCGTCTTCAAGTTCTTTTCGATTACCATCGGCGCGTTCCAGATTGCCGGTGGGATCATCCTCTTTTCCGTCGCCATGGGGATGCTCCACGCCACCGCCTCGCGGACGAAACAGACGCCCGAGGAAATGGACGAAGCGATGAGCCGCGGCGACATCGCCGTCGTGCCTCTGGCGATCCCGATGGTTTCCGGGCCGGGCGCGATCACCACGGTTATCGTCCTCTCGGGCGAGGCGCGCGCCATCCCCAACATGGCGATCCTGTTCCTGGCGATCGTAGTGGCCATGGTCATCGTCTTCGTTATGTTGCGCAACGCCGCCCGAATCCAGAAGTACCTTGGGCCGTCCGGGCTCAACATCACGACGCGGCTGATGGGCCTGGTCCTGGCCGCCATCGCAGTCCAGTTCGTCATCCGTGGCGTGGAGAGCGTTCTGCCCGAACTCGCCGCCGTCATGCATGCCGCGCCGAAGTTGTAGGCCGTGACCCGCCCGTCCTGTTCACCACTCCCTGTCACGACTCGCCCCTTCGGCGACGAAAGGAACCACCCATGAAGGTACTCGTGCTCTTTTACTCAACCTTTGGCCATGTCTATCGCCTCGCAGAGGCAATCGCGGACGGCGCCCGCGAAGTTACTGGCGTCGACGTCGTGGTGAAGCGCGTCCCCGAAACCCTCCCACCTGACGCGATCAAGGCCATGGGCGCGACGGAGGCGCAGAAGGCCTTGGCCAATGTGTCCATCGCCACGGTCGACGACCTGGCGGATGCTGGCGCGATTATTTTCGGCACGCCGACTCGGTTCGGAAACATGGCCGGCCAGATGCGGCAGTTTCTCGACGCAACTGGCGGTCTCTGGGCCCAGGGCAAGCTAATCGGCAAGGTCGGGAGTGTTTTCACCAGCTCGGCCACCCAGCACGGTGGCCAGGAGTCCACCATCCTGAGTTTCCACACGACACTGCTTCACCACGGTATGGTCATTGTGGGGTTGCCCTATGCATTCCAGGGGCAGACTCGCCTTGATGAGATCACGGGCGGGTCGCCCTATGGGACATCGACCATCGCCGGGGGCAAGGGCGAGCGCATGGCGAGCGAGAATGAGATTGCGGCCGCGCGATTCCAGGGCCGACACGTGGCGCAGATCGCGAAAAGGCTTTCGAGCTAGCCATCGTTTTGATGGGGGTGGTCCACGGGTGGTCGTCCAACGTCCTGTAATAACAGGGAAATACCGACGGCCCGAAACATGCATTCTCAGGCAATAGAGGTGTTTCGTGAAGAACTTCGTCGGCTGGGCCACCCGTGCCGGATTCGCTGCCGTCGTCAGGGAGGCAGGAGGAGCAGGGCGATGATCACCCTTCGCAGAGCCAAGGAACGCCAGCACGAGCGACATCGCAAGCAGGAGACCTGGCTCACGTTTTCCCCACAGGAGGGAGCGGACCCGCTCGCTGATGGTTTCGGAACCCTCGAGATCCTCACCGAAGACCGTCTCCTGCCGGGCGCGGGCATCCCGCGCCACTCGCATAACCATGCCGAGATCGTCACCTACGTTCGCGAGGGCGCGCTCGCGTACGAGGATTCCATGGGCTGCTCAGGCGTGATCCACGCGGGCGAGTTTCAGCGCATGACCCCAGGACGCGGCATTCGCCGCAGCGAGATGAATGCCTCGCGGACTGACGATGTGCACGTCTTCCAGGTCGGACTGCGGTCCTGGGAGGCTGATCTCGATTCCGGTCATGAGCAGAAACGCTTCAGCGCGGCGGAGCGCCGGGCCGGGCTATGCGTCGTCGCTTCGCCCGATGCGCGCAGAGGATCGTTGCGCATCCACCAGGACGCCCTGCTGTACTCGGCCATGCTCGACCCCGGACAGCACGTGGTGCATGAGCTATCGCAAGGGCGAAGGGCGTGGCTCCACCTGGTGCAGGGCGAGGTCACCATCGGCGACCTTGTCATGACCACGGGCGACGGCGCCGGCATCACGGCCGAACGCGCGGTTTCGCTCACGGCGCGGGAAGGAAGCGAGATCCTGCTGCTCGACCTGGGGGTGGAACGGCCAGGATCTCCATGAAGAGAACGGTCTGTTTTCACAACCCATCGGGAATCCACCGGCGTGGTGGATGAGGAGGACATCATGAATACAAACGTTATCTATGTCGGAGTCAGTGTGATCGTGTTGATCTTCTTTGCGGGAGTCAGGGTGGTGCGACCCACCAGCAGGGGCTTGGTCGAACGCCTGGGCAAGTACAAACATCTGGCGATGCCTGGGTTCAACTGGATCATCCCGCTGATTGACCGAATGTTCCTGGTCAACATTACCGAGGTCATGGTGAACGCGGAACCGCAGGAGATCATCACCAGCGACAAGCTAAATGCGCGGGTAGACGCGCAAGTCTATCTGAAGGTCAAGAGCGATGAAGAGAGCGTGAAGGCATCCCAGTACAACGTCTTCAACTACCAGTACCAGATCGTCAACCTGGCCAGGACCACCTTGCGCAACATCATTGGCACGTTGACCCTCAAGTCTGCGAACAGTGAACGGGGAAAGATANNGCGCGAGGAGACCATGCACTGGGGAATTGAAATCGTCCGGACGGAGCTGAAGGAGATCGATCCGCCCAAGGATGTCCAGGAAACGATGAACAAGGTAGTAAAGGCGGAAAACGAGAAGGTCGCGGCGGTCGATTTCGCGACCGCCACGGAAACCATGGCAGACGGCGCACGCAGGGCGGAGATCAAGAAGGCCGAAGGGATCAAGCAGGCGAAGATCCTCGAGGCTGAAGGTGAGGCGCAGGCCATCCAACTCGTGAACAACGCCGCCGATAGATACTTCATCGGCAACGCACAATTGCTGAGGAAGCTTATCATGGTGGAGACCGCGCTCTCCGCAAACACGAAGATCGTGATTCCCGCGAACACCGATTTGGTCAACATCATCGGCGACATGGCTGGAATTCTGCCACTCACCAGAACCGCGGTGCCTTTGAAGGCGCAAGCGTCTGCTCCCGCGGGAGGTGGCCTATCAGGGCACTCTTGATGCACGTTGTTCGACGTTGAATGAGGTTCAGGTGTCGCAAGACGTTGAATCGGTAGCATCAATCCGCGCGCGCGCCGAACAGCGCCTGGACAGACACCAGCGGATGATGGAGGTACTCACCACGGCGCTGGGAAGACCGCGCACCGTCTATGTGACCATGTCGATCGTCGTCGGATGGGTGGCTTTCAACTTGGTGACGCCCAAGCTGTTTGGTTGGCAGCGCATCGACTCACCTCCCTTCTTTGGGTTGCAGGGGATGGTCTCGCTATCCGCCCTGCTGATGACAACCCTGGTTCTCATCACGGCGAATCGCCAGACGCGAAATGCCGAAGAGCGGTCACACCTCGACTTGCAAGTGAACCTGCTCGCCGAGCGCAAGGTGGCTAAGCTTATCGCGCTAGTCGAAGAGCTCCGTCGCGACCTGCCCATGGTGCGAGATCGGATCGATCGCGAAGCCGACTCCATGCAACAGGCGGTCGACCCCGCCGCGATGCTCGCGGCGTTGGAGAGAGCGTCGGAAACCGAACCGCCCGATAAGTAGTGGGAACGAGTTTCTGCATTCAGGTGCTGCAGCGCAGGTTCCCCGCCAACCAGACGCCCTCCGCCGGTGCCTTTTTCGGCCCCTGGTCGGCACGGTCGGTTCCTTTCGAATTGAAGGAAAGGGTCCCTCATCTTGATTGAGTCGGCCAGTTCTTTGGAGCTGTCCTACTATGCAACTACCTCAATTTGCTTGAGTCTGGCCAGTGGCGCGAAAGCTGCTGTAGGCGTGTGCAGACATGCGCGCACTTGTGTCCAAAAACCAGGTCGAGACGATCCTGCGGCCAGGCCAGATCGTCGGTGGACAATACCGAGTTGATCATTTGGTTGGGCAGGGTGGAATGGCTGCGGTGTGGGCCGGCACGAATGAACACACCGGGAAGCGAGTCGCGCTGAAGGTGATCCTGCTGTCCCTGTCGACCACGCGCGAGGCGCAAGACCTCTTTCACAGCGAGGCCTTGGCCGCGAGTCGGGTGAATCATCCTAATGTCGTGACGGTCTTCGACGTCATCGAACACGAGGGAATGGCGTGCATCGTAATGGAGCTGCTCGATGGAGAGCCGCTTGCCAGCTACATCGCTCGAAAGGGATTTCTCAGCGTCGACGAAGCCACGGCGCTGCTCTTGCCAGCCATGCGTGGGGTGGCCGCCGCGAACGCACAGGGCGTGATCCACCGAGATCTCAAACCGCAAAACATCTTCATCTGTGTCGGGCCCGACGGGCGAATCGTGACTACCAAGGTGTTGGACTTCGGCATCTCGGTCATCGTGGAACGAGTAATGGACCCCCTGCCAGGGCCGGTCCCGGCATTGGCCCCGGGCACGCCGGCCTATATGTCTCCCGAGCATATTTTGGACGCGGCACATGTCGATGAACGCGCCGATGTCTACGGTTTCGGTGTGTTGCTGTACGAGGCGTTGACCGGAAAGATGCCGTTCCCGGGGGAGCTAAACGCAGCGCTCCTTGACCGCATCCTGAACAAGCCCGCTCAGCCAGTGACGGCTATGCGTCCCGATTTGCCGCCTGGTTTGGTACGCATCATCGAAAGGGCCATGGCCAAGGATCGTGACCAGCGCTATTCGAACTTGAATTTAATGGTGAGCGCTGTCGAAGACGAACTGATGCCGCCCACCCCTGCACCGCGCTTGCTCACGCCGCTCGCTGGGGTGCCGTCGCTTCCTGGGAGCGATGGGGTGGAGGCAATTCTCAATAGGAAGCCGTCTGGACCGCATCGGGAGACGCGGGTTCTCTTCGGTTTTCCCCTGGATGGCGAGAGGAAGGAGAGCGGCGCCCGTGGAAGGCACCACGGTGGTTCGAAGCGTGGGCCGGAAGAGTTGTCGGCTTCGCCACCCGCAGGCCGTGAGACGGTCCTGGTGAGGCATTCGTTTCGCAACCCGCTACTCGCTGGCCGCAAGAACCGACCTGCTCTTCGTCGACGGCGTGGGTTCGTGGGAGCGGGTTTCGCAGTAGCACTCGGATTTCTTATGGTGTCGATGGCCATGCGCGGCGCCACCAAGGTACAGGGAGATGCCTCTGCACGGGTCGCGAATGCCACGCCGCCAGCAAGCGAGCCCGTCGCGTGGCCAGCTCTTCCTGCCGTGGCGTCAACCGCGACTCTCGGCGCCGTGGCGGTTCCGGCCCCTTTGGCAGCTTCACTATCCCCACCTGCACCGAACAAGCTTGCAACGCGTGAGCACAGCAAACCCGCGAGCTATGCGCGCGCCAAGCCTGCTCCTGTCACTCGCAGTCGGTCGCGCGTGGCGGTGCGAGACACCTCGAAAGATCGGCTGGAGGCTCTGCGCGGAGCTTTGCAGAGGCATGAATCGCCCTGGACACCGTCATCGGCGTCCAGGGTTGGCGCATTGGCGAAGTCCGCAGCGCCACGCGCTGGTCGTCTATCCAAGGACGATTTCTAGATAGCCGCGCCCTTCGCTACGCCGCGAGCCGGCGTGCGCCAGTACCTCCTCAAGGCTCTCCATGCTCGGCGGCTTTGCCAGGTGCTGTCTGGCCCCCAGCCAGGCCGGAGAATCCGCGGAAATCCACACACCCATTCCTGAAACTAGCCCTTCATCCATATCGGCCAAGGCGATCGTGCGTGGCTTTCTCGATGACGCCAGCACGGAAAGGACGCTGTCCGAGCCAGATCCTGAGCTCTCGGCTTCGCCACGACTTCATGCCGGCCCGACTTTCTTTCCACGGTGGCGGTGACCGCCATCCTGGGCCAGAAGCGAATCGGGGGCACGGGACGACAGATCGCCGGCCGCGCGCGCCGTCGGCGCGGTGCGCCCCGAAGACGACCGCTCCTCCAACATCCCCGCCGACGCCGGTGCCTTGACTCTGTCGGTCTTCGGGCCGCTATCACCCTTCGAACTGAAGGAGAAGGTAGGTCATCTTGATTGAGCCGGCCATTCCTCGGGAGTTGCCCGCGATGCAACTACCTGAACTTACTTGTATCTGATAGCTGGCTCGAAAGCTGCTGTAGATGTCTCCGGACACGACGCGAGAAAGGGCGCAACCCATGAAATTCGCATTTCCTACAGCAGTATTGGTCTTGCTTCTCGGAAGCGCCACTCCCTCCCATGCACAGAGGGGACAGGGTGGCGGCCATCCGCAGCAGACTAGACCCGCTCAGCAGCAGGGTAGGCCGGCACAGCAGCAGCAACGGCAAGTCAGGCCCGCTCCACGGGAACAGATACAGCAGGCCAGGCCGGCGCAGCAACAGCACATACAGCAGGCCGCGCGTTCACAGCAGCAGGTCCATCCGGCCAATCGCGCGCAGCCAGGCAATCCCGGACGGGGCCAGGCGCGCGCGCAACTGTCACAGCCAGCGGGCCGAACCAGGGGTGGCAATGAGCACGGTCGCATCTCTAACGAACGCTACGCCGCCCATTTTGGCAGTGGGCACAGGTTCCACGTTAGCCGAGGCGACTACGAGCATCGGCGCTTTCAGTATGGTGGCTACGCGTTTGGGTTCATCGATCCCTGGCCAATCGGCTGGGGCTATTCCGACGACGTCTACGTCGAGTACAGCGATGGCGGCTACTACATGTACAACCGTGTGCAGCCCGGCGTACGCATCTCCATCAACATCCTTTAGCGTTTCACTCAACTGAGGGGAGGATACCAATGGGCGAATTCAGCAAGAAGGCCAAGGGTAGGATCGAGCAGGCGGTGGGCGGCCTGACCGGCAACAAGCGGCTCCAGAAAGAGGGCGAAGACGACGAGCGCGCGGGCCAGGTCGAGGGGGCCGTCGCGGACGTCAAGCACGCCGTGAAGGGGGCGGTGAAGGACGCAAAGCATGCGCTAAACGAGGTCTCGAAGTAACAGCCCGAGTTTCATCACATTGATGGAGCTCGGCGGCGCGTTCGCGTCTTGAACGATGCGCGCCACGAATCACAACGAGGGTCACGTGAACGGCTCTTAAGAGCCAAAGGAGGATTCTATGCTTTTGACGATATTGTTTGTTGTGCTCTTGGTATTGNNAGCTGGTCACCTGCCGGCATCATTCTGGTGATTGGCGTCATCCTGCTCCTGACCGGCCACGTGCATTTCACTTGATGCACCGGGCAGATCTCGCATTAGCGCGAGAATGGACAAGACTAGGAACTCCACAATCAGGCGGCGGGCAATCCGATAACCTGCGTTGTCTAGAAACGACGCGAAGAAGGGTACGGTTTTCAAATGAGAAGACTCTTGATTCTGCTGTTTCTAGCCGCTCTCGGGACTAGCGGATGTTTCTGGGGAGTGCGTGGACGCGGACGGGGCGAAGGCCCGTATCGGGGGGACGACCACCGAGGACACGAGGGCGAACGTCATGAAGGGGACCACGGTCACGACAATGACCATGGCGGGGGCCACGACCAACACCACGACCAGCACTAGCTGTTCAGTGTCCCATTCCCCAAAAGTAGTATTTCGCTATAGAGGGAATATCGAAGCCCGCCGGAGGCCTCGGATGTGCGAGTGGCGATTCTGGATGCGAAGCCGAGTTCGATCATTGAGTCCGACATCAAGATCGATTCGCCCTCCTCGACTGCGTCGAGAAAGGTAACGCTGCCAAGTTTCAACATGACGAACCAACTCCCTGCGCCTTTCTGGAACACTTCGGCGACCGAGATGCTCCAGCAATTTCACACGACAGCCAATGGCTTAACCGCCGATGAAGCCGGCTCGCGGCTCGCACGCTATGGCGCGAATCGACTCAAGCCCCCAAAGCGGTCGGATGTGTGGTCGCTCCTGCTCAAGCAGTTCGGGAATCCGATCATCCTCATCCTGTTCGTCGCAACGGGGTTGTCGTTGCTTCTGGGTGACCGAGTGGATGCCAGCGTCATTATGTTCATCGTCGTCATCAGCGGCTTGCTCGGGTTCTGGCAGGAGCGCGGCGCATCGAATGCGGTGGAGAGACTGCTCTCCATCGTGCGGATCAAGGCGGCGGTCCTGCGTGATGGAAGCTCCAGGGAGATGCCGGTCGAAGAGATCGTGCCGGGCGATATCGTCATCCTGAACGCCGGTGATGTCGTTCCCGGCGACGGGCTGGTTCTGGAATCCAGAGATCTGTTCGTTGATGAGGCCATGCTGACGGGGGAAACATTTCCGGTGGAGAAGGCGGCAGCCGTGCTGCCAGCAGAGACTCCCCTTGCTCAGCGGTCCAACGCACTCTGGATGGGAACCCACGTGGTGAGCGGCACGGCCACGGCGCTAGTGGTAGGCACCGGCAAGACGACCGAATTCGGCAAGGTGTCCGAGCGGTTGAAACTCAGGCCGGACGAAACCGACTTCGAGCACGGCATACGGCAGTTCGGCTATTTTCTGATGGAGGTGACGCTCCTCCTGGTGGTCACAATCTTCGCCATCAACGTCTATCTGGCGCGTCCAGTGCTGGAGGCGTTTCTCTTTTCGCTGGCACTTGCCGTCGGACTGACCCCCCAGCTTCTCCCGGCGATCATTAGCATCAACCTAGCGCATGGCGCTAGACGAATGGCTGAGAAACGGGTCATCATCAAACGGCTCGCATCGATCGAGAATTTCGGCAGCATGAATGTGATCTGCGCCGACAAAACCGGCACCCTGACCGAAGGGATCGTGCACGTTCAATCTGCGTGTGATGTGGAAGGCGCTCCAAGCGACACCGTCCTTCTTCATGCGTACCTCAATGCCTTCTATGAGACCGGTTTTGCCAACCCGATCGACAAGGCCATTCGCGCCCATCGCCCGTTTGACCTGTCCGGTTATCAAAAAGAGGACGAGATTCCGTATGATTTTATCCGCAAGCGATTGAGCATCCTGGTTTCACACGACCAGGCGCACCTCATGGTGACCAAAGGCGCTCTGCAGAATGTGCTCGCAGTCTGCACGTCCGCGGAAGCCGGCATGGGCGCCATCGTCGATCTCGCTGCCCTGCAGGGCAAGATCCAGCAACTCTTTGAGGAATTCAGCAGGAAGGGCTTCCGCACGCTGGGCATCGCGTACAAGAAGATGGGCGCGGTGTCCCGCATCAGCAAAGACCACGAAGCCGGCATGACATTCTCCGGATTTCTTGTTCTGTTCGACCCGCCCAAGCCGAGGATCTTGGAGACCATCACCAGCCTCAAGAAGCTCGGGGTCGCCCTCAAGATCATCACGGGCGACAATCGCCTCGTCGCTGCCAGCCTCAGTCAACAGATGGGACTGTCGGACGCGCAACTGCTCACTGGTCCAGAACTCCGCGAGTTGAGCGATGCGGCACTGCTGGCTCGCGTGGCGAATGTGGATGTCTTCGCCGAGGTCGAACCCAATCAGAAAGACCGCATCATTCTCGCCCTCAGAAAGGCGGGAAATGTGGTCGGCTACATGGGCGACGGTATCAATGATGCTTCGGCACTTCATGCCGCCGATGTTGGCATTTCTGTCGACACCGCTGTCGACGTTGCAAAGGATGCGGCGGACATCGTTCTACTCGAAAAGGACCTAGGCGTTCTTGTGGAGGGTGTGCGCGAGGGACGGGCGACCTTCGCCAACACGCTCAAGTATGTCTTCATGGCGACCAGCGCAAATTTCGGAAACATGTTCAGTATGGCCGGCGTGTCCCTTGTTCTGCCGTTTCTCCCGTTGCTCCCCAAGCAGGTTCTGCTGACCAATCTGATGACAGACTTTCCCGAGATGACCATCGCGACCGACAGTGTGGACAAGGAGATGATTGACTATCCGCGGCGATGGGACATCAAGGCGATCCGCAAGTTCATGGTCACCTTTGGGATTCTGAGCTCGGTGTTTGACTATCTGACGTTTGGGGTGATCCTGCTCGTCCTTCATGCCAACCGGGTCCAATTCAGAACCGCCTGGTTTGTGGAGTCGGTTGTCTCCGCGTCCTTGATAGTGCTTGTCATTCGAAGCCGGAAACCGTTCTTCAGGAGTCGGCCGGGGAACTCCTTGTTGCTGGCAACACTGTCAATTGTTGTCATCACGGTGATCGTGCCGTTTACCCCGTTGGCTGCGATTCTAGGGTTTTGCCGGATGCCGATTGTGTTCCTGCTCTGCATTGGGTTCATTGTCGGACTCTACGTTGTCGCAGCGGAGCTGGTGAAGCGAGTGTTCTACAAGAAGGTGAGATTGTGAACGGCGTGCTTGGATGATGATGCCGGGACGCCGAGTAAATGGAGGAAGCCCATGAATTTCACGACGACGAGAGCCTGTAGTCGCGGTCGCACTTTGCTGGTAGTGTGCTCGGTGTTGCTGGCGGGTGCGGCGGCGTGCTCGGGCCATGACAAGCTTGCGCCCTCGTCTGCTGGCGAGCGCTTGGCGCAGGTTGCCCCGGCTGGGTCGGATCCGGCGGTCTGCGGGCCAAACCAGGACGGTCAGGTGCGGTACGCTTGGAGCGAATCGAAGTTCAACGTCTGTCGCGGTGATAAGGGCACCTGGGTCGAGACCAACCTGAACGGCCTGCACGCCGCCGCCCGCGTGACAGCGGTTGGCTCGGGAAGCCAGTGCCAAGCAGGAGGGTCAAGCATCGAGTTTGGCCTTGACCAGAACCGCAATGGCGCGCTCGACAACCCGGAGGTGTCGACCAGGGTGCTGCTTTGCAACGGGAGCTCGGGGACGCAGGGGCCGCAGGGGATCCCGGGACCTCCGGGCGCGACAGGCGCTCAAGGCGTCCCCGGGCCACCGGGGTCGCCCGGCAGCAGGGGCAGCAACGGGGTGCCCGGTGTGTACCAGCCCGGGCTGGTGGAAGATCATCCCTGATCTGCTAGGGCAGTGATTTAGAAATACGCGCGCACGCCAAGGCCGACGTCAATGGTGAAGTCTAGTGGCGGGAAGACCACGAGGGCGGGCGCGATTTCGAGGTAGGCTTCGAGGAAGTCGGGACGTCGGAAGGTAGCGGCAATCCCGATCGGAACCCGGGCGAGGATCACCACCTCGCGGCCGAGGTCGTTGGAACCATAGGCAGACATGATCACCCGGCCACCAAAACCCACGTACCAGTCCAGACGGTTCGTCCTATTGACGATGTTCCCTTGGTACAGGTAGTCCGCGTGCAAGCTGAAGTCGTGATTGAGAGCGCCGCAACGATAGGTGTTGCCGGCGGAATCCCTGCACCAGTCGTAGCCCCAGCCGCCGAACCCAAGCCCGAAGTCAAAGGCGTGTCCACCCCCAACGAATGCCTTGGCCGTGATGGCTGTTGGCTCGCCAATCTGAAAGCCCACGCCGAAGTTGCGCGAAATGCCAACTTCGCTTGCCTGCGCGCGACTTGCGTCGGTGGAGATGACTGCCGCAGCCGCCACCGTGAGAAGCATGAGACGCTTCATGGGCGAAATCCCAATACGTCTTCGAGTCGCTCGATCCGTCAGCTCTTCTGGCCGAGCACACGGACGCAATGGAACGCGATGAGTAGCAACGGCCGAGCCAGTGAAGGTCTCGTTCCTTGAAGAAGCCAATGGGGATTTTTGATTCATTTCTTGCACTCCGCTTACGTTGGTCGTGCCAGAGACCATCCGCGCACGACAGTTCTTACCGGGCCCAAGCCGGTGGGTGGGTCCCACAATCTCGGCACGTGGCTACAGCAGTTTTCGAGCCACCGATGGGAGCAAGTAAAAACGAGCAGTTGTGGCGAAAGAGCGTCTGCAGGACTAGCCTGTTCGACCAAGATGACGTGCCGTCTCCATCAATTTGAAGGAGTAGCCAATCGCCCCCAACCTTCCGTCCAGGATCGGCCGCCCAACGGTGCCCGGCTGGGCGGGTGGAAGTCACTGGCACGGATCGCGAAGTAGACGTGTACCAGCAGTCCGCAGTACACTAGATGAGCAAACTCCGACGCATCTCGTTCCTGCTGGACTCGATTGTCAAAGGAAGCTCCATGAAGAATCCATATTTCTTCGCTGTCGCAACCGGCCTCACCATCTGTTTGATCGCTCCGAGCGCATCGGCGGATGTCACCATCGATCGCGCCACGAAGTACCAGAGCATTGAAGGCTTTGGATTCTTCGGAGCGGCCGACGCGTGGCGGAACCAAGCCACGGTGCTCAATGCGACGTGGAGCCAGATGGTGATTGACGACTTGGGCATCACCATGTGGCGAAACGAGTACTACCCGACGGCGACGGCGGACGCGCCTCAGGACACGCAGTGGGACGTGCAAAAGGCCGTCGTGCAGTCGCTCTACGCCGCTGCGAATGCGAGTAGCGCGCCGCTGAAGACAGTGCTCGGTGTTTGGTCGCCGCCGGCCGATTACAAGTGCGTTGTCGCCACCAACGGCCTGCCGGACTGGGGCACCTGCTTGACGCCGTTGATACGACCGACTGACACCACGGGCGGCAACATCCTCGATCCCTCGATGGTCAATTCCTTCGCGGGCT
>PMKP01000245.1 GCA_003157775.1 Myxococcales bacterium | reverse complement strand
GACACCTACGCCTACTTCGGCGATCCGGTGTACGTGTATTCGCTGAAGGAAGGCATCAACGACGGGTTTCTCACGCCCTTCAAGGTGAGGCAGATCTCGACGACCATCGACGAATACGTCTACACGCCGGACGACACCCTGATCGAGGGCGAGGTCGAGAGCGGCAAACGATATGAGGAGAAGGACTTCAACAAGATCATCGAGATCAAGGAGCGCGAAGAGCACCGGGTGAAGATCGTCATGGAGCAGATCGACCAGAACGACAAGACCCTGGTGTTCTGCGCCTCGCAGGTTCACGCGCTGGCCGTGCGCGATCTCATCAATCAGATGAAGACCAGCCGCGATCCGGACTACTGCCATCGTGTGACCGCCAACGACGGCGAGCTGGGCAATGAGCACCTGCTCAACTTTCAGGATAACGAGAGGTCGATCCCCACCATCCTGACTACGTCGCAGAAGCTGTCGACCGGGGTGGATGCGCGCAATATCCGCAACATCGTGTTGCTGCGGCCGATCAACTCGATGATCGAGTTCAAGCAGATCATCGGGCGCGGCACGCGGCTGTACGACGGCAAGGACTATTTCACCATCTACGACTTCGTGAAGGCGCACCACCACTTCAACGATCCCGAGTGGGATGGCGAAGCGATCGAGCCGGAGCCGAGGGATTACAAGCCGGTGGCGCCGCCACCGAAGATGCGTGACCAGGAGGTCGAAAAGAAAGAAAGACCCGCGAAGATCAAGATCAAACTCGCCGACGGCAAGGCGCGCACCATCCAGCACATGATGTGCACGACTTTCTGGCATCCCGACGGCACGCCCATGTCGGCGCAGCAGTTCATGGAGATGCTTTTCGGCAAGCTGCCCGACTTTTTCAAGAACGAGGCCGAGCTGCGCCGCCTGTGGAGCGTGCCGGACACGCGCAAGAAGCTGCTGCAGGGCCTGGCGGAAAAGGGATTTGGCGGCGAGCAGCTCGCCGAGATGCAGCGGATCATCGACGCGGAGAAGAGCGACCTATTCGACGTGTTGGCCCACGTGGCCTACGCCTTGCCGCCGCTCACCCGGGAGCAGCGCGCCGCGCGTGCCAAGCTCGACATCAGCACCCATTTCAACAGCAAGCAGCAGATCTTCCTCGATTTCGTCCTGTCCCACTACGTGAACGTCGGCGTGGAAGAACTCGACCAGGACAAGCTCACGCCCTTGTTGCTGCTGAAGTACCACAACTCCATCGCCGACGCGCTGGACGATCTGGGAAAGGCGGAGGAGATCGGTCGGGCCTTCGCAGGCTTCCAGAAGTACCTGTATCAGGAGCAGGCCGCGGCCTGAGGCCGTCCCTCGACTCACCTCGCACGCGGCAGTGGTGACAGCGGAAAGCCCAAGCGGGTCGCGGCATCGCGCATGCGGGTGTCGTTGGTACACAAGGGCCACGAAACGCATTGTGCGGCGGCTGCCAGGTGGATCGCATCAAGCGAGCGCAGAGCCACATCCGGGTGACACGCGGCCATGATGGCATTCGCGCTCTCAAGAACTGGACGGGCGATTCCCACCAAATTCAGCCGCCGACGGTTGACGTCATCCTCAAGTTGCCGCCAGGCTGCCTTGCGACGTCGGGGCGTGACGGCGCCTTCACGTTCCTTGCGCAGCAGCGCCGAAAAGCACTCGGACAGGGCCAACTCAGCCGACCAAGCGATCTGGCCGTCGACCATGTCGGCATAGAACAGGCTGTCGGGCTCACGCACCAGCAACTTCACCAGGATCGCGCTGTCGAGGTACATGCTAGTCGCGGTCGTCGCGCTCCTGGCGGATCAACTTCTCGGCAGGCGTGACGGGCTTTCGAGTGGCCACGGCCAGCAGGCGCCGGTTCACGCGGTAGCGCGCGCGGACAGGTTGGATGCCCACCAGCTTGGCCTTGGGCCGGCCGTCCGAGGTGATGACGATCTCCTCGCCAGCCGCGGCCCGTTCGAGCAATTCCGATAGCCTCGCCTTGGCGGCACGCACATTCGCCATCATGATGTCAGTGTAGCCACATGTGACCACATAGGCAAGGTGACCAAGTTATCTGAGCAAGCCAAGCGACTGGTCCTTGCGCTGCGCCGCCGGATTCAGCGCCGCTCTGGGGGCCGCAGGGTGACCAGGGTGGCGCCCCATCCGCCGGCGCTCTCGTCTGCCAGTCGGAATGAATCCACCTCGGGCAGGCGGCCGACAATGGCGTGAACCTGGCGGCGCAGAGCGCCGATGCCTTTGCCGTGGATGATGCGCACCTCGAAAATTCCACGCCGGCGGCACTCGGCTAGATACTCGGGCACGAGATCCTTCACTTCTCGGGGCAAGAAGGTGTGCAGGTCCAGGGTTCCGTCGACAGGGAGTTCGGTGGTTGGCTGGCTCACCGCCGATGCCCCTTGCAGGTCAGAAACGCAATCCATTGGCCTTCCGCCGCTGCAAGGCGGCGACAGCCATGACCGCGCGATAGAGCTTTTCCCAACACAAGGCGCAGTCTACCCCGGCGAGCCTCGCCACGGGCGGCCGATGCAGGAGCCGACTGTCCCTAATGCGTGGCGCTGACGTTGGCGGCCCATGCCGAAAAAAATCGAATTGAACCAGGACCACGTTCGTCCATAGAGTAACCACCTAAGGAGAACGCCATGAGAATTTGGGTCGCAGCCACTGCTGTCTTGTTCGGACTTGGAACCGCGCTGCCCGTGCGGGCGGATCCCGACGAGAAGGCGCGCGAACTCCAGCAGGCCGAGCGGCGCAAAAAGGAAGACCGTGCACGCCAGGACCGCGAGCGCGTGGAGCGCGAACGTCTGGATCGCGAGCGCCTAGAGCGCGAGCGTCTGGATCGCGAGCGCCTAGAGCGCGAACGTCTGAATCGCGAGCGCGGGCGCGAAGTCCGGGAACAGGAACGCGCGGCCGGGGAACGGGAAGCTGCAGAACGGGGGCGAGAAATACGCGCGGAGGAAGCTCACAGGGAAGCGCGCGAAGAGGCGTGGCGGCTGCGTGTGCCGCCCCCGGCGCTCAGGACGGAGATGCGGCCAGTCGCCCCTTCGCCACGCCACATTTGGATCCGCGGCTACTGGGGATGGCAGGATGGCCGCCACGTCTGGATGGGTGGCCATTGGGATGAACCGCCCGCGCCAGGCCGAGTCTGGGTCGATGCGCGCTGGGCGAACGAAAATGGCGAGTGGGTTTTCCATCCGGGATACTGGGAGCCGGTCGCCGCCCCGCCCCCGCCTCCGCCTCCGCCCGCCCCTGTGGCCGTTTACGCCGATCCAGCAATAGCAGAAGTCAACATCGCCCTTGGGCCGCCGCCGCCCCGCCGGGTTGAGGTGGTGCCGCGCCAGCCCGGGAACGGGTACCTCTGGATCGAAGGTGACTGGATCTGGGATGGACACCAATACCGGTGGGCGTCAGGGCGTTGGGAAGCCCCTCGCCCTGGTTGGATGTGGGTGCCACCACAATGGCAGCCTGCCGGCGCTCACTACCGGTGGCGGCCTGGCCACTGGCGGCGGCGCTAGCTAGAGTCTGTGACGCGACGGCCGGCCTATGCTACCGGCGT
The DNA here is from genome assembly GCA_003157775.1 of Myxococcales bacterium. GTDB lineage: Bacteria > Myxococcota_A > Polyangia > Fen-1088 > Fen-1088 > Fen-1137. Next base: position 4,912 of record PMKP01000245.1, on the reverse strand, counting down.
GCACCAGGTCCGGTACTTGGGCGAGCGGCCGTGCACTACATCGAAAAACAGCGAGCGTAGGCGTGTGGTGACGCTGCCCATCTGGCCGGCTCCCACGGGACGGTGATCGATGCGCGTGACCGCGGTGATCTGCGCGGCCGTGCCGGTCAGGAAGATCTCGTCAGCCAGGAAGAGCTCGCCCCGTTCAACCGGACGTTCCTCGACGGTCAAGCCCAACTCCTCGCGCAAGAGCGTGATGAGCGATCGGCGGGTGATGCCCTCCAAGACGCTTTGATCGAGTGACGGCGTGACCGCGATCCCGCGGCGAATGAGGAAGATGTTCTCGCCCGAGCCCTCGCTGACGTGTCCGTCGCAGTTGAGCAGGATGGCCTCGTCGAAACCGGCCAGCTCGGCGTCGCTCTTGGCCAAGGCACTGTTGGCGTAGCTGCCGGTGATCTTCCCGCGCGGCGGGATCACGTTGTCGTCGGGTCGGCGCCAGGACGAGACCGTGCAGTGCGCGCCCTCGGCCTTGTCGATGTAAAGACCGAAGGGCACGGCCACCGCGGCCACAACCGGTTTGAGCCCGTGCAGCCGGACGCCGATCACCTCGTCTGAATAGAAAGCCAGCGCGCGTATGTAGCAATCCTGGCGCAGTCCTTCGGCGCGCACCAGATCCAGCATTGCTGCCGCAGTCGCTTCTTCAGTCAGGGCCAGGTTCATGCGCAGTAGGCGGGCCGACTCGTGAAAGCGCCGCATGTGGTCGGCCAGGCGAAACACGTAGAGCTTGCCCTCGTCCTGGTTGAAGTAGCCGCGAATGCCCGCAAACACCCCGGTGCCGTAATTGAGCGCGTGGGTCAACAACCCCAGCTTCGCCTCGGCATAGGGGATGATGCGGTCGCCAAAAAAGGCCATGCGGGGAAGAGCCATGGGTGCCTCCGTAGGGACCACTTTGTATCTGATATGCGTTCACCGAGCAAGCTTCTCTGGCCCAGTGCTCGTCGAACGCCTCGAAGTAGAAGTACTTTACTTTGTTCGCTTGCGGGTTCATGACCACACGTTTTCCATGGCGGCTATGAGTTCCTTCATCCAAACTCACGAGTTGTCATTTTCGGTCCAGACAAGGGCTCCAACTACCGAGGTGGTTCATGCTGATTTCTAGATGGACATTGGGCGTGTTGTTCCTTCTCTTCGGAACGGCCCTTGCAACGGCTACCCTGGCCGGGGAAGAGCGTCTTCCTTGGCAGAAAGATCCAGGACCCATTGCCGGCCGCTGGTCTGTGACCTGCGAGGAGATGGCGGGAATGGTTGTCGAGTTCAAGGTGGATGGAAAGAAAGCAACCGGGCGCGTCTCGCACCCGGGCAAGGGCGGCGTTTTCGGCTACTCGGTCGGTGAAGAAATGCTTCGGCTGGAGGCCGATGACCACGGTGATTGGGTGGGGCAGCTTCGCTGGCGAGGCCTGGGCAGCAAGGACCGCTGGGACCCGATTCGGTTCGTGGCGACCTCCACCCAACTGGATGCCACCATGACCACGGATGCCTGCTACAAGAAGATGCCCCGGGCTCACTGAGGCTGTGCTTCGCCACCCTGTCACCCGGGGACTCTGCCAGGGCGACTGCGGCGCGGTCAGGACTTGCTCGGCACGGGTCTCTCGATTTCGCCGTCCCTTCCGCCGCGAGCTTGAGGACAAGCATTGATCTTGGCGAGCACCTTGCGAATAGTCGTGGCAAGAAGCACCAGAGGTATCTCCAAGATGACAGCAAGGAACACACGTACAAACCTCCGTCTTGCCGGGCCGGTGGCCCTGGCCATGTCACTCGCGGCGAATTGCGCGGCGCCAGCCAGCCGCGCAGGAGGCTCCGGCGGCAGCGGGGGCGCCCCCCATCTTGGCGGCAGCACAGGCTCGGGAGGTTCGTCGACCTCTGGCGGCGCCCCGGGAGGCTCCGGCGGCAGCAGTCCAGGCGGCGCCTCCGGCTCAGGTGGTACGATCGCCGCGGGCGGCTCCGGCGGTACCAGCAGCACCGGCGGCTCGATCCCCGCGGGAGGGACCTCCGCTAGCGGCGGAAGCAGCGGCAGCGGCGGANNCGGAGGCGCGCCTGGCTCGGGTGGTTCCACCGGCAGTGGCGGAAATGTGGATTCTGGGCCGCCACCTATTAACTACGCCCTTCCTCCGCCCAACCAACTGATCAATCAGTTCAATATTCCGGGTTGCCAAACTGGAGTCGCGACGTCTCCCGGGGGTGGCAATTGCACGCCGGGGCAAAATGCTTGCGAGGGCACCAAACAAGGTGCGCAAATCAACTTCCTCTGCCCGCGCTTCATGCTCTTTTCCGACGAGATGGTTCAGGCGGCTGCAGATGACGGCAACACCGGTTTTAACTACGCAGTGGTAGGGCACGATCTTGATTACGGAGGAATTGACGGTAATGTGCCAATTAGTTGCTGTCAGTGTTACCAATTGGTCTACAGCCTTCCCGAACAAGAAGCCCAGGTCGGTGGCAATGGCGCTTCGGCCATTCCTATTCCCCCGCCCCTCGTGGTTCAGGCCTTCAACACATCGGCGGGGGGCGGAAAGAACTTCGATGTATTCATGGCCGCGGGAGGATTCGGCGCTTTCAATGCGTGCGATCCGAACTTTTCCGCGATGCCAAGCCCGTCAGGCAAATACCTCTATACTCAGTTTCCAGAGGATGGCGAATCAGGCAGTGGCGGCGAGAATGCCGCCACCCAGATCGCCGGCTGCAAGGGCACCAATAACTTGGTGACCACGGCGAGTCTGTCGTCGACGACCTGCCAGGCAAACGTGGCCACCGCCTGCGGCAAATTCGCATCAAAGTCGTCCACCGTGACCAGCGAATCCATCCATTCTTGCACCCAATCGAATAACCCGAACACTTACTATCACATCAATTGGCAGATCTACGCCAAACGGGTCGAATGCCCGACGCATCTCACCCAGGTGACGGGATGCAAGCTGGCGCCGCAAGCCTTGGACCCGGTGAACCCAGCGGTCACGACCGCGGCCCAAGCTGCAGCGGACTCAAGTTTCAAGTCCGGGTACACGACCACGACCATGCAGGACTGTTGCATGCCGACCTGCGCCTGGCAGAACAACACGAAGGGCCAGAACCTGTCGATGGTGGGGGACTACGACTCGTTCTACTCCTGCGATCAGAACGGCGTCCCCGTCACTGAGTCGAACTGATTCCGGCGGATTTCAACTCATACCTGGTGCGTAGCCCTCTATTTTGCGCCATCGGGGTTTCGCCCGCCGCGTTCTTGGTAATAGCCTTGTAGACGGCGGCTGAGGCCGGGATCGCCTGGTTTTAGCTTCAAAGCGCTCTCGGCATAGGAGATGGCCAAATCCAATCGGTTCTCTTTGGCATAGACGAGCGACAGGTTGCGCAGTGCCATGTCGTAGTCTGGCCGAAGTTTGATGGCCTCCAGGTAGGCGCGCTCGGCCTCGGGATAGCGGGCCAATTTGTAATAGCACAGGCCAAGGTTGTTGAGGAGCAAGGGATCGGGCGAGCCCTGCCCTTTCCGCAGTGACAATGCCACGGCCAGGGCCTCCTGGTATTTTTGTTGGCTGAGGAGGCTGACCAGTGAAGCACCTGGGTCAAGCGATTGGCTTTCGGTTGTCATGGGCTGCCCGGCGAGTTTGGCCTTCAGCCGTTGCAGTTCGCTCATCAGCGGTCCGTTCCCTTGCCGACGGTTGGCCTTTTGGATGGCTTCGTCCAACAACCCCCCCGCCTTTGCTTGCTCACCAGTCTGCATATAGACATTCGCCAACAACCCAATTAACTCAAGGTTGTTAGGCGTCAACGTCAATGCCTTCTTCAAGATGCTTTCGGCTTCAGGCAAACGACCAAGGCGATACAGTGCGAAGCCCGCGTTCTGGTAGGAGGTGGATAGGATGGGTAGGCGCTCGATACTCTGCCGGTAGCATGAAAGGGCCTTCTCCAGCGCCGCAAGGAATCCCTCCTCATCGCCAGCCTTTTCGCGCAGGTCCGCCATCTTGTCGTAGGCGAGGCCCATCTGGAAATAGAAGTCGGCGCTTCGGTGGCCGTCCAGCTCAGTGTTTGATATCTCCGCAATGGCGCTTTGGTGGAGGGCCACGGCCTCTTCGTACTGGCCTGATTCGCGGCTGACAATGCCCAGCGCATTGCGGAGTTCCGCCAAGTTGTACTGCTCGAAGTGGACGAGGGAAGGATTCGCGATCCTGGCAATGCGCTCTTGGGTGAGCTCCATGGATTTGTGGAGAAGAGGCACCGCTTTCTCAGGGGTTGACACAGTGACGGAGTAGTAGCGCGCGAGGGTCCTGGCGGCGAAGATGTTGGCTGGGTCCTTGACAAGGGTGTCGGCAAACAGCGTCTCAGTCTCGTGCCAGGCCCGGACGCGCTGCCAGGTTACGGCGGCGAAGAAGACAACCAAGACCGCCCCCAGAGGTGCCAGGGCCTTGCGGGCCCCTACCCGAAAACGATTTATTGGCAAGTGCGCGCTTCCCGCCGACAGAAGCGCGGTTGCGGCCAGAATCAACCCGAAGGACGCGACAAGCACGTACCGGTCGGCCATGCCCTCTGCCTTTTTCCAGACAGTGAGCGTGGGCAAGACGCCCACGAGGAACCAAAGGATCCCGAAGCAAGCCAAAGGGCTGCGCTTCCGCAAGACCAGGACCCCTGCGCCCAGCAAGAGCAGACTGGCGGCTCCGGCCATGCACCGTGGATCGCTCAGCTTCTCGACGTACCCCTGGTAGGGAATGTGTAGGCCCAAAGGAACGACCATCAGGCGCAGGTAGGAAGAGAGGTTTGCTAGCCAACTGCGGGCGGCTACCGCCGAATCGAAGGTGGTCCCAGAATAGCGCTGGGGAAAGACGACGAGATTCAAGTACACTATTCCCGCTGCCACCGCTGACATCATTGCCAAGTTGACCCAGCG
>PMKP01000262.1 GCA_003157775.1 Myxococcales bacterium | reverse complement strand
GGGCTGGCTGTAGTGTCCATCGTCGCGCACGATGAACTCGCCCGAAAGCGTCGGCTGTCTATTGACCTCGACCTGCAGCGTGTCACGCGGGTGAATGACCGGTTCGGCCCCTGGGTTCTTCGCAGGAAGGTCTTCAACCCAGGTGAATCTCTCGTCGTGGGCGCAACCCAAGGACAGCGACCCGAAGAAGGCGAGCAGGATGGCGGACACGGCCGTTGCCCGCGCCACGCGCACAATCATCCTCCTCACCTCAATGATGCCGAGCACGAGCGCCGCCAGCAAGAGTCCGATCCCAAGCCCCGATGCGAGCCGTGCGGCGAACGCCTTGCGGCCCGGGGGAGGGTCGAGGTGAGCCGGCAGCACAATCTCGTAGCGCGAACTCGTGGAGACCCGCTCGAGCTGGAGCTGAACCTCGGCTTTCTTCAAGCGATCAAAAAGAAGACCGTGTTGCCGTACAGCATCTTCTTTCATGCGCAGAAGCTCATCGAGCCGTGCATTGACCTTTGGCGCCTCACCGCTGACCGTGCGAAGTGAACGCCGGTTGGCTTCGATGAAGCCCAGTTCGGAACGTGCGGCTCTAAGCTGCGCCTCCAGTTGATCCGCTTGACTTTGCAGCGAGTCGTAGGCCACATTCGAGCGCTTCTCGAATTGGGTTACCTCGGCGTGGAGATGGTCGTCGACGGCTTTCTGTAGGGCGCTTCGTTCGCTCAGCAATCGCTGGACGTCAGGATGCCCGTCGGCGAATCCCTGAGCTTGCAGTTCCGTCAACTTGCGGTTCAGGCTGGCCAGGGCCTCCCGGTCGGACTGCCCCGACTGTGCCTTGGCCTGGCTNNGGCGAAGAGCCCAAGGTGTTCTGCGCGAGGATTTGGTCCGAATGGGCTTCGCGGAACTGCACCGTCTCCTGCGAGATCTCCTGCAGGCGCTTGTCGGCGGCTTCGGTTTGGGAGCGCAGAAAGTCCACCTCCGCGATGAAGACCTTCAATTTCTTCTCGATCTCCGTCTCGATGTAGTTCTTGACGTGCGCGTCGAGTAACTTCACGTGCGATTCATCACGGCGGTCAAGGAGTTTTGGGGTCAGCGTTCCCATGTAGGTGTTGCTGTCTAGCTTTTCGAAGCGCATTCGCTTGCCGATGCTTTCAGCCTGCCACTCGTTGGGATGAGGGATGCCGATCCGTTTTAGTGTTGCCATGATGGTCTCGGGGCTGGTAAAGGCTCGCTCGGCTCCCACGAAGAACTGCATCGAGTCCGATTGGGCCTGGTGCTCTTCGGGCGCGATGGGGTTGGTCTTGGGCGCGGAATATAGGGTCACAAGGCATTGGGCAGCCCGCACCGGTGGGTAGAACTCGAAGGTGGCGGCGCCGAGGCCAAGGCCCGTGACGGCAAAGATGTAGATCAGCACGGCGTGGCAGCGGATGAAGCGGAAGGCACGGATGATCTTGAGCAGAACATCGTCAATCGACGGTTCAGCCTCGTCGCTATCCGCGGATCTTTTCTTTCTCGCGGGCGTCCGATCTGGCAGGACCTCAGTGTCCTCGAGGTTGCGGGATTGTGAATATTGATTGCGCAGTACGATCCGACGAGGTGCCAGACCCCTTTCCGTGCTTCGCACGGGCACCAGCGCCAGCGATGTGGGCTTCGCTTTGGGCGAGCTCGCCTGCTCACCCAAGAAGGTGAGGGCGGTGGTTCCCAGTCGGATGGTATCGCCATCGACCAGGCGAGCGTGCTTGACGCGACGGTCGCGCAAGAAGGTCCCTTCGGCTGACCCCAGGTCCTCAACGGTGTAGCCGAAACTGTGTTTCATGATGCGTGCGTGAAAGTCCGAGATGGCAGGATCGGCCAGGACCAAATCCGCGTTGTTCGACCGGCCAATGACCGTGGGATTCCGGGTGAGAGGAAAGACCAACTGTCCATCGACCGAGTCACCCAGGACAAGAGCAGCACAGTCAGCGCCGGGACGCAGATCTGCCCGATTGACGAACTCAGCGAAGCTGAGCGTCTCCTTATCCGGTTCGGCGTTTTCGCCGTCGTGGTTGCCGTCTTCGCGACCCATCGCTCCCGTCCTGCTTAGCAGGGAACATGCTGAATCGAGATTCCTTCTTGCGCAAGGGCAAAACCCGCAGAGGACAGGATCATTCCCGTCACGAGGATCTCGTGATCGATGACCACGCGGCCCATGAGTCGTTTCTCGGACAGGCCGAGAGCCCCGGCCGAACCGACCAGTTCGGAGAAGAAGATACCTTGTCGAGGCAAGAGGTCGACATGAACGTCGGAGAATTCAAGGAAGCGCTTGAAGGCGGGGAAGAGCGCCTTGTAGGTCGCCTCCTTGGCCGAGAATACCATGCGCGCGTAGACTCCCGGCTCGGCGGCACGGTTAGCGTCGCGCAGTTCCTCCTCATCGAGCACCAGGGACCACACCTCCGTGGGAAGGGGCAAGCGAGGCTCGGCATCGAGGCCCAGGCCGAAAGCGATGCGTCGATGGGCAACCGCGACAGCGCAGTATCCGCCCGGACAGCCATCGGTGTGGGTGATGGAGCCAACCACCGATTGCGGCCAGATGGGAGCACGGTCCTCGCCCGCGAGCAGGGGAAAGTCGGTGATGCCAAGCTCAGCCAATGCCTTGCGCGCACAGCTTCTCCCAGCCCTGAACTCCCTCCGTCGCTTCTCCACG
>PMKP01000385.1 GCA_003157775.1 Myxococcales bacterium | reverse complement strand
AGGTAGTTGGTGCTATCGGTCACGCTGGCCAACTTGGCGCCGTTCTTGTAGAGGTTGTACGAAGTATCGCTGTCGGTTCCAGTGTATTCGTAGCCCATCATGCGCCAACCAACATAGACGCCGCCTGTGACCACCACGGCCACCACGCCGCGATCCAGGTTCTCCATCTGGTAGTGGCCGGTGCCGCCCCCGGCTGCCGGTTTCGTTGCTCCACCCTCACCCGTGACGCCACCTGCGCTCGACGCACCGCCAGCGGGAGGCGCGCCGCCGGTCCTGGGGCCGCCGCCGCCGTTCCTGTTGACACCACCCGTGGGGCTGGGGCCGACACCGCCGGAGTTGACACCGACACCGCCGGAGTTGACAACGACACCGCCAGAGTTGACAACGACACCGCCGGAGTTGACAACGACACCGCCAGAGTTGACAACGACGCCGCCGGACTTGGTGACACCGCCGGAGTTGACGACGACACCGCCAGAGTTGACAACGACACCGCCGGAGTTGACGACGACACCGCCGGAGTTGACCACACCGCCGGTGCCGGTCGTTCCGCCCGTCGTAGCGCCACCGGTTTCGGTCGTGGTGGTTCCAGGAGCGTTGTCGCACGCAGGGAGCAACATCCCTACGCTGACAATGTACAAGAATGACGCAAAGATCGAACCTACACCATATCGCATCGCACAGCTTGGTCGCATTTGTTCCTCCGTGGCATTGAGTTCATCAGTTTGAACTCTTGGCCATGCAGTGACGTCAGTTCTTCGCACGGCTCATCTCTTTTTTTTACCCATACGCGGTGAGCTTCTGAGCCTGACTCGAAAGGACCGTCGTTCAAGGTTGGACGCCCCGGCCGTGACCACGAGACGAGTCTACTTCACGAAGATGTCAGGCCTGGGCGGATCGGCCATGCCGGTGCCGATGTGGAATCCCACGTGGGGCGGCTGGTTGTAGCTTGACTGCTCAAAATTTACCTGCGCCCGGTAGGTCGGATCGTGCATGAGGGTGTAGATGCGGCGCTTGGTCACAATCGTCGTTGGGTAGATACGCAACGCCGTGTTGGCGGTTTCGCGAGCCACCAGTTCCTCGCGCCAATCTCCCAACATGTCCGCGGTTAGCGTCAGGGTGGACTTGGTACCGTTGTTCGACGAGGTCCCGGCTGTGCTCACCCCTCCGGGGAGTGACACGCCGTTGAGCGTCGAACGCAATTCACCGGCGTTCCAGTAGATGAGGAAGTCGCTCCCAGCATCGGAGGTGACGTCGGCACCAGTGCCGCAATTCTTCTTTCCCCGATGCGGTCCCTAAGAGCGGGCCCACGAATTTGACGTGTTCAAATATGGTTACCTTGGCCCCCTCGCACGGCTCAACCTTTTTGGTCATTCAGACGCGATGAGCTGTCAAGGCGGACATGGAAAGGCCGTGGTTCCGGCTGGGACGAGCCAACCGTGACCACGGCCTCGCAATCGCTTGGGTAGACCGTGTCTACTTCACATGGATGTCAGGCACGGGCGGATTGGCCATGCCAACGCCGATGTGGAATCCCACATGGGGCGGCTGGTTGTAGGCTGAGTTCTCAAACGCGACCTGCGCCCGGTAGGTCGGATCGTGCATTAGCGTGTAGATCCGGTTCTTGGTCACAGTTGTGGTGGTGAACACTTTCAGGGCCGCGTTGCTCGATTCGCGCAGCACCAGTTCCTCGCGCCAATCGCCCAGTAGGTCCGCGGTCAGCGTCGGGGTGGACTTGGAACTGTTGTTTGACCCGCAGTCGGAGCAGCTCAGTAGGCTTCCGCCGCTGGCCTTGGTGATCGACGTGCCGTTTTCGAGTTCACGCCACAGATCGTCGTCCCAATAGATGAGGAAGTTGCTGCCAGCATTGGGGGTAACCGTGGCACCGGTTCCGCAATTGAGGTTGCCGGTGTGGCTCGACGAACACGATGCGGCAGTCTCGTCTCCCGTGCCGACATAGTCGGCGGCGCCGCGCCCGTTGTCCCCGCCTCCGGTCACGACAAAGTACGTTTTGCAGGTGGCTCCGTCATGACAGTCTCCGCCTCCTAGAGTCTCGTGAACCGAGAACACGGAGATCCCCTTGCCAACCACCAGCTCGCTTATGTGCATGGCATCGCCATGGCCCATTTGGGCATCGCACTTCAAGGTTCCAGCGCTGTCGATGGTTCTTGTTCCGGTGATTATCTCCTGTCCACCGTCGTTGTCAGTGTCTGCCGCCATCTCGGAGTGGTCACCACCGCCATTGGGGCACGCAGTTACGCTGTCGTAGACCCAGTTCTGCGCCAGCGCCCCATTCCGGAAGGTTAGCGAAGACACCGTCAGACGTGTGTAGTACCCACGGCCCTGGATGATGCTCGGCAGACCGGTGGCGACACCGCCTTCCTTCACGAACGCTACTCCACCGTTGAAGCGGTCCACCCGGTTGCCGTAGCCGTCACCCCAAGCATTCACGTCCCCGCGGGGCACCGGGTAGGCTATCGTGTCCAGTTCCTTGCCGGTGTCTCCTGCGAACACCGTCACGTACTCGGGCCCGGTCAAGATGTAGCCAGAGGCGTTGCGGTACACAGCGCTGTCGTCGTCGCTGGCAGCGGGTCCCTTGCTCAGATACGCGCCGGTTCCATCCTTGGTCCCTGGTGCGGTCTTGCAAGCAAATTCCGCCTTGCCGTCGCCGTCGAAGTCAGCCACTGACATCTGGGTGTAGTGTGCCCCGGCGCGAATGTTCGGTCCCAAGTCGATGCGCCACAGCTTCGTGCCAGCCAACGTATATCCATCAATGTAGACGTCGCTGGTGACCCCCGACTGGGCATTGTCATGCGAGTCTGACGGGTCCCACTTGAGCACGATGTCGAGCTTGCCGTCGCCGTCAAGATCCCCTGTGCTCCCATCGCTCGCGCTGTACGATCCGCCGGGAGCTGTCAACGGAATGCTGGTGTAGTTCTGCGCCCAGGGCGTGACCGCAGGAGACTGCGGCCCCTCGGTCCCTTTCAACACGCAGCTCACCGAATACTTCGAGCTGGCGCTACCAGCCGCGTCCAGGTAGTTGGTGCTATCGGTCACGGTCGCGAGCTTGGTGCTGTCCTTGTAGAGAATGTACGAAGTATCGCTGTCCGTTCCGGTGTACTCGTAGCCAAACATGCGCCAACTAACAAAGACGCCGCCGGAGACCACCACGGNNGCCGCGATCCAGGTTCTCCATCTGATAGTGGCCGCTTCCCGGGTTTACCGTTGATCCACCCGCACCCGTTGCGCCACCTGTGCCCGACGCGCCACCGGAAGTGACCACGCCACCAGAGGGGCCGGCACCGCCGGTCTTGCCGGCACCGCCGGTCTTGATGACGCCACCCATGGGGCCGCCGCCGCCGGAGCCGATGATGCCGCCATAGACGGTAAGACCGCCGCTTGTCACCGTCCCGCCCGATAGGGGCGCAGCACCGCCGCTGGCAACGACACCGCCGTTGGCAACGACCCCGCCGTTGGTAGCGACCCCGCCAGTGGCAACGACCCCGCCGGTGGTAGCGACCCCGCCACTGGCAACGACACCGCCAGATGTAGGAGTTCCACCTGAGGTCACCACGCCACCACTGGGTGCGGCGCCCCCGCTTCCCGCCGACTTGCCGCCGGTCGAAGCAATCGAGCCACCGCTCGCAGCCCCGCCGGTTTGCGCGGCTCCGCCTGAAGCTGACCCTCCAGTGGTCTGCTGGGAGCCCGTGCCGGTCGAGTCGCAGCCCTGAAACAAGGTGACGGTGCCGGCAAGGAGCAGAGACAGGGAGCCTCGTGCTAGAGCCCGGGTCGCTTTTCGAGTTCTGGTTCGCATCGCATCCTCCATAGTGGCCATTTGGCGCATCCCTACGAATGCGCCGTGTGAAGTAATGTAAAGCAGTGACGGTTGGAAGACCAGCGGCTCACAAATTTTTGGCACATTTGGTCATCAAGACACCGCCCGGAAGAATCTGTGAGCCGCGGAAGAGGTGCCGCGACACTGCCATGTGAAAGAAGCCGCCAGTGATCAAAGGAACCCAATCCAACGTGTGGCCGCGACCCTGGTGCGCTGGTACAATAGGAACCGTGTCCGAGCTGTTCGTTCACGACGGTAGTGCTAAGTCTATGCCGCTATCCGGCAGCGAGAAGAACAAGGTCAATTCAGCGGGGGAAGAGCGGGTTGGTGCCGATGCCGACGACGCCATCTTGGCCCGGGTGGCCCTGGTGGGCCAGGTGTGGGCCCAGCGCGAGATTTGGTTCCGGTTCGCCCCCATGGTGTATGGCCTTCTCCGCCGGGCACTCGGCCCGCGGCACGACCACGACGATCTGACCCAAGAGGTCTTCCTCCGGGTCTTTCGCCAGTTGCACACCCTGGAAAAGGCATCGGCGATTCGCAGCTTCGTGTATTCCGTGGCGGTTCGGGTGGTGAGTGAGGAACTCCGCCGCTTCCGCGTGCGTCGTCGGCTTGTTGAGCAGCATCCGGATCTCTCGACGCCCACAGCGTCGTCACCGGCCGATTTCGAGGCGCGCGAGACCCTGTCGTGTGTCCAGCGAAGTCTTGACGGGATGCGCGACAAGTACAGGGTTGTGTTCGTCCTCCGATATGTAGATGGCATGGAGCTGAAGGACATCTCGTTGGGCCTGGGCCTCTCGCTTTCCACGGTAAAGCGGTACTTGGCCAATTCCTTGGCTTCGATCCAGAAATCAGTTTCTCAAGATGAACGCAAAGCACGGGCCCGCCTGAACATGCCGGCGGCGTCGCGTCTCTTTGGGGGTGGGCGATGATGAACGCGCGGTATCCAGTGACCATAGAGGAATTCGCTTCTTTGGCCGAAAAGGCATTGGGGCACGTGACCGAGGCCGAACTCGACCGGGGCTGGCAGCGCTTGGCGAGCCGGCTGGCACAAGGACATCATTTGCAGCCGCCGATTTCCCTGCGTCCCCGGTTTTCGTGGGGCAGGTGGGCGCTGGCAGGGGCGGCTGTGCTCGTGCTGGGCATTGCAGCCTATCGCTGGCCGCTGCAGCCGTCAGACCGCCCCCTGCATTACGTGGTGGAGGGAGCGACGGTTGGACAGGCTGAGACCATCACCGCCGCGTCGGCCGCGCGCGTGCTCTTCTCGGACGAGTCCCGCCTGGGAATCGAGCCGTCGTCTAAGATCAAGGTGCTGGGCATCGACTCGCATGGCGCGCAAGTGGCCGTCACCGATGGCTCCATCGAGGTGTCGGTCAAGCCCCGCAGTCACTCTTCCTGGCGTTTCGAGGCTGGTCCATTTTCGATTTTGGTTAAGGGCACAGCCTTTCGTCTTGGCTTCGACGCGGCGCAGGGCCGCCTGGATCTACAGATGAAGACCGGCGTGGTGGAGGTGCGGGGACCACGCGAGGATGGTGTGGTGACACTCCGGGGAGGCGAGTCGGTGCAACTGTTCGCGAGCCCGCCGCGCGAAGCGCCCGGCGCTGCTCCTGTCGACGTCAGGCAGGAATCGCGGCCAGCGGAGGTTTCTTCGACACTGCCAACTCCAACACCACAAGAAACCGCTGGCCGGATCGCAACGAAGCACGCGGCCCATGGCGGCCCCGGTCGAATGGCCATGCACGATGGAGCGTATGGGATCCATGCGGTCCCGTGGTCAGAGCTGATTGCCAGGGGGGACTTTTCCGCCATCGTACAGGACGCGGAAAGCCGCGGGATGGATGTCACCCTGGCTCGCGGCTCTGCCCTGGATCTCATCACGCTAGCTGATGCGGCCCGCTACACCAAGAAGTACGAGACGGCGCGCCAGGCATTGCTGGCCCTGCGTGCACGATTCGCCGGAAGTGAACGCGCCAAGGATGCCGCCTTTTTCCTGGGCCGGCTCTCCGAAATCGGGCCTGCGTCGTCTGATGCCGCTCTGACCTGGTATGACACGTACCTCGCGGAAGCCGGCCGAGGTCCATATGCCTCTGAGGCGCTCGGACGAAAACTGACGTTGCTTGTGCGTGCGGACCCCGAACGGGCCCGCAAGGCTGCACGAACATACCTGCAACGCTTTCCCCAAGGGAATCAGGCCGACCTCGCGCGCTCCGTTGTAGAATCCCCGGCTGAGTGACCGCTCTTTTCGCCGTCGTATTCTTCGCCATTTTCTTGCTGCCCGTGGCGGTCGCGAGCCCGCTTAGGGACCGAGTCTCGGGTCGTAGGAGCGGGCAGGTTCTGGGTGACGTCTGATGGGTCGCCGTGAAAAGCAACGCCCGACATCCAGGGTTGCCTCTGGTGACGAGGTTGACCGGCAGGGCGAGGGCGGCGGACTCCGGACCGCCGTCGGGCTGGTAGTTCTGGGATTGCTGGGAGGCTACGCCGTGTGGCGGGTTATCCACCTGGCATGGACCTGCGACGATGCCTTCATCACCTACCGATACGCGAAGCACTTGGTCGAGGGGCAAGGGCTGGTGTTCAATCCGGGCGAACGGGTCGAGGGCATCACCAATCCTCTGTTCACCCTCCTCGTGGCGGGAATGATGGCGGCTGGACTAGAACCGCGCTTCGCCTCAATGGCTCTGGGAGCCATCGCCTACCTCGTCGTCGCTGTGACGCTGGCGTGCTGGTCGCATCGGGAGCGACCGGCGACCGGCATCTGGTTGCCAATTGGGGCCTGCCTTTGGCTGACCCAGGACGATCTGCACGCCTGGGGCACCGGGGGACTCGAGACCACGGTGTTTGCGGCGCTAGCGCTCGGGGGAATGGCCTGCCTCTCGACGCCGTCACATCGCCTTCGGGGCGCAGCCCTGGGCGGGGTTCTCCTCGGACTTGCGTGTCTCACTAGGCCGGATGGTGTCTTGTTCGCCGCGGTGGGAGTGGCAGCACCTCTGCTGCTGCGTTCCGGCCCTTCCCGAACCGGGCCGCGCTATGGGTTCAGACAGATCGTGGCGGTTGCAACTCCCGTGCTGATCCTCTGCACTGCTCTGGCGACGTTCAAGCTGCTCTACTACGGGCGTCTCCTTCCTACCGCGTTCTACGCCAAGTCTGCCATGGACCCCTACTACACTCAGGGGCTGACATACGTGGCGCTCTACGGAGCAAAGCATTGGGCCATGTCCTTGTCGCTGGTGGCATTGCCCATCGTTGCATGGTTGACAGGGCGGGTTCGCGCATTGTGGGCCCGGCGGGACGCGCTGCTGGCGCTCGCGGCCTTCGCTGTCTTCACGGCCTATGTGGCCCATTCTGGCGGCGACTACATGTTTGCCCGGCGACTCGTCCCGGCGCTGCCCTTCCTGTTTGTCTTTCTCGACGCTGCCGTGTCGGTTCTCGGGCCGAAGGCTGGCGTTGCCCTCGCAGCATCGCTGACCGCGGGCAGCTTCCTTCCCTATCCACTGTTTTCCCCGGATCGACCTGAATTCGTGCATGGAATCACCGACGAAAGACTGGGCTACCCGGAGGCCGTCATCGCCGAGCGCCGCGCCCAGGCCCAAGCCGCGCACGCGGTTTTCGATGGTCTACCCGTCAGAGCCGCGTTTGGCGGTGGCATGTGTATGTTCGCGTACTACAGCGACCTTCCCTACCTGGTCGAGCCGAACGGATTGACCCAATACTGGATAGCCGAACGCCCGCTCGCGACCCGCGGCCCCAAGCTCGGCCACGAGAAGCTCGTGTCGCGCGATGAGCTGCGCGAGCACGGGGTGGGGCTCATCTTCCATCATGACGATCCGCCGCTGCAGCAGCGCTCGCTCGACTTCAATCAACTCGTCGTGGGCGATATTCTGCTGGTCGAGATGCTCACCTACGACGATGCGCTGATGGGCAAGCTGCGCGCAGACACACGAGTTCGTTTTCGAGTCATCGACGACGTCCTGCGCGAGGCCACAAGTGACATGGATAGAATGGGCTGCGCCTACGCTCGCGCGATCTTCGCAACCTTATCGCCGTACTATCTGGACGCCCACCCGGGGAAAGCCGGCCCTCTCCGCGAAGCGATGACCCGCGCCTGCGTCCCCCGACTGGCCCCAGCGCGGTAGTCCTACCTCAGCGCAAACAACCAAAGACCGCCGCCCTCAGATTTCGCCATCAATTTCACCATTGAGTAATTGTCCAGGAATCTCCACAGCGCCGGCGGATACGATAACTGCCCCTCTCTTGTCGAATACAGAATGTGAGTAATCCCCTTCTCTCTGAGCCGCGCCTGAATCTCCCCGGCGGAAGAACATGACCCCAGCCAATCGACAATCTGTGAGGCTTCGAAGAAGCTGTCGGCAACATAATCCCGCTCGCTGAAGAAGCCGAAGTTCGTATTCAAGAATAGTACTCTTGCATCCAGGGGTAGTTCGCGATTCATGAAGACAAACTCTCCAGGGACGGCGGATTTCATCACCACTTCGCGATCCTTGGCACCATACAAGCCGATGACCTCCCGCACTTTTCCAAACTTCCCACTCACCTCGCCGATCAAGAGCCCGGTCACTACGCAATAAAGAACAACAAACAAACCCACGGCGACGACCCTCCGCGCGAACAGCCGATCCGTCAACTCTCCCAAGGCAAGAGCGGCAGCGATAGCCAACACCGGAATGATGGGAAGAAGAAATCGCAATTGCTGGCTGGCGCTCGCCCAGCACACGAAATAGACCCCGGATACCACGAGGCACGCACGCACGGTGCGGTTCCAGAATGCTGCCACAATGGAGAGCGGGAGGAGAGCAATCCACGTCGGGTTGAGCGATCCGTCAAAGCGAGGATAGCCCTGCCCGGCAGACAGAATCACGCGATATGGCAATCGGATGTAGTCGAGGACCGTGCGCCCCATGCCAATGGACGATTGCCAGTCTGCAAACTGGCGCCAGCAGGTGTGGCTCCAATCGGGGCCTCCAAATACATCATAGAGAAAGGGATATACGGGATTGCTGGTGAACCAAGCGGCCTTCACTATCCAAGGCAATGCTAGAAGCACAATGGGGGGAAGGAAGCAGCTTGTGAGATCAACGAGTCCTCGGCGAACACGATTTCCACCGGGCAATCTGAGTAGATAGCATACCGTGATGGGCACCACGCCGAAGAATCCGCTTACCTTCATGCCGGCCATCAGCCCGCAATTGATTCCGGAGAGAAGCAGACACACTCGCCGCTGGTCAGGCTCATCAGCGGCCCGCATCATGAAGATGAACGCCGCTGTCGTGAAGAAAGCTTGGATGATGTCGACATAGGCGATATCCACTTCCCACATGAATGTGTGGTTAAACAGCATAAACAGCACCGCCATGAAGCCATACCAAGCCGACTTGCTTGCGCGCGCGTACTCAAAGATCGCGTAGGCAGAGAACACGGCAAAGATGCATTGCACAGAGTTGGCGAGAACATAGTCTTTCAATAGCATCGCCAGGGTGAACACCATCTCGCCATTGAGTGGCCAGTTGGAATACACGTTGAATGGAATCCTGAGAAGACCCCGATGAGCTATGTACAACTTCGGAATACTTAGGTGATAGACCCCGGCATCCCCCTTGGGGTCTGGGTCCATGCTGCAGATAGCAGCGACCGCAAGTGCCAGCACAATCGGCAAGAGGCAACCAGCCGCCATGGCCACCTGAGCAGACCAGCGACTTGCACGAGGTCGAGGAAGGCGAAGACGGATGAAGGGAGCTGCCCCCGCTGCTGAAGCAAGCGCGAGGGCTCCGACGGCTGGCAATGTGAGGCTTTGGCACGCGCACAGAAGGAAGATAGCGCTTATCCAAAATGCGGTTCCCAGGCACAAACGCGTCAGACCCCTGAACGGTAGTCTCTTCATATTCCGAAAGGCCATCCGCTCAATAGCAAATCCGGGCAGCCAGAGGAGGCCAGCCAGGAGCCACATTGTGAGGAGGTGTAGCAATGCGTTTGTCATATCAATTCAGTCACTGCGTTCTCGAATCTGAGGCTCGGCGCCCAGGCCGGTCGAAATGGGGTTCTTGATCGTGGTGGAGGCCTTCCTGCCCGCCCGGGTGCGCCCATTGGGTGGCCACGGCGGGTTCCCCAAGGCGGCTGTGAGTGCCCAATCTGTGTGGCCGAGTCTACCCCATCGTGTCGTCGCCGAGAAGGCCGTCAGTTGTTGGACCGGCGAGGCGAGCGGGCTGACGCTGTCGAAGTTCCGGCATGGCGGCCGCGCGACTTCCCCTTGGCCACCGGCCAGGCGTCGGGGTAGTCTGCGGCCTTCACCAGGGGAACATGGCACCGCCTCGACGCAAGACCAAAACTAGCTGGCGCTCGCGGCTGGCGTCCTCGCGCGCATGGGAGCTGGCGGGACCCACCCTGGGAACCTTCCCGAACTGGCGTTCGTGGCTACCGCTGTCGCTCGCAGTGGGGCTGGCAGGAACCGCCCTCGGGGCCTTCCTCTATGTGGCGCTCCGGCGCATGAACTACCCCTTCGAGCTCGAGTGGATGGAGGGGAGCATAGTCGAGCACGTCCAGCGCGTCTTGGACGGCAAGCCCATCTACGCGAGCCCGTCGGTCGAATTCGTCCCGTATCTCTACAACCCGCTCTACTACTACCTATCGGCGCTCGCGGCCAAAGCACTGGGCAACGGCTACTCCACGCTGCGGATGGTTTCCTTCTGCTGCACCCTCGCACTGTTCGCGACCCTCTACGACCTGGTCGCCCGAGAGTCGAAGAGCCGCATTTCCGCCGTCCTCACCCTGGGCGTCTTTGCCGGCACCTTTGGGCTCAACGGGCAGTGGTTCGATCTTGCACGGACCGATGCTCTGTTCATGGCGCTGTTGCTCGGCTCCGCCTGGTTCGTGCGTTTTGCCCAGCGAAAGCGTGGCCTTGTCGCTGGAGCAACCCTCCTATGCTTGGCGTTCTTGGCAAAGCAGGCGGCGCTTCCTTCGCTTGCAGCCCTGGCACTCGGGGCATGGGCACTGTACGGATTTCGACGTTCGCTTTGGTTCACGTTGCCCGCGGTATTGCTCACGGCCTGCAGCGTGCTCTGCCTGAACCTTTGGACCGGGGGGTGGTACTGGTACTACGCTTTTATGGTGCCATTCGGGCACACGACCGGCAGCAGGGCCTCGCTCGTCCTCGACTTCTGGCGGGTCGAGACTCTTGCCCAACTTCCGGTTCCCACGCTCGCCTTCATCGTACTGCTCGTCAGCCCCAAAGCGGGCACCCGCCGTGGCCCGTGGCTGTTTTACGTACTCTTCTGCTCGTGTCAGGTGATTGGGGCCTATCTGGTCCGAATTCACGGCGGCAGCTATTTGAATGATCTGATCCCCGCTCACCTCGGTCTCAGCATCGCTTTCGGACTCGTCCTGGCGGCGGGGTTCGAGCGCGCCAAGGATCTTGGTCCTTGGTTGCTGGAGCGGGCCAGAATGCTCGGGGGAATAGTCGCGGCGGTGCAGCTCGCCGCGCTGATTTACAACCCGCAGGCCATGCTGCCGGGAGCCCGCGATCGCGAGGCCGGAATGGCGTTCATTGAACGCCTGCGAGAAGCCCCAGGCGAGGTCTTCGTCCCGCAGCACCCCAATTATGCGCGGCTGGCTGGCAAGCCTTCGCAGGCAGCCTTCCAGGCGATTTCGGACGTGCTGCTTTTGGACGCCGATCCGTTCGACGCAAAACGCACTCTCTACCGCGCATTCCACGAGGCATTCGCGAGCCATCGCTTCTCGACGATTGTCCTAGACCATCGTGACAGGTGGTTCTTTGGGGATGATTTGCACGACTACTATCGGCCCGCGGGCATCGCCTGGTTCGAACAGGCCGACGTGTTCTTCCCGATTACCGGCGGTCCTTGCCGACCCGATTGGGTCTACCTCCCGGCCCGACCGTGAGGCTAGGCTGAAATCAGGGACCATCGCAAGAGGATGACCGACAAAAGCTGCCGCATGCGGTTACCTGCGCTTTGCAGGGCTACGCTTTCTCCCGAGATCCTTGCCGAAAGGCGCCAGGGCCAGCGATTGCCACGCAAGCATCGCCATGATCGCGACAAAGCCGATGAGCAAAAGGAAGCTTTGGTAGGTGTAGCGAAGATCGATCCAATTGTTCAGGGTGAAGACTTGACCCACGCACATGGCGGCAAGCACGATGAACACCCATGCGAAGGCATGGTCTCGGTCGTCAAATGGGCTCGCGACCGCCATGGGCAGCAAGAAGACGAAGTGGCAATAGTAGTTGGATGGGTAGAAGTAAAACGGAACCAGCAGGAGTCCGATGAGTGCCGCCTGTTCCAGGCTACGGCCGCGGCATGCGAGAAGGGCGAGTGCGGTTACCACCAGCAGGATGCCGTAGAACCAGGGACGTCGGGCCGCAAAGGTTGAGCGTTGCGTCCGCACCCATTCCTCATCAGGCGCTGGCTGATGGCCGGTGATCAGACGCTCGGCTGAGAAGTCGGAATCAAAGGCGAGCACATTGCGGAGTCCAACGTTGTTGGTACTTGGGTCGGTGGCGTGGTGCCCGATCTTTTCTTGCCAGGCGATCCACGAATCGCCAAAACCAAACATCACCGAGGTCAAAGCAACCAGCGTGACCACACAAATCGCGGCACCGAAACCCGCGCGCAGGGACGGCCGCTGGCAGGCCCGCCAGTCTGCCAGCGACGGCAGTCGCTTCTTCCGCAACAGATGATCGAAGGCGAACCATGCCATGGGCACCAGGAAGAAGAGGGCGGCCATGGCCGGGAACGCACGAATGAGGCCGCTGTATGCGACAAGTGCGCCGCCCAAGCAGGGGCGTTTCCGCTTGATCGCGCAAATGCCCAATCCGAGCGCGACCAGCCAATCCTGGCGCAGGGTAGAGCCCATGAAGTTAGCGGTGAAGGTATAGAAGTCGGTCGCGCCCCAGATCACCATCACGTAGAGCATCACTTGCGTTCCAAAGGTGCGCGCGAGGACGAGAAAGAACAGCAAGACTAGTACTGGATCGATGAGTCCAGCCAGCGAGAGAGTTAGTTCGCTGGCCGGCGCGTTCTTGAAGATTAGGTAGGCGGGCAAGATCCACGCTGGCGTCGCATTGCCACCATGGTCTGCCAAGCTGCCGAGATAGTCGCCCTTACCCATGGCTTCGGAAAAATACTTCATGTCGCGTTTGAAGTCGTCCCAGCGCTCGGGGGTAAAGCGACTACGGATCTGGGGTAGCTCACTGACGAGCTCGCTGCCAGACCGTATCTCGCTGTTGCGCAGGTCGCGCACACGCAATTGGCCAAGCTGGTCCTTCGCGAAGTCTGGCGTGTTGTCCATGTACGCAGCCAGGCTGGCCAGATAGAGGCCGTCGTAGCGCAGCTCGCGGAAGTACTTGGCAAGTGGGAAATAGTGCCGCATATCGAAGGTGTGCACGAAAGTGCGCCGGCCCTTCGCGTGGTCGACAAATTGACACATTCCAAAGTGGTAGTAGGTCCCAAAGGCCGTCGCTGCGCAAAGAGAGAGTGTTGCCAGGGTAACTATGCGACGGGCTGGCCAACGCTTGGAGAGAAATGTTTCTTTCACCAATACGACGGTTGCCAGCGCCGCAACCATGGCACGCAGGGGTGGCTCTCGATTGAAATCGAAGAGCTCGATGAGATCCGCCACGAGTTTCCAACCTACAGCCAGGGCTGGCAACAGGAGGAGGTACTGCAGTCTTGATCCGCGGGCTCGATGGAAGAGCACGAAGAGCCCGGCCAGAAGCCCGAACAGCAGGATGTTGGTGTCGATGGATTCGCTCGTCGGCGTACCGTGCTCGCGAGGCAATTCGGGTGGCCAAGGAACCGGGCATTGGGAATAGGCCGCGATTTCTCCTACGCCGTGAAACGCATCTCCCCCGGTGGCAGACAACCGAAGGTAGCGCATGGTAGCTTCGAGTCTCGTGCTGCGCAAACGTATACCCGGGCTCCATGCGGCACCGACCTGCCAAACTGGCTCCCAGGTTTGACCGTCGAGCGAGCCTGAAAGCAGACCGACTTCGCTGCTATCTGCCTGAACGAGTGCGCAGCGCACGGCTTGGGTTTGCCCCAGATCGTATTCGACAAACCACGTGCGGGACGACAGTCGCGAGGTGAGGTCGGTCAACCACTCGTCGCCCTCATTGCTGAGAATGCCGTCGGTGAGACGGCCAGGGTGGGTCACGCCCTCGCTGCGTAGAGGGCGCTTGCCGGCGAGCAGGTCCCGTGGCTCGGCCTCAGCGCGGGCCGCCCACCCGCTCGTCAGGGTAGCGACCAGGAGCGCGGCGAAGCATGACTTCGTCCGCCAGGCAATCCTGCGCAGAGGCGGATCTGCGATGGAAAGCGCGCCGAACCTTGGGGCCACCATGCCCGAACCCTACCCGCGAGGAACTTGATGAGTCAACCCGTCGGGGTGCCGAGTAGAGGGACTCGCGACGAGGCTACTTCACGTGAATCTTTGCTGGGCGGACGGGGGGATGCAAGCGAGAGCGAGCCGGTCCGCCGCAAAATGCAAGAATCTGTGAGCCGCATGGGAGCCGCTGCGACACTGCCATGCGAAAGAGGCCGCCAGTGAGCAAGGGAACCCGATCCAGGCCGCGACCCTGGTGCGCTGGTACCATAGGAACCGTGTTCGAGCTGGTCATTCCGGACGGTGGTTCCAAGCCTATGCCGCTGTCCGCCAGCGAGAAGAACAAGGGCGATTCAGCATGGGAAGAGCGGGCTGGTGCCGAGGGCGACGATGCCATTTTGGCCCGGGTGGGCCTGGTTGGCGTTGTAGAATCCCCGGCCGAGTGACCGCTCTTCTCGCCGTCGTGCTTTTCACCATGGCTCCCACTCCTAACACTGCCGGGGCAGGTGCGCCCTTGGACTCGGGCTCAGACGTGATCGCCGTGGCGATCCCAGAGGGAGAGAACAGCGCCATGCAGGAGGCGCTCAACCGCTTGCGTGGCGAAGCGCTGTCGGTTGGCTTCGAGGTACGCTTCATCCACGCGGAGACTCCCAACACGCCCGCTGCGCAGCTCGAAACCCTCGCGCCCGGACCGCGAACCGCGGCGGTGGTGGTCTTTGCCGACCAAGCCGACGCAGCCGGCGCGGAGTCCGGCACAACCGGCCCCCGCCAGCTCGATGTCTGGTTCCTCGATCGTTCAAGTGGCAAGACCTCAGTGGCCCACTTGCGCGTCGCTGACGAAGAGATGGATCGAGCGGACGTCGTGATCGCGGTGCGGGCCGTCGATTTCATTCGGGCCCGCATGTTCGATACCTTGGCGTACAGACTGGCGGCAGCCCCAAAACCGCCTCCACCGGCTGAGCGGACGCCCGCAATGCCAGGTCGCACTTTCTTGGCCGGCGGTTTGGCGGTTCTTGGCACCTCTTCGGGCTTTGCACCCTCGCTGCTGCCGTACCTCGAGGCGGGGTATCAAGTTCGTACTTGGGTTCGCGTCACGGCAAGCGCGTTCGGCCTTGGCACGCGCCCAGAGCTGCAGGCCCAAGAGGGAAGCGTACGCATCGATCAGCGCTTCATCGGGCTGGGTCTAGCGTTCTCACGTTGGCAATGGCGGCGATTTCGCCCCCATGCCGACCTGGGCGTCGGCGCGTATCAGGTGGTGGCCGAAGCAATCATCGTTGCCTCGGGCTTCCAAGGCCATCGCATCAGCGCGTGGTCGCTGGGCGGACGCGCATCCGTGGGCGTCACGGCTTCCCTCTCCCGTCATTTCTTTCTTGACCTCACGGCAGGAACCCTGTGGCTAGTGCCGGAACCACGCCTGTACAGTGTGGGGACTTTCGTCGCGAGCACGGGCCTACCTTCGTGGACTGGCACCGCGCTGGTCGGAGCGCGATTTTGATGAGACGCCTGGCCATCATCCTTCTCGGGCTTTGTCTTGGGTGTGATTCCCGAGGACTGGTCGTCATCACTCCATTGGCGCCTGCCGTCGACACGGGGCTGCCTTCCGACGATGCCGGGGTGCCCCCCACCCGCGGGCACTACCACATGGAGAGACTGGACCGGGGCCTGGTCGCGGTTTCGATGCCCGATGGCAGCGGCGTGTACTTGAGCTGGCGCATGTTTGGCGACGAATATGACGACAAACATCCCGAACGGATTGCGTACGCAATCAATCGTGACGGGGCCCCGATTCAGACCGTGTCTGACAGCACGAACTACTTTGACCCAGATGGCAGTCCAGATGTTGAATACCAGGTGGCCTTCGTTATCGACGGAGAGATACAGGATTTTTCACCGGTAGTCACCGCCTGGCCCAACGACCAGAACTATCTTCGGATTCCCCTGCAGGTTCCCCCGCAGGGCGTGACCCCGGCGACCTGCCCAATCCCCAACGAGATCTACACCTACAGCGCCAATGACGCCTCGGTGGGGGACCTCGACGGAGACGGGCGCTACGAGATCGTCCTCAAATGGGATCCCTCGAATTCCAAAGACAACTCGCAACCCGGTTGTACCGGCAATGTGCTCCTGGATGCCTATGCCATGGACGGAACCCAACTTTGGCGTATCGACCTGGGACCTAATATCCGGGCCGGTGCCCACTATACCCAGCACATGGTCTATGACTTCGATGGCGACGGCGTATCAGAGGTGGTCGTGAAGACCGCGCCCGGCACGCTTGACGGTACCGGTACCTATCTCCACCTGGGGCCCGCTGGTACCGACGACTACAGCGCTGTCTACCGCAATGCAAGCGGCTACATTCTCACCGGGCCGGAATACCTGACCGTGTTCGATGGGCCAACCGGCGCCGAATTGGCGACCGTGGATTTTCAGCCGGCGCGGGGAGCGGTCGCGGACTGGGGTGACACCTACGGCAATCGCGTGGACAACTTCCTTTCCACGGC
This sequence comes from Myxococcales bacterium, assembly GCA_003157775.1. Taxonomy (GTDB): domain Bacteria; phylum Myxococcota_A; class Polyangia; order Fen-1088; family Fen-1088; genus Fen-1137. The sequence goes on along the minus strand of PMKP01000385.1, from coordinate 1,216 downwards.
GGCGTTTGTTCTCGATCAGACCGAAGGAGCCAGCGGCCGACCCAGCATCGTCATGGGTCGCGGCTTTTACGCTCGCACAGCGATCAGCGCCTGGAATTGGCGGGACAGCGCTCTCACGCTGCTGTGGACCGCAGACAGCAACGCGGGCACCGCCTACGTCGGGCAGGGAGCGCATAGTTGGGCCGTGGCCGACGTGGACAGTGACGGCGTCCAGGAAATCGTTACCGGCTCATCCACCATCAATGGCGATGGCACGCGGCGCTGTTCAACCGACCTGGGCTACGGCCTTGGGCTGCATGTCGCGGATTTGGTCCCTGGCCGACCGGGCATGGAAGTCTTCGTGCCCCACCTGAACGGCCCTCTAGACTACGACGAGCACGACGCCGACACCTGCGCCAGCATCGTTCGCGGTCCCACCGCGTCGGGCACCGCTCGCGGGGTGGCCGACGACATCTACGATGGCAATGACGGGGCTGAGATGTGGACCAACAACTCTGGCTCCCTCCTGTCGGCAACCACGGGGAAGGACGTGGGCAGTTTGCCAGGTTCAAACAACTTTCTCATCTGGTGGGACGCCGACGAAGCCCGAGAGCTGGAGGACCAGACCAGCATCACGAAATACGGTGGCGGCACGCTGCTAAGCTGTAGCGATTGCGCCTCGAACAACTCGACCAAGGCCACGCCCGTGCTCACCGCAGACCTACTGGGCGATTGGCGCGAAGAAATCATCTGGCGCGAAAAGGACAATTCGGCCCTGCGTCTCTACACCACGACGGATGTGACCAAGCGCCGGATCTACACCCTGATGCACGATCCCCAATACCGCATGCAGGTGTCTTCCGAGCAGGCCGGTTTCAATCAGCCTCCTCACCCAAGTTTTCACATCGGCCACAACATGACGATGCCTCCCAAGCCAGATATCTTCCTGCGTGCGACGCTGGGGCGCACGCCCGCTCCCTAGGCCGGGAACGAGGGTGGCGCGCCCGGAGGGAATTGAACCCCCAGCCCTCGGCTTAGAAGGCCGATGCTCTATCCACTTGAGCTACGGGCGCAAACGATCTGAACGGTTTGGTTTAGGTGTTCTTCTTCGGCATCGGACTGCATGGTGGCCGTGCCCATTTGGACCCGATACCGTCGAGGAACGGGGAAGGAATACCAGGTTACCCCTCGGTTTGGAAAGATCCAGCTCCATGGGGGGCGCACGTCACGGGAATGG
>PMKP01000099.1 GCA_003157775.1 Myxococcales bacterium | reverse complement strand
TCCCAGGGCAGCGCCGCGCAGGGCGCGACCCTAGGCCACGCCATCGTGACGGCCGCGCACGCTCATGGGGTGAAGGCCGTGGCGTCTCTGGGCGGCGCCGACTCACGCGCTCAGTTTCTGGCCGCGACAGCCAGTGGCGTGCGCGACACCTTCGTGGGCAGCTTCGCCAAGCTGGCAACCGACTACGGGTACGACGGGATTGACTTCGACTGGGAATCGCTCGAGACAGCCGACGAGCCAGTGCTTGTGGATGTGATGCAGAAGGTGCGCCAGCGTGCGCCCGGCTTGCTGCTCACCGTCCCGGTGGGGATTATCAACGTGAACATGCCGGGCGACCTTTCTGGGTACGCGGCATTGGCTGCCGCCGCCGACCAGATCAACATCATGTCCTACGGCGCCGCAGGAGCCTGGCAGGGCTGGAAGAGCTGGCACTCGAGCGCGCTCTACCAGCAGGACAGCGCGACGCCCACGTCGGTGGACTCGTCGGTCAAGGCCTATGTCGGCGCGGGGGTGCCCAAGGCCAAGCTGGGGATCGGGATCGGCTTCTACGGGCTGTGCTACACCCCGCCGGTGACCGCCCCTGACCAGGCGCTGAACGGCTCCACCGTGGCCGCCAGCGACGGAGACATCTCCTACGCCAACATCATGACCTCGTACTACTCGGCCGCCGCGGCCAAATGGGATGCCTTTGCCCGCGTGCCCTACCTTTCCTTTGCTGCGGCCACCGGGCCCAAGGGCTGCGGGTATATTTCCTACGACGACGATCGCTCGATCGGGGAGAAAGGCGCCTACCTGAAGGCGCAGGGTCTGGGCGGCGTGATCATGTGGGAGATCAACGAGGGCTACATCTCCACGGCGCCCGTCGGCCAGCGCAACCCGCTGCTCACGTCCATCGGGCAGCATGTGCTGCAGTGACGCGGTTCGGACTTGACGACGGTTGCTCCATCCTGGGATGCTTCAGATGGCGGAGGGATGGATAGAAGATTCCCATCGCGTCTCGGCCCTGTTGTAATCTAGGAAGAACGTGACTCGCTCGTTTGCATGCGCGCTGCTGGCAATCGCCGCGACCCTTGCGGCTTGCGTGGACCTCTCGCAACCCTTGGTCTTGCAACAGGGTACCGGCGGCGACCAGGGCGGCAGCGCGACGTCTGCGGCAACAGGGGGCAGCGGTGGAACTGCCACGGTCGCGAGCGGCGGTTCACACGGCGGCACCGCGACCGGCGGCACGGTGACGGGTGGCACAGTGGCGGGTGGCGCGACGGCGACGGGCGGGGCTGGGGGAAGCGCCGTTCCGGATGCGGCGGTCGATGCAGCTGTTGACGTCCCGTACTCTCCTGATGCCATCCGACCTTCGGACCTGAGCACGGGCGGGAGCGCCGCAGGCGCCTCGGGCTCGGGCGGCGGCGGCACAGGCGGCACAGCAGGGCAGGCCGGCAGTGCCAGCGGCGGCCAGACCAGCACCGGCGGCACAGCCGTGGCCGGCTCGGGCGGCAGCACGGGTGGCACCACGGGACAGGCCGGCAGCTCGGGCGGGGCAACCGGCGGCGCAAGCAGCACCGCCACTGGAGGCGCTGGAGCGACAGGTGGAACGACCACAGCCACAGGCGGGGTGACCGCCACCTGCACGCCTGTGCCCAAGAGCACGGGCGGCCTCTCTTGTCCCAACGGCCTTTGCACGGTTGGTGCCTATAGTGGCTACGATTTCACCTTCAGTGACAAGATAGCTTCTTCCGTCTGCATGTTGCCGAACAATCTCTGTGGGGCGGGCACCGTGGGCGCGCAGAATCCGGCCGGCGGCTACACAGTTTGGGGCGCTGGCTTTGGATTCAGTCTCTCAACGCTCACCACCGCCATCACCGAGATGCCGGTTCAGCTCGCGGGAACGGGTGTGACGGTCACGGTCAGCAGCCTCCCCACCAACGCGGACATGCGCCTGCAGGTGAAGCACTTCGTCGGCGCCGTAGGCACGACCTATTGTGCCATTATGACCACGGCCACGCAGACCATTCCTTGGACCAGTTTCAATACTATGTGTTGGTCTCCATCCTCCGGCGTGGCGCTGACTGGGCCGCCCAACACATCGAACTTCCAGTTCCAGGCCAGCTCACGTCCCACGGCTGGCTCGTTCGACTTCTGCGTGACGGCCCTGTCGTTCAAGTAGTCCCCAGTAGCTGCCCCAGCAGTCAGTTGTCGGGCCGCTTTCCCGTGTTGTGCGCCGACGGGACCGTCGCAGGCATTGGCGAAGACGTCCGTCCTGACCATCGGAGATCGCGCCAAAGGCAGATGGTCTGCTTGGTTTACCGCCTGGAGGATGGGCCAAAGGCGCCGATCATGAGCCGTCGCCCGTGCTCGCGCAGTAGGTGCAGCAGATCGACCGTGCTCGCGCCCTCCACGGTGTCTGTGCCGAGTAGGCTGCCACCTTTGGTTTCGTGCAGTTTCAAGGTGACAACGTAGAGATTTTCCACGCGCACGCACTTGCCGGAAACCACATAGTCTGCGCCGATGTTGCGAGCGGTCTCGACTTCGCAATCGCCCTCTTCGCATTGCTGCTTTCCCATGTCCTTCAGCAAGACCAGCATGTTCTCGCGGGTGATCACGACCACCCCATGGCCCTGGAGGCCTTGCAGGGCGCCGCCGCGAACCGTGTCGGACAAGGTCATCAGGATGTCGTCTTCGAGGCCTCGGCCCTGAAACTCCAGTACGGCCAAACGCTGGTTTCCGCCCAAAGCGGCCGATGCTGATCCAGGGCCTATCGCCGCCGGCGAGTTGCGATCCGGCTGCAAGGCAAGACGTGTCTCCGCGTGCAGGAGCGGCGCCCCGTGCCCCTCTTCCAAGAAGGCAGCAATATGACTTCGATCCTTCTTCATCTCATGCGCGAGCAACCTGATTGCGTGATCCCAGGCCTTCATTCTGGTTATTGGCATGTGCTCGTCGTCAAAGAAAATGTGCGGGCAGGTGTCCGCGGTTACTCTGCGATATTGGCCAATTGCCTCGTAATTCCCGAGAACGCTGGCGCCCTTCCTCAGAGTAGCGCTCAAGTGCACATCATAATCATAGGTGTCTTCCAGAGCACCGCCCGCGAGGCACAATGAAAGTCCTAAAATGCCCGCATTCAGGAGGCCTCTGGCAAAATGCATGCTGTCGTCGGTATTGGCCTTTACCGCCAGCCTCAGGTCAGCTCCCTTTTCCGAGCGACCAACGGTCACTTCACTAAAGACTTTTTCCTCAGTTAGGGTTTCAGCAAACTGTTGATCAATTGCGCCTGGTGGGTCTGAGTCAACAACTACCTGCAATTTCGCCTGCATGGGCAGGAAATCCGGAATATCGCCGATCGTTTTGACTGGCGATCTATTCGATAACTTTGTCGAAACACAATTGCTCAGGAGAAGCAAAGCGAAGGCGAATGTCGACACTCTCATCGTGGTCCTGCTCGTCGTTTTAGTGCGGCTTGTCAAGCGTATTCCTATGCCCGAGGGCAAACAAAACGCGATCTTAAGAGGTTGGGGGCTTCGGGTACAGAGGCGTTCGTAGCGGCGGTGGAAACGGGCGACTTCGGGCAGCCGCAGGGCCTCGCCCGTGCTCGGCGGATGAGCGATTTTCGTAGTTTTATCGGAAGCCGCCCCGGCCGCCGCAATTTTGCCGCCGAAATCTGCTCGGCTGGATCGATGTCACGGCCCGCACATATGGTGTTTTGGAACCCATCATCAAATCGCAAAGTTGTTTCGGTCGGGGCGGCCGGATTTGAA
>PMKP01000124.1 GCA_003157775.1 Myxococcales bacterium | reverse complement strand
GAGCATAGCCTTTCGCCGAGAACTCGATACTGTGGGCGGATACATCACGGGTGAGTCAGGACGGCAGGTTGGTGAGATCCGATCCCGTTGATCGGCCGCACCGTCACCCGCGGCTACTGCCCAACATCCAACAGCGGTGAAGATGTGGGGAAGGTAGATTCCAAACGCAATTGACCAGTTGCAAGCAGGAGCCAGACATGAACATCAGCGCAAGAAACCAACTCAAGGGGACGATCAAGAGCATCAAGAAGGGGGATCTCATGGCGGAGGTCGTGGTCGAGATCGGTGGCCAGGAGCTTGTCTCGATCATCACCGCGACATCGGTGGAGCGTCTCAGCCTGAAGACCGGCGACCCGATCGCAGCGGTGATCAAGGCGACCGAAGTGATGATTGCGAAGTAGTCTTCGCGCGCCGCATTCCTGAACTGACGCCAGGCCTACGGCGATCGATCGTCGTCGTTCACGAGACGCCTAAGCTTCTCGGCCACCACGGCGCCAAGTGCCAGGATTGCGCCCCAGCCGGTGGCTTTGCGTCCGCCGCTGGCAACGTTGCAGCCGCCCCCTGCCTTCCCAGCAGCGACTGCTGCGCTCTCCGCCTCGGTGGTTCCGGTGCTACCGCCCATTGAACTGACGGTCGTCCCGGCTCCGGCACTGATTCCGCCGGTCGCGAACGAGCCCCCGGACGCCAACGGAGCGCTTGTCGCCACGCCGCCCTTTCCCCCCGCACCACCGCCGGCAAAGGTGGCGCTACTGTTGCCGGTCGTGCCGCCCGTGCTCATGCCTGTGGTTCCGCTGGCTCCACCGCCGCCCGCGCCTGCAACGCCAGTGGTCCCGCCGCCGCCCTTGCCGCCGGCGCTGCTGGTTCCACCGCCGCCCGCGCCTGCGGCGCCGCTAGTCCCGCCGCCGCCCTTGCCACCAACTCCGCTGGTTCCACCGCCGCCGGCGCCTGCGGGGCCGCTGGTCCCGCCACCGCCTGCGCCTGCGGCGCCACTGGTCCCGCCGCTGCGCGCGCCACCAGACCCGTTGGCTCCGCCGCTGGCCACGCCTCCGGATCCGCTCTGCCCGCCGTTGCCCGCGCCGCCCGCCGCGCTGGTCCCACCGCTGCGCGCGCCTCCGGCGGCGCTGGTTCCTCCGCTACCCGCGCCGCCTGCCCCGCTGCTCCCGCCTGCGCCGCCCGTGCCTCCGCCGCCGCAGGCTGCGCTGCTAGCGGCGGGTGCCAGGATCCACACCGGGTCGGTGGTGGTGTAGCCGAAAGTCGTTATGTAGGAGTTAATCGTGGTCTCAGTGTGGGTGGCCCCCATGACCGCTTCGCGGACCTTCTTGACCGTAAGGTAGTCAACCGCGGGACCGAACACGCCCATGATCAGATAGTTCGGCTGGTCAGTCGGGTTTCCCGTATTGGATTTCGAGTTTGCCAGCAGGGAATCGATGAAGCACAGTTGCTGCCGCACGGGAGTTCCCCCGAGAATGGCATCGCTCTTGTTGATGTTGAACAAGAAGTTGATGTCGTGGGTGGGAGGGAAGGTGCCAAAATGGTTCTTCATACTCAGCGTGGCCCCGCCGGTCCACGCTTGATTGTGTCCCTTGTTATTCGCAATATTGACGAGAATGTCGATCGTGCCATTGGCGATGTCCGCGGTACAAGCCGCAGAGGTTCCGCCGGGAATGGCAGCGTTGGTGGTGCCCCCCAAGGCGGTGTTGTAGCTACTAACAACTCCTGGGGTCTTGGTGGTATCGGTCGCGCTGAAATAGGGCGTGTAGTTTGAGATTCCCGCGCCGTAGGTGGTGTTCCCGTCGTAGATAATTATGTTGGCGGGCAGTACGCCAAAGCCGGCAAAGATGTTGCAGAATTTCTGCACAACCGCGAGGCTGGCCATGTTCGAGGTTGCAATGCAATTCACCTTTATGGCAACTTTCGTGGCAGCCCATGATGATTTGCCGGTCCTGAAAATGGCTTTCCATGCCGCATCCGCCGTGGTTTGTTGGGCCAGTTGCATGGCCATGGCATCCATGTTCGCCTGCACTTGGCAGGAATCAACCAACGTTTGCTCGTTCTGGAAGGTTGCCGCCAACTTGCTATCCGCCAACGATTTCATCATCTGCGGGTCGTAGCACGCCACCACGCGCATGTTGTCGATGGTGGGATTCACCGCCAACGTTCCCGTGGAGGGCCATGCCGCAAACGCCCTATTTGCTCGCCGCGCAAGCGCCAATCCCGCCGCGCCCGCGGCCGCTATCTTGAGAAAATCCCGTCTTTGCTTTTGCATGAAGAGCTCCTTCTCTTGAATACAGTGAGGGGGACCGGCCCAGGCGGCTCATCTTTTTTCCCAACTCAGAGCACCGAAGACGCGACGCGAGGCTGGCGCGAACCAAAGAGTTTGACCTTCGAGCAATGCGCAAGCATATTTGACATTATGTCAGGTAAACGCGACACGAGGGAAGCCGGCCGTCCACCCGTGATTCGCACCGCTCTGAAAGAGTTTCGCCTGTCACGCGGGCTGAGCCAGCTTGAGCTCGCGCACAAGATCGGCCTGTCCCGACAGAGCCTGTGCGGCCTAGAGCGTGGTCGCGTGGTCCCAGGGACGGACGTCGCACTTCGCCTCGCCCAGGTTCTCGGCTGTCGGTTTGAATCTCTCTTTTCTCTCAACGTTCCCCCCGCGCGGCTAAACGCGACGATCGCGGCTGCGCCTTCGGCACCGGGATCAGACAGTGCCCGAGTCCTGCTGGCTGAAGTCAGCGGCCGGTGGATCGCACATTCCATTGATTCTCAGCGCAATGACTCCTTCCTGCAGGCCGCTGATGGCCTGCTGGTTCCCTCGCTGCACCGGGGTCGTCACGCGCGGAAAGTGCAGATCGAACCCCTGGGAGACCTAGAGGCTGCCCGTCGCCGGCTCGTGGTCATGGGATGCGCGCCTGCGCTGGGGCTGCTTGCCGCGAGGCTCGGGCAAGAGCCTGCAGGAATCCACATCTCGTGGGTGCAGGGATCGAGTATGGCAGCGCTCAAGGCTCTCGGCCGGGGCGAAGTGCACCTCGCTGGCCTGCACCTGTGCGACGAGGAGACGCGCGAGTTCAACATCCCCTTCGTTCGACGCGCACTACCAGGACGCGCTATGCTGTTCGTCAACTTCGCGTCCTGGGAACAGGGAATCGTCGTCGCGGCTGGCAATCCGCTGCGAATCCGAGGCGCAGAAGATCTCGTGCATCCGAGGGTTCGTTTGATCCAACGCGAGCCCGGTGCAGGAGCGCACAAGCTGCTCGAACAGGCGCTGAGAGCGAGGAGAGTATCGCCCGGGGCATTGCGCGCCCGTGGGGGTGTTGCCTTTGGGCACATG
>PMKP01000448.1:19157-22532 GCA_003157775.1 Myxococcales bacterium | reverse complement strand
GCCGGCGCCAGCAAGAAACTGCGCCAGGTGCTCGACTGCAACTCGCGCAGCGAGGCCGGCCGTGGCGCACACATCGTGTTGCGGACCGCGAGCGCCGAGCACCGGGACACCTTGACCTGCCTGTCGCGCGCGTGCAGCGATCACCGTGCCGTCGAACTGGACTACGCCTCGTTGGCCGCGCAGAAGCGCAGGAAGATTCGCGTCCACCCCTATGGCCTGCTCAATCACCGGGGCATCTGGTACGTGCTGGCCAAGAGCCTGAGCGACAAAGAGGGCCGCATCCTCATATTCCGCGCCGAGCGCATCCTGGGCGCCACCGTCCTCGACGAGACCTTCACAGTCCCGGCCGACTTCAACCTGCGCGACTACATGGGCGACCGGATGTTCATCACCGACGCGAGGCCCACCGAAATCGTGCTACGCCTGCGTGAGCCCGCAGCCGCGCGATTGCGCCCGTGGTTCAAGAAACAGAAGCGCCTGCGCGACGGCGCCGTTGAAGTGAAGTTTAAGGGCCACGCCACCGGCTACCTGGCCGCGTGGCTGCTACGCCAAGGCGAGGGCGTGGAAGTCGTCGCGCCGGTGGGATTGCGGAAGTGGGTGTGCCGGATCGCCGAACGGGTTGTGGAGGGGCATGGGTGATGGCGCAGGGGACTGCCGAACTGGAGGTGTGCAGAGACCGGCTGCGACCACGGCACGAGGACACGTTACCCGAGCGCGGAGCGCGCGGCGTTAAGATCTTCTTCTGTCACCGTGATCGCGAGAGTCGTGCCGAATGTGTTGATGGCGCGGAGGTACGCTTCGTCGTGCTGAGAACCATCTCCAGCTGCCGCCGCCGCCACCAGGAAGTCGACAAAGGCGCGGCCGCCTTTGTCGCCCAGGGCGGGCATGCTTGCGGCAATCTCAGGGCACTTGCGGTCGAACCAGTCTTCCAGAGCGCCACACTCCTCGTCGCTCAGTGACAGAGCGTTTTGCGTATATCGGAGTGCGTTCATCTGGTCCTCGTCCCATCCGTCGCGAGCCGGCGCCTCCATTACGCCGATGAGCGCCTTGATCAAGAGATCCCGAGGAAAGCTTGACACGTGACCACTCTGACAGGCAATCCCGGGCGTATCCACCGGTTCGCGTTCGGCCGCATGCAGGCGCAAAATCGGCTGAATGATGGCTCCGCGTCTTCGCATTGCACGCTCTGCCCGTTGAAGCATCTTCTTTGTAAACGCGTGGTTCAGAGCGGACGAAAGCGGGATGTTGATGCCCGGCACAAGGATGCGCATCAATGCCTTTTCTGTGATCTTGCGCGCGATAGGCCCAAGAATCTTGCGGAGCAGTTGAGTAATGAATTTCCTGACACCGGAACGAAGGAGTCTCCGGACGTTGTACGCCACGGCCTTTGCTCCGACGGGCTTCACAAGGTCGCCAGCTGCCTCGCCGACCGCGATGCCGAGGGCAGACCGCAATATCAGGAGACAGTCATCTGCATCATCAACTAATAGGGGTGCGCGGTGTAGGACGGACAGATCATAGACGCTCCTGAATTGAAGACGGGTGGTGTAGGTGATGTCGGCCATGACCGAAACGGCGATAGCGGGGACCGCAACCCCGCATCCAGGCCGCTAGTCCCACCAAGGCTTAGCTCCAACGCGGTGACGGCGGCTGCACTTGCTCCTCCCGCGAGGCCGGCGTACCTGGACGCGACCTTGATCAACCGCCTTGATTGATTTCTTGCGCCCGCCCCGGGATACTTGCGGCGAATGTAGGCGGCATCGACCCTCTTCGCGTAGTTATCGAGCATCCATCGCACCAGCCGCGGCAGCCAACCGCCGGTTCGAAATTCCTCCATAGTGACGCTGCCGAATTCCTTCTTCAGTTCCTCGTATTCATGTCGCACGTCGTCTCGCTCGCTCATCGTCTTCCCCTTCGCTGAAAACTGACTCTACTCTTGCCGCCTCTTGGGCTGAGACTGCACCACGGACCGCTGCCCATCGTCGAAGCGTTCCGCGACACTCTGGACTGGGTCGTCGAGATTGGGCAACTCGCCAATGACAAGATCCCGGTGAGCCTCAAGATAATCACAGTCCACGCGCACGACCCAGGCATCGCCCCTCTTCACGGGCTCCTCAGCGACAATCTTGGCACTCTTGAGGTCGACGACCTGCTGGCGGAGTCTCGCTTCGTACGCGACCAACGGTTCGCGAAACTGCGCGAAATGTTGAAGAACGGGATCCGCCAGCTCCCGGCTAGCAGACAAGTTGGAACTCTCCTTGAGTCTCCCTTGCACCCCCGAGAGCTGCCTCCTGAGTTCGTACTCCTGATCCTGGCGCACACGATAGACGGCGGCATCCTTCAGCAGTTTGGAGAGACGTGGAGCAAGTGACATGTTCTTCCATATCATCGCGCAAAAACGAATCCAAGCATAGTGCCTTCCCGCCCTTCACTCGGGCATGGGGGGGCAGCCCCAATGGGCGGACGCACACCCGCCTGGGAAGATTCAGCCCCCATTCACCCCTCCTCCGCCCAGTTCTCGAATCTCGTGTACTGGTTCAGGAACGTGAGCGGCACGTCGGCGGTGGGGCCGTGGCGGTTCTTGCCGATGATCAATTCGGCGCGGCCTTTCAGTTCGGGATTGTCGTCGAACATCTCCTCGCGGTGGACGAAGAGAATCAGGTCGGCGTCCTGTTCAATGGCGCCGGATTCGCGCAGGTCGGATAATTGCGGGCGCTTGTTGTCACGCCTTTCGAGGCCGCGATTGAGCTGGGACACGGCGATGACGGGAAGGCCGAGATCTTTGGCCAGCGATTTGAGGCCGCGCGAGATCTCGGCGATCTCGCGCTCGCGCGAGTCGTTGTTGCGGTTGCCCAGGCCGCGCGCCAGTTGAAGATAGTCGATGATGATCAGTCCCAGGGGCGCGGGGCCATCGTCCACAGTGGGCGGAAAGAAGCGCGAGTCGCTGCGAAACCGGCGCGCCTTGGCGCGGATCTCGATGATGTTGGGCGCGGAGGTGTCGTCGATGAACAGGGGCGCGGCGCTCAGGCGGTTGGCCGCAGGGTAGATGCGCGTGCGCCAGTCGTTGGCGTCGACGAACCCCCGGTGAACGCGGGTCGAATCGATACGCGCCTCGGAGGCGAGCATGCGCTCCATCAGTTCGGCTTTCGACATTTCCAGCGAGAAGATCAGCACCGGCGTGCCGTGGCCGACAGCAGCGTTCACGGCCACATTGAGCACCCATGCGGTCTTGCCCATGGCCGGCCGCGCGGCCACGACGATCAGGTTCTCGGGCTGCAAGCCTGATGTGATGTCGTCCAGACGGGTGAACCCGGTGGGCACGCCGGTGATCTGGCGCCGATTTGTGGAGCGGGCCTCCAGGGTCTCGACCAGGCC
>PMKP01000448.1:0-19127 GCA_003157775.1 Myxococcales bacterium | reverse complement strand
GATCATCCGGCGCACGATGGCCTTTTCCTTCACCAGGCGCACGTAGTGGCCGATGTTTTCGGCCGTGGGCACGGCGTTGGCGATCTCGATGAGGTATGCGACGCCGCCTTCCAGCCGCGCCAGGCTGCCCCGGCTCTTGATCTCGTCGCCCAGCGACACCACGTCGATGGGTTGCTGCCGGCGCGAGATCTCCATCATCGCGTCGAAGATCTCGCGGTGGGCGGGCAGGAAGAAGTCGTCCGTGCCCAGCGTGGTGGCCAGCTCGTCGAACATGACGGGCTTGACCAGCACGCCGCCAAGTGCGGAGCGTTCCGCGTCCAGGTTGTGCGGGGGCACGCGGGCAAAGTCGGAACCGGGGAATGTGTCGGCCATGCGCTCAGGATGGCGCGGGGGTCTGACATGGTTTCGGAGGTGCAACCGGCCGGTACCAGGTTCCAGTGATACAATGGTGCCCTGAGCATGAGCGTCGATCCGATCCTCTCCGACCAGAGACTTGCCGAGGCGGTGCGCCGCTTGCGGGACGCCTACGCTCCCGAACGCATCTACCTGTTCGGTTCCAAGGCTCGCGGCGATGACGGCCCGGATAGCGACTACGACCTGCTGGTTGTGGTCCCAGACAGCGTCGCCCCGGAGGCACGGGCCAGCAAGATCGGCTACCGGGCTCTGCGCGGGACCGGAATCGCCGCCGACGTCGTGGTCTGCACACACGGCTACTTCGAGGCGCGGATTCACCTTCAGGCCTCGCTGCCGGGTATTGTCCTGCGTGAGGGCCGCGTGCTTCATGCCGCCTGAACCGGCACGCGACGAAGCCGAATCGGCCCTTGCGGTTGCCCGCGACGTATTCCAGGCGGTCCTCGCTCGCCTTCCTGAGTCCGTGCGGCCAACGGGCAGTACGTAGCACAGATGGATCACGCCGAGGCGGCGGGGACGCCGCTACCTGCCTGCACGAGGCAGCGGCCCGGGAATCGCCACGAAGCGGTGGGTGAAGTCCTCGTCGATCGCCAGGGCCTCCCGGATGCCAGAGAAGAGCGCGAAGAAGAACCCCGTATCGACGAATATCATTCGCGGCCGTAGAGATACTTGTCGTGGTGCTCGGCGACGTCTTCGGGGGCGTCGGAAATGCAGCCGATGAACTCGCGAGCCACCTTCCAGCCCGTCGGGTCGTCGTCCCCCACGGCCGGCGGCTCTTCCTCGTCCGACTGGATGATGACACGCACCTTCGCCTGTTCCTTCAGGACGAGCGGCCCTTCCGGCTTCAACACGCCGTTCTCGTAGATCGCGTTCACGGCCACGGTCATTGGCTCACCTGTGCCAATCGTACCACTGTTTCGCGCACGAGCGACTGACACGGCTCGCCAATTCCTCGGCGGGTTGAGACAAACAGCGCTGCCGACGATCCGACCAAGCACACCGCGGAAGTCAGCCACCTCGTGCCCATACCGCTCCGATGCGAGTGTGGTTCCCATGGCGCCAAGAATCGATTATGTTTGTGCCCCCTTTATCCAACGGAGTACCCATGAAGAAACGCGCGTTCAACTTTGCTGCCGGTCCTGCCACTCTGCCCTTCGAGGTTCTCGAGGCCTCTGCCGCTGCCCTGCTCGACTTTCAGGGCAAGGGTTTTGGCATCGCGGAGTGTAGTCACCGGGGCAAGGAATTCGATGCGGTCCTAGATGAGACCATCGCCCGCTGCCGCAGCCTCCTGCAGATCCCTGACACGCACGACGTGCTCTTCCTACAAGGAGGCGCGACCCAGCAGTTCGCCCTGATCCCGATGAACTTCCTCAACGGCGTGGCTGAGTACGTGGTAACCGGCGAGTGGTCAAAGAAGGCCGCGGATACCGCCAAGGGCATCGCCCCGGACAAGGTGCGGGTGGTGGCGTCGGGCGAATCCACCGGGTTCGATCGCCATCCAACCGGATGGAATGCCGACCCTAGCGCCGCCTACCTGCACATCTGTTCGAACGAGACCGTGCACGGCAACCGCTTCGTCGAGTGGCCGAAACACCCAACCCTGATGGTCGACGCCAGCTCCGAGATCATGTCGCGGCCGCACCCCATCGCGCGCACCGCCATGGTCTATGGCGGCGCGCAGAAGAACCTGGGCCCCGCAGGCGTCGTGCTGGTCATCGTGCGCAAGGATCTCTATGACCGAATTGGCAAGAGCGTGCCCAAGATCTTCAACTACAAGGTCCACGCCGATGCCAAGAGCTGCCTCAACACGCCGCCCACCTTTGGTGTGTATGTGTTGCTCGAGACTTTCCGTTGGATGGAACGTCAGGGAGGCCTGCCGGCCATCGAGAAGCGCAACGCCGACAAGGCCAAGCTCATCTATGACGCCATCGACGGCTCGGGCGGCTTCTACAGGGGCACTGTCTTTGACCACGCCGTGCGCAGCCACATGAACATTACCTTCAAGCTGCCCAGCGAGGAGCTGACCGAGAAGTTCCTCAAGGAAGCCTCGGGCAAGAGCATGCTCGCGCTCAAGGGCTACCGCACGGTGGGCGGGATCCGGGCCTCGGTCTACAACGGCATGCCTGTTGAGGGCTGCCAGGCCCTGGCCGACCACATGCGCGAGTTCATGAAAGCCAACGGTTGAGCCTCGCCCAGTTCGCCGACGCACATTTCAGTTATCCTGGCACCGAGATCCTGGCCGGCGCCTCGCTGCTCATCCGGCCAGGCGACCGGCTTGCCTTGCTCGGCCCCAACGGCACGGGCAAGTCAACCGTGCTCAAGCTGCTCGCTGGCGAGTTGCAAGTGGACTCGGGAGACGTACGCATCTTGGGGCGACAGACCGTGGCCTACCTCCGGCAGTCGCACCAACTGGGCGGAGAAGGCACCGTGCTCGATGCCCTGTTGGAGCCGTTTGCCCATGTGCAGGCCCTGCACGAGGAACTGCAGTGCCTCGAAGCACGGCTGTCCGAGGCTTCCCAGGCGGAGCTGAAGCGCTACGGTGACCTGCAGGAACGCTACCGCTTGCAGGGCGGCTATGACCTGGAGAAACGGGTTCGCGAGCTCACTCAGGATGTGGGACTGTCGCAGGCTGACCTGGGCCGGTCGCTCGCCACGCTGTCCGGCGGCGAGCGCGGCCGGCTGGAACTGGCCAAGGTTCTGGTACGCCAGCCTGATCTGCTCCTGCTCGACGAGNNGAGCCCACCAATCACCTCGATCTCACGGCCATCGAGCGCCTGGAGGCGCGCCTGGCCGAATATCCGGGCGCCTTCGTGTTAGTGTCGCACGACCGGGCCTTCATCCAGCGCACCTGCCGCGCGATGGTCGAGCTAGAGGACGGCCAGATCGTCCGCTATCCCTACGGATACGACCAGTACGTGGTGGAGCGCGACGCGCGGCTGGAACGAGCGCGCGTCGAGTACCAACGCCAGAAGGAACACGTCGAGAAAACCGAGGACTTCATTCGGCGCAACCTGGCTGGACAAAAGACCAGGCAGGCGCAAAGCCGGCGGCGCATGCTGGAAAAACTGGAGCGGCTGGAACGTCCCGAGGACAACTGGCAAATGGCGGGCCGGATCGCGCTCAATTTCCAGACCGGCGGCGATCTGGGCGGCAAAGAGATCGTGCGGGCGCCTGGCATCAGCGTGGGCTACCCGGGCAGGGCAATCCTGACCGAGGTAACGGTCAACATCTTCCGCGGAGATCGGGTGGGCATCGTGGGCCCCAACGGCTGCGGCAAGAGCACCCTGCTGAAGACCCTGGTCGGCGAGCTGGCACCACTTGCCGGCGTGGTGGAACGCGGGGCGGCTGTGCGACTCGGGTACTTCGATCAGAAGCTGAGCTCCCTTTGCGAAGACCGCACCGCCATCGAGGAAATCCAATCGATGCGCAGCGATCTCTCTCCCGAAGTTGTCCGGCAATACCTGGCCAAGTTCCGCTTCTTCGGCGACGATCCTTTCCGCACCGTGCGCGGCTTCTCGGGCGGCGAGCGCAGCCGCCTGGCGCTGGCCAAGATGCTGCTCTTCCCGCGCAACGTACTGGCCCTCGACGAGCCGACCAACCACCTGGACATTCCGGCGCGCGAGACGCTGGAGCACGCACTCGACGGCTATGAGGGGACTCTCATCGTGGTCAGCCACGATCGCTACTTCCTGGATCGGGTATGCCAGCGCCTGCTGGTGTTCGAGAACGGCACGCTAGAAGCACATCTCGGCAACTACTCGGACTGGCGCGAGTATCGCAAGAGCCAGGTGGCTGCGACGCCTGCGCCCGAAAAGCCTTCCCCCGTCACCCAGTCACCCACCGAGATCACGCGCGCGGCGAAGAAGGATCGCGAGCGCACGCGGCGCCGCCTGGAACGGATGGTCGAGTCGCTGGAAGCGGAGGTCTCGCGCATCGAAACCGAGCTGTCTTCGCTACGCACGCAACTGGCGGCTGACCATGGGGGTGACTGGCACAAGCTGCACGCGCTGGCCGATCGCGAACGCGAGCTGGGCGATCTTCTGGGCCGGCGCATGGCCGACTGGGAAAAGGCCTCGGCCGAGCTGCAACGATTTCTGGAAGAGGTCTAGCCTAGTCTTCGCCGTCCTCGTCCACGGAGGCGCGACGCTTTACGGAGATGCACTCCAGGTCCAGCTCCTCGCCGAATACGGTATCGATCATCTCGTCAACCGAGTTGCCCACAGCTTCCATGCGGCGAAGCTCCTCGCGCTCGAACTCCTCGAAGGTCCGGTAGATCTTCATATCGCCGTAGCTCATCGTGTTGCTCCTTTGGTTGCAGGGAAATACACTACATGTAGGTTTAAGTAGTATTCCAACCTCCACTCCCGTCAAGTTTGTGCTTCGCTTTTCTGCGCGAGCGGGTCCCTGTTCCGAGCTGGCTCGGTTGAAACAGCGGCCCGATCGATGCTAGGAGGGTGAGCCCGCTCTACGGGCTCAGAGCACCATGGGCAGGGTCATCGCGGTCGCGAACCAGAAAGGGGGCGTCGGAAAGACGACCACCGCGGTCAATCTTTCCGCTTCGCTTGCGGTGGCAGAAAAGCGCGTGCTTCTGGTGGACATGGACCCACAAGGCAACGCCACCTCGGGCCTGGGCCACGCCCGGCCGGCGGCAGGCGCCAAACAGGGCAGCGTGTACGACGTTCTCATCGGCGAAAAGACTGTCGTGGAGGTCACCCGCGCCACCGAACTGCCCTTTCTCAAGCTGGTGCCGTCGGGCCAAGATCTGGCGGGCGCCGAGATCGAGCTGGTGTCGGAGCCCCTACGCGAGATGAAGCTACGTGATCCCTTGCGCCTGGTGACGCCCGACTACGATTTCATCGTCATTGACACCCCACCCTCGCTCGGTCTGCTCACCCTCAACGCACTCTGCGCCGCTGACGGGGTGCTGGTCCCGCTGCAATGCGAGTACTACGCGCTGGAAGGTCTTTCCGACCTGCAAGCCACGGTCAATCTGGTGGGCCGGTCGCTCAACCCTGGCCTCGACATCGAAGGTATTCTCCTTTGCATGGTCGACACGCGCCAGAACCTGACCGAGCAGGTGGCCAACGAGGTACGTAGCCACTTCGGCGGCCGCGTGTACCACACTCCCATCCCGCGCAACGTGCGCTTGTCCGAGGCGCCGTCGTTTGGCAAGCCGATCCTTCTCTATGATGTCGCGTCCAAGGGTGCGAAGAGCTACATGGAGGCCGCGCGCGAGTTTCTGGCCCGCCACGCGCGACCCAAAGCGGAGGCTTCGTGACCAGTGGTGGAAAACGCCAGGCTCTGGGGCGCGGTTTGTCCGCCCTGATTCCGGCTGCGGCAGTTCCCGATCCGGAAGAGAGGGGGTTGGCCGGCTCGGGAGGAAGCCTGCGCGCGGTCGATATCGAGAACATCCACCCCTCGGGAAGACAGCCGCGCAAGAGATTCGACGACGCCCGTCTGAGTGAGCTGGCCGACTCCATCCGCAGTCAGGGCGTCATCCAACCGCTGGTGGTTCGCGTGCGACCGGCAGGCGGCTTTGAGTTGGTTGCGGGCGAGCGGCGCTGGCGAGCGGCCCAGCGGGCCGGACTGCACCAGATCCCGGTGATCATCCGCGAGGTGGCCGAGTCGCAGGCATTTGAAATGGCGCTGGTCGAGAACCTGCAGCGCGAAGATCTCAACCCCATCGAAGAAGCTGAGGGCTATCAACATCTGGTGGCCGAATTCGGCTACACCCAGGAATCGCTGGCCGCGCGCGTAGGCAAGGAACGCAGCACGGTGGCCAACGCTCTCCGTCTGCTCAAGCTGCCGCCCTCGGTGCGGGCCATGGTGGTCGAGGGTCGCCTGTCCATGGGCCATGCCCGCGCACTTCTCGGCGTCGAAGACGACGCCGTCATTGAGCGACTGGCGCGCCAGACCGCGAGCCGCGGGCTTTCCGTCCGCCAAGTCGAGGCGCTGGTCCGCCGCGAACGAGAAGACGGTGGCCACCCTGCCCCGCCGCCGGAAAAGCCCTCGCCAGCCGCGCGCGACCTAGTCCTGCGCTTGCAACGTGCCCTGTCGGCGCGGGTCAAGCTGGTCGAGGCCGGCCCGGGCCGCGGCCACATCGAGATCCACTACGGCTCGCTCGACGAGCTTGACGCCATCTTGGCGAGGATTCTAGGGAGCTAGCAGCGCCCGGGCGGGGCGGTAGATTCTTCCCTGGTGCTACGCGACCCCAGGGTGTCGAGGCTGGAAGCGACGAGGTCGGTGGCTTCCAAGTTGATGTTACTGACTGAGCACGACCTTGACTACCGGATCCGTATTGGGCGGGAGTGTGGCACCCTTCTGTATCTTCAGGATGGCGGCAACCGTGCTGTCGGAACGCGAATAGTACTTCTTTCCATGACCGGATCGCACAATCCGGTGGTGATCCCAGTCCGCGTCGATGTTCCCCGCCAGACATAGCGCCAGAACCATGCTGAGGACCCGCGCTACGTGGCGGTGGCCTGCGCACACGGTCTTCAGCGCGGCCGCAGCTACCATCAGAAACAAGGCCAGGGTCGGCAGCACGTAGTACATGCGGCGCACATCCTCCCAAGTAATGGCCTCGTGAAAATGAACCATGATGCAGAACTGCAACACGATCATCAGCACGACGCCGAGCAGGACCAGGCCAGTGATGAAGGACCCGGCCTTGGGGATGGCTCGGTTACCCCACCGGACGGGAAATCCCCGTGAACAGACCACGATCAACAGCAAGATCACGGTAGCCGCGACAACGCGCGAGATATTGCCGAACATGAATCGAAACGTGTCGAGCATTAGGTTCGTGCCAGCTACCCGAAGCGCATCCAGGTGCAACGTCGTGTACAGCCGCCCATCGATGTCGTAAGGATTCCGCAAGGCAGTGCCATTTACCCAAGTATAGAGGCGTGCAGACACTCCATAGCGGTAGAGGTAGGCTGCCAGCATGGTTGAAAGCACGGTGCCCAGCAGCACCCAACTCATACGGGTTCGCCGAACCACCGCGTACACTGACAGGCTCGCCACCAACATTCCAATGGAGTAGGTGCCGAGTTCGTCGAACATCGGCATCATCAGACATCCCACCCAGATCCCTGCCAGGCGCGCAACGGCCTCGCGCATTTTCATGCCCGTCTCGGCAGCCACGATGAACCGGTACAAGGCTGCAAACACCACGATGACCATCAGGGCAGCGCCGATCTTGGCCGAACGGTACAACGCGTGAAAAGCCATGGCTGGCGCGCTCTGGAAGAGCATAACCAGCAGGAGCGCTATGGTCCGGGTGAGCTTGAGGTCGCGTATGAAGAACCAGTAGGCCGATCCGGTACAGGCGAGCGCAAATGCGGGATAGGTCACCATCTTGAAGTGAGGATGCCCCAACCGGATGCTCGCCTGGACCAGGCGGTAGTCGATGAAGTCGAAGATCAGACTTACGGGTCGGGAGCGATTGTTGCCAAATTCGATCCGCGGGTCGAACAACGTGTCCAGCCAGGGGCGTTGTTTCAGATACCCAGGCAAGAAACGCTCTACCGCCTCGATGTGCAGCATCCCTGTTCCGCCCACCCACCACCATATACAGACACTAGCGATCCACAGCAGAAACAGCGGCCACATGCTGCGGATGGGTGTGGTCCAGAGGGCATATAGGACGCCCCAGGTTGTGGCCAGTAGCACCACCCAATCCGACGCGTAGGTTCTGGCGCCGTAGCGCAGCCCTGCCATTTGAGCGAGCAGCATGACTGCCGCCAGGGGTGCCCAAAGCACCCAGCTTGCGGGGTCGCGGCCGGCCGGCGAGCGAAGATGAGTGACTACCGCACGGGTGGCGAAGAAGAAGAGGACTCCCAGCACCAGCACGGCGATGATGCTTGCCCAGGCAGGACGTCCAGCGAGGCGGACCCCGTGCGACACGCAGGTTTCGGCCAGGGCCACGCCAAAGATCGCACTACCGGCGAGGGTCGTGAATTCGTGCGAGTGCTCGCTAATGTCCGGTTGGCTTTCGTGGTCGCCCGGGACGGAGTAGTAGCCTGTGTCGCGGAAACCAACCAGACGTTGGATTCGGCGAATCTTGGCGGCGTTCTTCCTGCCCGCCGGTGAGATGTTGTAGCGAACTTCGCGACCATCCTCGCCCTGGTTGGACTGGTCGGCTTGGCCGACTCTGGTGAGGAAACGCGCACGTTCGAGGAATGGGGCCAGGATGCAGTCCCGATAGATCTCGGCGATGGATACGGGAGAATGAGGTTTCTTCGCTAGATAGCGCACGATTGCGACGGAGACCGACACGTAGAAGATGCCCGAGACGAAAAAGAAGCAGAACCACAGTACCCCGTAGAGTGCTGCGTAGTGTTCAACACGGAACCCTGCCACTAGCCACAGACCCAAGCCCAAACCTGCCAAGCCAACCAGGCCACCGAACAGCACCTCCAGGGTGAACCATTTGGCCGAGGTGTATCGATGGATCACGACGAATCCAACGAGATAGAGCGCAGCGGCCAACAATGCCGCTAGGTAAGAGGGCAAGATCATCGGGGTCTCTTCAGCAAGAGCAAGGAGAGAACTCCGAGCAGGCGCGCCAGCAGGCGGCCGCGACCCCGGGTCAAGATGACTCGATCATCCTCCAAGGTGACGAGCCGGAGCGGGACTAAAATGGAACGTAGGCGGTCAGCGAGGAATTCCCGCATTCCACGCTGTTTTCCGTATCGATCCATCCATTCGCCGAGCGTGATCGGGCGACCGACGTCTGCCAGGTCCAGCAGCATAAGGATGCGAAATCCGCCCCCCAGGTTTGCAAACCAGTAGCTGCTCCACATGAAACAGCAGAGGACGAGTGCCCCGCAGATCAGATCCGGCTTTGTTCCGAGTCGGAGGGCGCCCCAGTCTGGGAGTTGGTGGGCAAGACAGGCGAGCCAGACCAGGGTTCCACACAGCCAAGACAAATAGAGTCGCTTCATGCCACTCAACCCGGACCGGGGCACGCGAAAGAACAGCAAGATGAATACGAATATCGTCGCCCCGGCGATGGCCGCGGAGATCACAATGGGAGCTGGCATCGGAACCACGTTAGCACTCCTTGGAGTTCAATCAGCCACGAGTTTTCGAGAGGCGGCAAAGCCGGCTGCGCGCAGGCGTTTGGCGTGCTCGACCATGAGCGCGTGAAACTCCTGATAGCCGTCAAGCGAGCGCGGCAGATTCCGTTGGCAGTAGGCCTTGGCCGCGGCGTAGTTTGATTGCGAGCGCTGGTAGCCGTGGTGGCGCAGGACCCTGAGCGTATACGCGTCGACCACCATTTCGGTCTGCGCATAGGCGTAGAGTAGGATGCTATCGGCGGTCTCGGGCCCCACGCCCCACACCTGCAGGAGTTGCTCGCGCGACGGCGGGCGGCCAGAGAGCCGCAGGCAAAACTCGCAGAAGGCGCGCAGCTTGCGAGCCTTGGCACGGAAGTATCCCGACGAGCGAATCGCTTGTTGCAGGCGCGCTTCGTCGACCGCCAAGATCTCGCGCGGCGCCAGCAGGCTCTGGTCGGCAAGCGCCTGCAGCGCCTTTTCCACGTTGGACCAAGCGGTGTTCTGGGTGAGGATGGCGCCGCAGCAGATCTCGAAGCGCTGCGCCTCGGTACGCGGGAAAGAATAGTCTCCCGGATGGTAGCCGGTCAGCCGCCCGGTAAGCGTGGGGTTACTGCCCCGGTGCTCAAGCAAAGGCCACCAACCTTGCGGCCCATAGGCTCCTAGGAGCCGCTCGGCAAGACTGGCCAACGGGATCCGCCGGCCAGGAACGAAGGGCGCTGACTCGGGTAGGAAAGACTTGGTCACAGCTTTGAATCTATCAGCCGAGAACCGCAGATTCCTCTGCGCTTTCCCCGCTCCGCGTTCTCAACCCCGAGGGGCTGTCGAGCTGAACTCGCTCGCCCTACCCATTGCCGCAACGCTGCGCCACTGCAGGAAAGCGCAGGACCCACCGATGATGAGTAAATGGCCGCCTGCCAGGGTGACGGAGCAGAATGAAGCTCGGCGAGATTCTCATCCAGCTCGGGCAGATCACACCCGATCAACTCAACGCCGGCCTGCGCGCGCAGGAACTGGCCGGCGGCAGGCTGGGCACCCATCTGGTCAATCTGGGATTCATCGGCACCGACCAGCTTTCCCTGGCCTTGAGTCGACAGATGGGCGTGCCCGCAGCGTTGGAGCGTCACTTCTCGCACGCCGCCCCCCCCATCGTCGCCCTGCTGAAAGCCAGTCTGGCCGTGCGTTACCTGGCCGTGCCTCTGGCCGCCTCGCACAACGGGGTCAAGCAAGTCGTGGCGGCCATGGCCACACCGCTCGACATGCTGACCGTCGACGACTTGTCCTTCGCCCTGGGCGCGCGGGTCGAGCCGCTGGTGGCGGGCGAGATCGCAATCGCCCACAACATCAAGCGGCTCTACGGCGCGGAGGTGAATTTGAAGACCCGCAAGTCGCTCGACATGCCCGTGCCGGCCCCAGGGTCAGATCTGGTCGTCCCAACGATGCCGACGCCCCCTGCCACGCCGTCCGTCTCGACCCAACCCTCAGCGGCGGCGCGGATCCCTGCGCCTGCGCCGTCTGAGCGTGCGACCGACAAGAGGCGCATGGTGGCGCCTCGCCCGAGTCCGCCTCCCGCACGCGACTTGGTTCCGCTACCGGCGCCCTCGCAGCCCCGAGCGCGCCTGCCCGGTCCAGGCCCCGCGGTGAGCCTCGAAGACGCGATTTATCGTCTCACCCTGGCCCGTCACCGCGAACAACTGGCCGGCGTCGTGATGGACTTCGTGCGGGGCTACTTTGGTTGCGGCATGTTCTTTTCGGTGCGCGACGGCCAGGCGCGCGTGTGGCGCGGTTTTGCCCCTGGCATCCAGGAGGCGGCCATCGAGACCATCGCTTTTCCTATCTCGATGCCATCATGCTTTCAGTTCGCCTACGAGCGTCGCACCCCATTCTGCGGGCTGGCTCCAGCCGAGGGTGGCAAGTTGCAGCGCCAGATCTGGAAGTATTTGCACTGCGCAGAACCCTCCGAAGTTGTCGTGGTGCCAGTCCAAGTGAAGAACCGCGTCCTCAACCTGGTCTACGCACATGCCGCCGACGGCGGTCCACTTCCTGATGGACCGGTCATCGACCTGCAGACCCTATGCGCCGCGGTCAGCAGCACGTATGTGCGGATGATCCAGAAGCTGAAGGCAGGGGATCGGGCCGCGAGCGCGCTGGGGCGGTAGTCACGCTTTCGACAAGTAGTAGCCCAAGTTCCGCAAGAAGGCCTTCATCCGCGGTATCGCTCTTCACGGATCGGGTTTTGCCACAGCACGGTCTTGTCCGCCCACGGCCTTCGCTTTTAGCAGATCGTCAAGATTCTCCCGCGCCTGAAGGTAGTCGGGTCTATTCTGGAGCGCCATGAGATAGTGCTTCCGCGCTTCCTCAATTCGGCCGAGCCGACGTAGTACCGTACCGTAGTTATTATGCGCCTCGGCATACTCGGGCCTGTACTTCAACGCGGTTTCGTACGCTGCGACAGCCTGCGCTAGCTGTCCCAGCCTCGCATATATGTTCCCCAGACTGAAATATGCCAGGACATGATCCGGCCTCAGCACAATCACTTTCCGGTACTCGCCTATCGCATCCGTCATCCGTCCCGCCTGTTGAAGTGCCTTCGCGTAGTTACAATGCACGTTGACCGAATCGGGCTCAAGACGCAGGGCCCT
Source organism: Myxococcales bacterium (assembly GCA_003157775.1). GTDB lineage: Bacteria > Myxococcota_A > Polyangia > Fen-1088 > Fen-1088 > Fen-1137. The sequence continues at coordinate 7,015 of PMKP01000448.1, read as the reverse complement.
TTCAAAATGCGAAATCGCCGGTTCGACCTGTCCTGCCTGAAGAAGAGCGGAACCCAGGTTGTTGTGCGCGTCGCCGTCGTGCGGATCAATGCGCACTACGGTTTCAAGCCGCTCGATAGATTCCAAAACTCTTCCCGCCACCAGCAGAGCGCTCCCAAGGTTGAAGGCAGCACCTAGATCATCCGGTTCCAGTTTGAGCGCCTCCTCATACAATGAAATGGCCTCATTGCCCTGCCCCGCCTTCATCAGAGCATCGCCTTTTCCTTTAAGGGCCTTGACATAGTCAGGATTAATGCGCAAGGCCCGATCGAATTCTTCAATTGCCTCCGACACCCTGCCCATTTTGAGCATCGTCTCGCCCCTATTATGCCACGCCATCGCCGAATCCGGTCTGAAGCGCAATGCCTGCTCATACTGCCCAAGCGCTTCAGATGCATAACCCATCTCGTCCAGCGCATTCCCAAGGTGGTTATAGGCCCGTCCGTTACCCGGCCGCTTGCTGATCGTGTCGCTCCACAGGCTGTATGCGCTTGCGTGGTCTCGGTTACGCCGCACCGTCCTCCATCCGAGTATCGTGGCAACGAGAACAACCGCCCCGAATCCCGTTCGCTTGTTCACTCTTGAGAATAGACCGACGACTACGACGGCAACTATCGAAATCAGCGGCAAATACATGCGGTGCTCAGACATGGTTTGCGTGGCGATCGGCACAATGCTCGAGGTAGGCGCGAGAATCCCCAAAAACCACCATCCGGAAAATCCGAGTTTCGGGTGAAGAAGCGTCGCATACGCCGTTGCCGCGAGCAGCGCCGTCAAAAGGACTATCTGGGGCAATACGATCACAAATCCCCCGACGACCTCGGTGCCGTAGTCGAACACGAGCGCCCCAGGCCAAAATGCCAACCCCAGGTAGTGGACGATGGCCCCGCACTGTGTCAGCCCATACTGCCACCACTCCACCCCATGTCCGAAACCAACGGTATTGTCCCGGCCATTATTGCCCGCCATCAGCAGCAGAAGTACTAGCCATGTACTTGCTAGACCACAATAGAGCGGCCACCGCCGCGCTAGCGCCTTTCTGACAGAGCCCGCCTCAAATGCCCTGTCGAAAAGCAAGACCATGACAGGGGCGGTAACCATGACTTCTTTGCTTGCCATCCCAAGCAAACAGGCGGCGATGGAGCATCCATACCAGAGAATTGTCGCCGTTGCAGTGAATGAACGGATGACACAGTAGAAGGTGGCCAGATAGAAGAAACCGACGATCAACTCGCTGCGATGAATCACCGACGTTATCGAATTGGTCAGGAGCGGGTGAACGGTCCACAGAAGGGTTATCGCCAGTGCAATATGACACTCCCTTGTTGCGAACAGTCCGCGCATCGATCGCAGCCGCAGCGTGAGCAGCAGAGTGCTGAAGAGCACGAGCGCAACCATGACGTGAAGAAACAGGTTGACGACGTGATAGCCTACGGGGTCTGTTCCGCCGAGCGCGTAGTTGATTGCAAGCGAAAGATTGACAACTGGCCTTCCCGCCGCTCCCGTGGAAGTGAGCGGCGGCGACAATACCCGGCCGATGCTCCATAGATTCCTGATCGATGAATTGTCGGTGATCGCCGGGATGTCATCAAATACGAAGGGGCCGGAAAAACTATTATGGTACGCCACGATGGCCGCAAGAATAATGAGGAGGCGGCACAATATCAGCGGGGCAGGTCTGGAAATGACAACCCGTTCTTCCGTTGGATCTTCAACTGCGGCATGGTTCGCACAAGACACGACCGGTGCGGACAATCTTCTTGGTTTCTTCCGGGTCATTTCGACTCTCGTCCTGTACCACTATTCAAGCGGACCCCGTCCTGTTCCACCATAACGTCCCCTATGCCCGCGGGAAAACTAGCGCGATTCTACCGGGTTGCGGCTTCCGGGGACAGAGCTGCCCATCCGGTCGCTGCAGATGGGCGCGAACCGGTGCGGGCTCACGCTGACTGGGCGGGCCCGCGAAGAACGCCTCGGTGTCCCCGCCGGGATACTCAGTCTGCGGCAGCAGCGCAGCCTGACTACGAATTCTCCAGGACCACGCCCTCGATGATGTTGGCCACGTCCTCACAACGGTCGGTCGCGGTTTCGAGCAGCTCGTAGATCTCCTTCCACTTGATGACGAAGATGGGGTCCTTCGCCTCTTTGAACAGCTTGGCGATGGCTGTCCGCAACTGCACGTCTGCCTCGTTTTCCAGCCGGTTGATCTCGACGCATTTCTCCAGAATCAGGGCCGGATTCTTCAGATTGCGCAGCCCGGAGAGCGCCTCCAGCACGCGTTCCGCCCCGTGCAGCAGGGTACGCGCCAGACCGGCCAACTCCGGAGTGGGCTCGTGAATGTCGTACACCACCAGGTTCTGAGCCGCCGCCTCCACGAAATCCATCACATCGTCCATCTTCGAAATCAAGCGGAAGATGTCGTTGCGATCGATGGGCGTGATGAAGGTCTTGTGCAAGCGCGCGACAACCCCATGGGTGATGTGGTCGCACTCGCTCTCGATGACCTTCATGCGCGAACTGACCGCGGCGCAATCACTCACGCCCTCCGCCATCTCAAGGAAGACGCGGCATCCCTCCACCGTCTTTGCAGCGTGCTTCTCGAAGTCATCGAAAAAGGACTCTTCTCGCGGCAGCAGGTGCATGTCTTGCCGTGTATCGCTGAACCGGGCTGCGCTGTCAACCTCGACGTAAGTGTCGACTGCGGCGTTCGGGTCGATGACGGGTTGGTGTCGGTGTCGCTACTTGGGAAGAACCGCAACCATGACCGCATCTGGGATGGTGATGTAGAGGTTGCCGGTCGATGAATCGATCGCCACGCCGGCCGGATAAAGTATAGAGGCGGGAAGAGCGCCTGGAAAATTGCCCGCGCTCGCCAGCGCCGCAACACCCACGATGGTGGTCACCACACCCGAGGTTGAGATCTTCCGGATGGCCAACTCATCAGGAAGCAGGTTGGTCCGACGAATGACAACGGCGCCGCTGGCAAGGTTGTTCGTCACTCACGCCTTGGTGGCGTGCTGAACTACTACCATCGGGAGGCCGCATGAGCCTCGGCGACGAGTTTCCGGACGGTACGGGGCAAAGTAGCCGTCTTCCACTGGCGATTGTCGATGGACCGGTACAGGGACCTACGGTGTCCTGGCGCACCGGAACCCGAGGACGTCGTAGCGGCCCGCCGGGCCACCGGAGCTGTAGCCTCTGCGCGAGGTCGCCAATCTAGACACATCATCCACTCCGAAGTCGCTGCCCCGATTCACCCGCGAGTAGGCCACCGTAAGGTAGGCGCAATCTAGGCATGGGTTCACGTAGGACGCATACCAGTCCAGGTTCCACTCGTTCAGTTCTCCGGCCAGATCGAGCTGGCCCCAAAGGCCTGCGCCCAATGTCGCCGCGCCTACCGGAGGGACGTTCACGACGCCAGTGTAGGCGCAGCCGGAGACAGCGCAGCAGTTGCTCCTCCCCGGGGCGGTGCTGCCCCACGGGTACTCGCGCTGTTGGCTGCCCCCTGCCGCGGCGTACTCCCATTCCGCCTCGCTCGTCAACAAGCCTCCGTCCCATATACAGAACGCGTAGGCCTCCCACCAGTTCACGCAATTGATCGGAAGGTTCTCCTGGCTGCCCGGCGTGTTCGTCCACGTCGATGCTTCGTGAAAAGAAGCACAAGCGAGGTTCGCATTTGTCGGCGCGATTTGGCTGTTGTCCGTCGTTACCCATCCGCTCTCATAGGTCCCTGGGCTGCCGGCGTTTGCGAGCCCCTGGCCTCCGTATAGGTGCGTGTGCTTGCCCGATCCAGCCGGTGGCGTCCACCCGTTGTTCCACGCCGCGACGAATTTGCGGAAGCGGCCCACAGTGACCAGGTATTTGTCCAGTCGGAAGCTGCTGACGGTTGCAGGGTCGGCCTCAGCCGTCGGGCCGCTCCCGCTATTCGTGTACGTCCGGTAGTAGGTCCCCCCGGCTACTTGCAGGCTCGTGCAGCAGCTCTCGCTGGCGGAGCTGCAGTTGGTCAGCCCGGCACCGCTCCCCAGGCAGCTCGGAGGAGTTGCACTACTGCCACCGGTGGCGCCACCTGAGCCAGCCGTTCCGCCTGTGCTCGGCGAACCGCCAGCCCCGGTCACTCCCCCACTGCCAACGACGCCGCCGGAGCCGACCGCGCCACCGGAGTCCCTCACGCACTGCCAATCAGCGGTGCAAGTGAACCCTTTCTGGCACTCGTCCTGGGGCGAGCATGCGCCGGGCCACAATGTAGCCGTGGTGGGGACGAAGGTTCCTGCTTGCAAAACCATGGACGCAGTTGCGTTCGCCACCACGGCCATGGACGAGTCCAGTCCGTCGATGGCCATGTCCACCTCGCCACTGCGACTCGCGGGCACGGTGACCGAAAAGGCCGTAGGGAAAGCTATCGGCGCGTTCTGCGCGGTGGCGGGAAAGAACAACGTGTCGCTGGTGCCACCATTCGAGACGTTCACGCTTAGCCTGACGATCCCGGCGACCGCCGAGGGATTGGTCACCTTGACGAGCACGCCTTGCTCGGTGACCTGACTCTTACACGCCGAGAGGGCAAGCAAGCCTAGCAGGAATGGAATTCCGCGCCTCATTGGAAGGCCCCCTGATTACCAAGTGGGGTGCCAGGAACATTCGAACCGCCTTTTCCGGCGGACAAGACGACCGCGGTCACCGCACCGGCCGCCACCACGGCCCCGATCGTGCCCCAGAACCACCAGCGCTTGTAGACGGGCGCGGCCTCGGCCGGGCTCTCGCTCGGCGCGGGCTGCGCGGAAACATTCAGGGCGGCTGGCGTCTCGGGCGCCGGAACCGGCAAGCCGATGACCGGGGCCGAACCCGTGGCCGGTGCCGGCACCGGCGGGCCGGCAACTGCTGGTTCCGGAGGCGGAGCCGGCAACACGGCCGCCGAAGCCGCGGGCATCGCCACTGGCGGCGGCACCTGTGCGGCGGGGGCAGCCGCGGCGTTTTGTGCGCGCAGCTTCTCCATCTCGTCGATCCAGCGATCCACGACGGCCTTGTCGTCGGCCGGAATGTCTTTGCGATGAACGAGGTAGTTGCGCAGATTCGACAAGGCGGGCTCTGGCTTGCGCAAGTAGTAGAAACACGCACCCAAACTGCGCTCGAAGATCAGCATGTCGGGATAGTCGAGGACGAGCTTGGCGAACAGCTTGGCCGCATCCTCGTACAGCCCTTGCCGGTAGAGTCCCGATGCTTCTCTTGCCGTGGCCTCACCCTTCGCGTCCAAGCCCGCGGCGAGGGCCGCCGATTCGAGGCGCGGCAGATTCGCGGCTACAGTCGACAAAGCAACGACAAGCCAAACCAGTTTCAATCGAGGCGCCATTCGTCCTGGGTCCCTTTCTTGGATTTCTCGGCCGGTCGAGGTGGTGCGGGCACGGTGCGCACGTCATCGGACGAGGCTCCGTTGGGCGCAGGCACGACCGCGCGCCGGGATTTCTTGGGCTTGGATTCCGCGAGCGGCTTCGGACTTGGGGACGGCGACTCCGGCTTGATTTCCGGCTGCTCGAAGAGCACCGCGGCGGGCACTGCGGGCGGTGTTGCCACGGGCAGTGGCGCCGGTTCGACCGCCGCCGCGGCGGGCGGAGTGGCCACAACCGGTTTGGGCGAAACGCCAGACCGGAAGAGCAGGACCGCACCCACGACCAGGATCGCCGCGGCGCCGACGACCGCGCCCCAGATCCACACCTTCGATCGCGTGGGCGGCAGGTCCATCTCGTCGTACAGTTCCCCCGCTGTGCGCGAGAAGGTGCTGGCCGGAGCCGACGTCCCGGCGCGACCATTGTCCACCGCGGCCTGGGACACCTGCTCCGTCCGCGATACCCTCGGCACCGCTCGGCCGGCGTTTCCGGTCAAGGCGGCCTCAAGTGCGGCCGCGAAGTCGTCCACCTTGGCAAAGCGGTCGTTCTTGTTCTTGGCCAACCCGCGCAGCAACACCTCTTCGACCTGCGGGTGCAGGCCGGCGACCTTGGGCAAGAGCGAGGGCGGCGGCTCGTGCACGATTTGGAACAGAATCGATGGCACGTTTTCGCCCACGAACGGTCCTTGGCCCGACAGACACTCCCAGGCGATGCAGGCCAGGGCCCATTGGTCAGTACGCTCGTCGATGTCCTCAATCTGACCTCTGGCCTGCTCTGGCGACATGTAATTCGGCGTTCCCATGACCGACGACGTTCGCGTGAGCTTGGTCGAGGCCGTGCGCACCTTGCTGATGCCGAAATCGAGAACCTTGACGAAGTCTTTGGTACCCGCGATGTCCAGCAGGTAGATGTTCCCGGGCTTGAGGTCGCGGTGGACGATCCCCTTGGCATGAGTGGCAGCCAGGGCAGACGCGACTTGCTTGACGACGTGGACCACGTCGGAAATCGGCAAGCGTCCAACCCGACGCAGGCGGTGGTCCAGGTCTTCGCCTTCGAGAAACTCCATGACAAAGAAGGGCTCGCCGGTCGGCGTGGCGCTGAAATCGAAGACCTGCACGATGTTCGGATGGCCCAATCCACTCGTCACCCGAGCTTCCCGGCGAAAGCGTTCGAGAGCTTCCTGGTTTGCGGCCAATTCGCGCGCCATCACCTTGACCGCAACGGGCTTGTCGAGCCGGAGTTGGGTCGCACGATAGACGGCCCCCATTCCTCCCTCGCCCAGTAGGGTTTCGATGCGATACGAGCCGTCGAGAACGACACCCACCAAGGCGCTGGCGGCTTGGTTCTCGTCAACCACCTGGTAGCCCCCTTGCGCCTAGTATCTGGATAGACGAAGACCGCGTTCCATCAACTACCAATGCGGTACTCGCAAGCCGCGGCATTTCGAGCCACGACTATATACTGATGAGGCGTCCGGGTGCATGAGTGGCAAACGGGTATTGGCCGTCTTGACTCGCAGCGCCGCCGCCTGTCAGGTGAAACGCGAGCATCTTTGCGCGGCCACGGGAGGGCACGGCGAGGCCGAGCGCGAGGGCGCG
>PMKP01000388.1 GCA_003157775.1 Myxococcales bacterium | reverse complement strand
TGCGCTCGCGTGCTGCCCGAGGGGACGCCACGGATCCCTCCAACCTTTTCTGGCGGGCAGCACTAGGATGGCGGACAAGCCTCCCACCAGCAAAGTTCGCTCGGGCCAGAGCCAGGCGGAAAGCATCGAGGCTTTCTCCGATGCGGACGAGGCGCGGGCCATCGGCCTGCAGCAGATCCTCGACGAGAACGGTCGCACGCACGCGGCCGTGCCCGCGCTGTCAGCTGGAGAGCTGGTGCGCATGTATCAGGGCATGCTGCGCGGCCGGCTGCTCGATGAGCATCTTCTGACCATGCAGCGCCAGGGCCGCATTGGCCTGTATCTGGAAGCGCGCGGTCAGGAAGCCGGGGTGATTGCGGCGGCCCACGCCCTGGCTCCCGACGACTACTTCGTCCCGGCTCTACGGGAGGCGAGCGCGGCGCTTTACCGCGGCTTGCCCCTTCGCACTTACCTGGCGCAGATGCTCGGCAACACCAATGACCTCGGGCACGGCCGGCAAATGCCTGGCCAGGTCGGGTCACGCGCCATCCGCCATGTCATCGGGTCCTCAAGTGTGGCCTCACAGATGCCACACGCCACCGGGTTGGCCTGGGCCGCGCGCATACGCGGTGAGCACACGGTGGTTGTCGGCTTCGTGGGCGACGGCGGCACCAGCGAAGATGACTTTCAGTCGGGCCTCAATTTCGCGGCCGTGTTCAAGGCGCCGGTGGTATTCGTCTGCCAGAATAACCAGTGGGCCATCTCCACGCCACTGGCCAGCCAGACCGCCGCGCGCAGCATCGCCATCAAGGGCCTGGCTTTTGGCGTGCCGTCTATCCGAGTTGACGGCAACGACGTACTCGCGCTCTACGCCGTAATCAAGCAGGCGGTAGATCGCGCGCGCGCCGGCAACGGCCCCAGCTTTGTCGAGGCCGTCACCTATCGCCTGGGCGCCCATGGCCCCACTGATGATCCCAGTCGTTACCGCGATCCGGCCGAGGCGGCGGCGTGGCAGCGCAAGGATCCGTTGCTCCGTTTCGGCATCTGGCTAGACGCGCAGAAGATCCTGACGGTCGAGGCGCAAGCCGCCGCGCGCCAGCGCATCGACGACGAAATCCGCGCGGCGATCGCCAGCGAAGAGCCCGCCGGGGCACCGCCCACGTCATCCTTGTTTGACGACGTCCTGGCTGAGCCAAGCTGGCTCATTGGCGAGCAACAGGCCGAGTACCTGCGCGTGCGCAAGCGGCGCAGCTCGCGGTAGCCCGCGCGAACCGCGTCCCGTGGTTTAATGGACGCGTGACCTTGAGCCTCGAGCCCGCAACGCCTGCACAGCCGCCCCCCGCCGCAGGCGCGCCCAGCCGGTTTCACGTGCGCAGCTTCGACGGTGTGCGCGGTCTCGCCATCTTGATGGTGATCGCGTATCACGCGGTAGGCACCACGGTCTATCCCGACGCGACTTTGGGCTGGGTGCGGCCCTGGCTGATGGCGGGATGGGCCGGCGTGGATCTGTTCTTCGGCCTCAGCGGATTTCTCATCACCTCGCTACTTCTGCGCGAAGAGGAGCGCCAGGTGCTTGCCGGGCGGCCACGACGCTTCAGCCTGGGCCGCTTCTACCTGCGTCGCGTGTTCCGCATCTTGCCCGCGTTCTACGCTGTGTTCGCGCTGGAAACCTGCCTGCTGGCTCGCTATCCCTTCGTGCCTTCGGCGGGCCTAGACGAGATCAAGCACTCGGCCCTCGGGCTTCTGCCCTACGCCACCTTCTGGGCAAACTACTTCATGTCGTATGGGCCAGGTTGGACCGGCCATACTGTCTTGCTTCCGCGCGGAGCCTACAACGTGTATTGGTCTCTGTGCGTGGAGGAGCATTTCTATCTCCTCTGGCCCATCTTCCTGTTCCTGGTCAAGCGAACCAGGGTTCGCGTGGCGGTGTCGCTCGCGGTTTGCCTCACGCTCCCGGTACTTCGCCATCTCGCCATAACCAGCGGCTGGGACCAACCGCTGGCTGTCCACTTCGCCTCGCACTACCGGCTCGACAGTATTCTTTGGGGCGGCCTGGCCGCGCTCTTGGCCGGCCGCATTGCCTGGCGCGATTCGACCCGCCGGCTGCTCTTGGGTGCCGGGGCCGTCCTCATTGGCTTGCTGGTCGCAACCAGTACCATGTCGGTTAGCCCGGTTGGCAAGCCCATCGGATTCTCGGCCGGGTTTTCCTTGCTGGCACTGACCACGGCCATCCTCCTACTTGAGTTGACCCGGCGGCCGAATACCTGGTTGTGTCGCGCACTCGAATTTCGGCCTTTGGTTGCCGTGGGTCGCGTCTCGTACGGCATGTACCTTCTGCACCTGCCGGTGATGGACCTGGGCATGCTCCTCCTGTTCGCAGTGCCGCGCCGGCCGACCCTCGTGAATCTCGGCCTAGCTATCGTCTTCTTCTGGCTCATCACTTTTGCCGCCGCCCAACTGCTGTTCCACTTGGTCGAAAAACGCTTTCTCGCGCTCAAAGAACGGTACTTTCACTGACCCAGGAACGCGCCGCCGGCGACGAGGGCGCGCGCGAAGCGCGCGGGGCGGGCCGGGTGGGCTGTCCGTCCCGAAGCCCCCGTAGGGGGAGCCGGCGGGCTTCCCACGCGACTAGAACTCCCCGTGCACGCCCAGCGACGGCAAGACAATCCGGTGGCTGTCTTCGACGATTTGGCCCGAGGTATTCTGGCCCAGGTCGAAAATCTGGCGACTGAATGTGCAGTTCACCATTTCGAGATAGACATCTAGTGCGAACCTGTCGAACAAGAACCTACGCTCCGCGCGCAAATCGATCTGATAGTAGGTGGGCAGGCGAACGAAGTTCTCGGCATCGCTGCCCTGGATCAGCACTGGACGCCCAGTATTCAGGTGGGCGCGGCCGCCGAAGGTGTTGCGGCCGAGCCGGTATCCCAGTACCAGGTTGAGAATATGGCGCTGATCCCAGTCCGATGGCCCGATCACGCCCCCGCCGAGTGCGCGCTGGTTCTGCGAAATGGTGTAGGCCAGCCAGCCGTGCAAACGCTCGCTCGCCGGACGGCGAATCAGCAACTCCGCGCCGTAGGACCGGGCGTCCCGCCGAACCAGAAAGTCACTCGCCAACGGATCAGGCCAGGACACGGTCGGATCGCGCAAGTCGGTCAGCAGGTAGCGCTGCACGTAGCCGGTCAGCTCAATTTCAACGCCGCGCAGTCGTTTCGTCCCGGCACCCAGCGATGCTTGCCATGAGGTCTGCAGTCCGTAGAGCGCCAACCCGAAATTCTCGGCGCCCGGGATCTGCAACGTCAGGCTGGGCGGTTGGCTGAAACGGCCGCCACGGACCTCGATCCAGGTCATCGGTTCGAGCAGTACGCGCACGCCCAGGCGCGGTCCCACATCCGCCCTCTCCACGCCGCTGATAGCATAGCTGTCCACGCGCACCTCTGGGGTCAGCAGCAAGCGGCTGCCGGCGCGGATGGTGGCCGAGGCATATCCGGCGAAAAGTCGGGCGGTGCGCTTGCGCCCTAGGTCGGAGTCGCCCACCTGCTCGACTGAGGAAATGGGCGCTAGCCATTGCAGTTCACCGTCGAAGCCAGCTTCCCAATCCACCCATTTCGTCGGCCGCCGATAGGCCAGGCGGGGCATCACGCTATAAGCTTGGGCCGCCATGGACAACTGGTTGAGGTTGACGATTGGTGCCTTGCTGTGGTCATACCCCGCGGCTAGTTGAGCGATGACTTGGCCGTTGCCGACCGGTATATGCGCGCGCAGGCTGACCCGGTGAAAGCGCATCAGTACCCCATAGGGCGCCGTACCTCCCGTGTACGTCAGTGCGTCCTCCGATCCCAAGGCCAGCAGGGTCAAGTGCAAACGCCCGAGATTCCGATCGGCACGTATTTGGTAGTCCCAGTAGCTCAGGCTGAAGCCGGGGCTGACCATCGAGATGAGAGGCCCGGTGAACGAGTAACGAGCGGCCGCGACCACGGCGCCGTTGCCCCCGGGCAGAGGCACCGAGACCAGGCCTCCCGTGTCGTACAAGCGCACGTCGACCGACGCGTGAACCATGTCACTGCCCGGCTGGCGCGTCTGCGCCGAGACCAGCCCGGCGACATAGCGTCCATAGCGAGCCGGGTAGCCGCCTGGGTAGAAAGAGAGCTCGTCGAAAAAGTACGGGTGAATGACTGAGGGGCCGAGAGCCAGGTGAAACAGGGCCGGCACCCGCAGATCATCGAGAACAAATCCGGTGTTTCCCGGATTCGCCCCGCGAATGGCGTAGATGGGCAGCGGCCAGGCCACGGTCGCCACCCCGGGCAGCGACTCGATAGTGCGAAAGGGATCGCCAAGCGAGCCGGGCGTCTTGGTCAGCTCTTGGCCCACTATAGTCAGCGCGGGTTGCGGCGGCTGGGCGGTGACCACAGTTTCATAGACCGGCGCATTCTCCAGCGGCGCCAGCCTGACGATGAGCGGCGCCGGATCAGCACAAGCATCGTGCGCCACTTCAGCAGTCTCAAAGGCGGGGGCCTGGATGGCAATGCGGCGAAGCCCGCAAGCTGCGGTCGTCTCGAACTTGCCGTCAACGTCGCTTTCTCCGGCGGGGTTCTGATCGACGGTGATGGCCGCCGCGAACACAGGCGTGCGTGTGCCCTTGGCCAGCACCCGCCCGCGCAGCGTGCCCATGGGCAACGTGTCTCTCACGCCTCCGTCGGGCGGAACTGGGCCGGCATCGCCCAGCGCAGCCGCGTCTGGATCTGGCTCCGGCATGTCAGCGTCAGCACCAGTCCCCGCATCGGGGACGGGATGCGCTTCGACCGCCAGGAACAGCAACAGCGCAATCACGGCAGCTCGGCGAGCCACACCCCGTCGTAGGGCGAGTCGATGCGATTGCGGACCAGGAAGGCGATGCGCGTACCAGGCGCCAAGGCATCGGTTCCGGCTGGAACGTCAGCGTGTACTCCCGGGTCCACGTCCGCGGCGTAGACGTCTTGCGCGAGCAGGGTTTGCGCGCCGGTCGCCAAGTCGATCAGGCAGAGATCGCCGCTTGCAGGGCCGGCCTCCCAATTGACGTGAGCCAAAGCCCTGGTGTGGCCGAGCGCTACCAGCAGGCCATTGACAGCAAGCCCCTGCAAAGCACCAGTGCGTGGGTCAACCAGATAGTAGTCCTTGCGGTAGTCGGTCGTAGTCCAGGCCCCAGCCAGGATCCTGCCGTCTGCCAGCTCCCAGTGCGAGTATATTTGGGCCCCTGCGGGGGTGACCTGGAAAGCGGGGCCGCTGGGATCGTCGGCCGAACCGACGTAGAGCGCCGGCTGCCCGCCTGGCTCATGGCCTGGCCGGAGCGAGAACCAATAGTTTCCGTCGCTCGTGAAAGCGGACTTCCTGCTGTTCGGGGCCTGAGTATTCTGGACTGGCGCCACTGGCATTGCCGTAACGCCGGTTTCGGGCTTCCAAATGCCCAGGGTTCCATCGTCCATGGCGAGCCATAATTCATCGTGCCCCGGTCGCCACTCCCAGAAGGAGATCCTACTGGAGGTGGCAGGGTCGATTGCGTGAGTCTCGAATGTGACCCAGTTGAATAGCGTGAGCTCAACTGTCCACCAGACCAACCAGAACCCGTCGGGGGAGGCCAGGGTTGGGTCTGGATTCAACGACCAGCCGGGGTTCCCCGTGGACATGAGGGGCGCCTCTTGTAGAGTTGCCGGATCAAAGAGCGAGAAACGATAATCTGGCGTCCCATCCTGCGTCTGAAGCTCGCGTTCCACGATCAGGCGAGGCCCTCGGTCGGTGGCGAAGGTGACAAAGGGACTTGCGTTGTGGTCGACCAGTTCTGGCTGGCCGTCGGGCGTCAGGCGCCAGAGATCCAGCGGCTGGTAGATTGGGGGCAACCCGCCGCCATAGTAGAGATCCTCGCCGACAAAGGTCGCGTCGCCAGCGTTTGAGAACAAGAAGGTATTCTCTCCATCTAGCTCGAAGACGCCTATGTTGAACCGTCCTACCAGCACGCGTGTCCGCCCTGGCGACAACACGAATGGCGGATAGGAGGGCCAATAGTCCGCATATCTCTCCAGCGGGTCTTGCGTCCCGGTCGCAAGATCGATGCGAAAAGCGTCAAACGCCGGGCTTGCTTCAATGTAGCGCATGACCAAGAGGCGGCCGCGAATGTCAGTTTGCACCGCGTAGTCTGGGGCATCGTCAATCGGGACAAGACATTTCTCGGCCAGCAGATTCGCGCCCTCGAGGCCAGGCGCCGTTCCCGATGCCGCGTCCACGGGAATCTGGTAGAGATCGGCGACCGTCAACGGCGGCGGCCTGACACCGCCTTCCTCGGGAATATCCCGCGCCGGGCCGGTGACGAGCAAGTAGGACGGGACGCCGTCGGTCTCGGAGGGCGAAAAGTGCACGCCCGTCAGGGTGCGGTCAGAAAGAAGATGTCTTCCCATCGGTGCACTTCCAGAGGGCAGACAGCCAGCCACTGTGACTGCGACGAGCGCCGCCAGCGCCCGGCGCTGGCACAACCTGGTCGGGCCAGCCACGCATTCTTGCGATCTAACGGCCGTCGGAGAGCTATTCATATAGCTCCTCGTTCTCAGGCTGCCAGTCGACTCCGCCGGCGATGAGCACCTGCCCGCTCAGCAACAACGTCGCGGTAAAGTACTGCCGCGTATCGGTCAGCCTTCCGGTTGCCGTGAACGTCCCGGAGGATGGGTCATATAGCTCGGCGCTTGAGCAATAGTAGCCACAGTCATTGCCAGCATCTCCGCCGACGATGAGCACCTCCCCGTCGGGCAGCAACGTCGCAGTGTGACCCGCCCTTGCCACGCCAAGCCTGCCGGTGGCAATGAACGCCCCGGCGGTTGGGTCGTATAGCTCCGCGCTCGCGAGAAACTTGCCGCCGACCACACCCTGTCCGCCGGCGATGAGCACCAGCCCACCGGGCAACAACGTCGCGGTAAGCCCCTGCCTGGCCACGCCCATACTGCTGGTGGCGGTGAACATCCGGGTCGCTGGGTCGTATAGCTCCGCGCTCGCGAGAGAGCCGCCATGTGCTCCACCGGCGATGAGCGCCTTCCCACTCAGCAACAACGTTGCCGTGTGGCTCCACCTTGGCGTGCCCATGCTGCCAGTGGCCGTGAATGTTCCGGTCGCTGGGTCGTACAGCTCCGCGCTCGCAAGATCCCCGTCGTCACCGGTTCCGCCGGCAATGAGTACCATCCCGCTCGGCAACAACGTCGCCGTGTGGGAATACCTTGCCATGGCCATACTGCCAGTGGCCGTGAATGTCCCAGCCGCTGGGTCGTATAGCTCTGCGCTCGCGAGAGCGGCGCTGACGCCGGTCGCGAGGGTGTCGCTGAGGCCACCTTCGCCGCCAACCATGAGCACCTGCCCACTTGGCAACAGCGTCGCCGTGTGGCTCCACCTGCCCACGGTCATGCTGCCGGTGGCCGTGAATGTCCCGGCGGTTGGGTCGTACAGCTCCGCGCTCTCATATGGCTCGTTGGTCGCTCCACCGGCGATGAGCACCTGCCCACTCGGCAACAACGTCGCCGTATGGAAAAACCTTGCCACGGTCATGCTGCCAGTCGCCACAAAAACTCCTGTTTGGGCGGCGGCAGCTTCGGGTGGGCTGGTGGCGGCACCATCGCTGCCGCCCGCGCCCCCATCGTCTACTGCGGGCGCCACACACACGCACGCCCCCGACGTGCTAGCCGAAGTGCATGTCTGAATGCCGTACTGCCCGCTAGGGCACACGCAGTCGACGCTGGCGTCAGGAACGCACTTGGCGCTTTGCCCCCCGCCGCTGCAACCGCATAGGGAGGTCACCAGAAGGCACGAAAGGGCGATGCGCGGCCTGGCCACCATTTTGGACCATGGTGGCTCCATTCTGCCCTCGCCGCAAACAGTTCCGGAGCGGGCATGACCCGGACTCACGGGGCCGCCAGCGCGTCGTCGGCCGTCGCTGAATCGAAGAATCGATGCAGCAGTGCTACTGCACGGTCAGGTCCGCTTCAGAGCGCTTGTCCACCGACGAGCCCCCAACCATCAGGTGCACTGTGCCTGACTGGACCTTGAAACTGCTCGAGGTCGCGTCCCAATACCCGAGCTGGGCGTAGGTGAGAGGCAAGTTCACGGTCTGGGTCGCGCCGACTGCCAAATTGATGCGCTGGAACCCCTGCAACTGCTTGATCGGTCGAGGCACGCCGGTGGTGGTTGGGTAGCTCACGTAGAGTTGGACGACTTCATCCCCCGCGCGCGTTCCGCTGTTGGTCACGTCCACGCTGACGGTGACCGAACCGCCTTGCGCCAGGGTCGCAGCACTTACGCGCAGGGCTGAGTAGGTGAAGGTCGTGTAGCTCAGACCGAATCCGAACGGATAGAGCGGCGTACCCGAGAAGTACATATAGGTCCGCCCCTTGCGGATATCGTAGTCCGTCTTGGCGGGTATGTCGTTCAGAGACTGGTACCAGGTCACCGAGGTCCGGCCGGCCGGGTTGTAGTCGCCGAACAGCACGTCGGC
>PMKP01000370.1 GCA_003157775.1 Myxococcales bacterium | reverse complement strand
GGCGTCGTGAACCAGTCCCTGCGCCAGGCCATCAAGCGCCTGTTTGCCGAGGGCAAAGTCAAGTCCGTGCTCGGCTATCGCGAGCACCCGCTGTCCAAGGCTGTGGTGGCCACGCTCATCACGCGGCCCGAGGACGTGGACACCCTCATCTTCGACGAACGCTGCGTGCAGAACTTGGCCCGCGGCCTGAACCGCGACCTACCGCTGCCGGTAGGGATTGTGGTCAAGGGCTGCGACGGCCGGGCGGTCAGCATGCGCATCACCGAGGGCGATTTTGCGCGCGAGCAGATCGTGGCCATTGCGGTGGCCTGTCCGGGGGTGAAAGCCGACGGCAAGAGCTTGGATGAACGCTGCCAGCGCTGCGAGATGCACGTCTCGCCGCTGGCCGATGTCGCAGTCGGCGATACCTCGTCGCTGCCCAAGCCGGAGAAAACCCGCGCCGAAACCATCGCCAAGATCAAGGCCATGACCCCGGCCGAGCGCTTCGCCTTCTGGCAGAAGGCATTCGAGCCCTGCACCCACTGCTACGCCTGCCGCGAGGTCTGTCCGCTGTGCAACTGCACGGTGTGCGTGACGGACCAAAATGCCCCGCGCTGGATCGAGCAGACCGCCAAGCCGTCGTCCAATCTCATGTGGCACATGATTCGCGCCTTCCACCACGCCGGCCGCTGCGTCGACTGCGGCGAGTGCCAGCGGGCCTGTCCCGAGGGCGTGCCCATGCACCTGCTCGATCTGTGCCTGGCCGAGGACGTCGAGGAGCTGTTCGATTTCGAGACCGGGGTCAAGCAGGGCGGCAAGTGGCCGTTCTTGCTTTTCAACCCGGAAGATCCTGATAGCTGGCTGGGAGGACCCCATCGTGGCTGATGGCATGAAGCTTTCGCGCGAGTCACTTCAAGCGGCGCTTCGCAAGCGCGGCGCGATCTGGGTGCCCAACGACGCTGGCCGCTGGGCCACGGTCGAGGCGTTGCCCGAGCTGGGCCCGATTCGGCCGCGGCGACCGGTCAAGGATCTGTTCACGCCGCCCCGGCGCGAGATCGCGCGCTGGAAGGCTGGCGCAGGCCCGGCCGAGATCGAGCCGGCCAAGCCCGACGAGACTCCGGGCAGCGTGTTCGGGGTTCGCCCCTGCGACGCCCGCGCCCTGCTGCTTCTCGACCGTGCTTTCTTGCAGGCGCCGTATGTGGATCCGCACTACAAAGCCAGACGCGAAAGCCTTCTGCTGGTCGGCGTCGCGTGCCAGCCCGGCCCCACCTGCTATTGCGGCGTGTTCGGCTTTGGTCCCGACGACAAGGACGCGGTCGATGTCATGCTGACCCCGCAAGCGGACGGCTTCGTGGCCCAGGCCAGCAGCGCGCGTGGCAAGGAATTCCTGGCCAGCGTAGCGGGCGGCACGGCCGTGCCCCTAGCGGCGCCGCGGCCCGGCCCGCGCCCCGAGTGGTGGACCGGCCTGCCCGACCCCAAAGCGCTGTACGCGAACTTCGACCACCCCATCTGGCGCGAACTCGGCACCTCCTGCATGAACTGCGGCGTGTGTACGCAGTACTGCCCGACTTGCCAGTGTTTCACCGTCGACGACGAATCGTTCAAGGGAGAAATCCAGCGGCTGCGCATCGTAGACAACTGCCAGCGCTCTGATTTCACCCGCATGGCGGGTGGCCACAATCCGCGCCAGGTCGCGGCCAGTCGCCTGCGCCAGCGCGTGCTGCACAAATTCTCCTATATTCCGACGCAGAATCCGGGCCTGGTCGGCTGCACGGGCTGTGGACGTTGCGTGGAGCTGTGCCCGCTCGACCGGCATCTGTTCGCCGACGTGTTCGAGATCATGAAGCGCATCAACCAGGAGGCCGAACGTGTTGCGTGATCCCTTGCTGCCGCTGGCCGCGCGAATCAGCGAGCGCATCGACGAGACCGCGGACACGGTCACCTTCCACTTCGAGCTGCTCGACGAAATCGAGCGCAAGGCTTTCCGCTATCTGCCCGGCCAGTTCGCCGAGATCTCGGCCTTTGGCGAGGGCGAATCCACCTTTGTGATTGCCGGCGATCCCGCCAAGCCCGAGCGACTGACCGTGACCACCAAGCGGGTGGGCGCCCACACCGAGGCGCTACACCATCTGTACGCGGGCGCCATCATCGGTTTCCGCGGTCCTTACGGAAAGGCGTTCCCGGTGGCGGAATGGAAGGGCAAGAACATCGTCATTGCCGGCGGCGGCATCGGCTTGGCGCCGCTTCGGCCCATCATCTGCCATGTACTCAATCAGCGCGCGGAGTACGGCAAGCTGACCATCGTGTACGGCGCGCGCAGCCCGGGCGATCTGATGTACGCGGCGGATCGCGAGATCTGGGCCAAGGCGCCCAACACTGAATTGGTGGTCACGGTGGACAAGGGCGACGCCAACTGGAAGGGGCGCGAGGGCTTCGTGCCCACTGTGCTGCGCGCGACCGCGCCCAGCCCCGAGAACGCGGTGGCCATCACCTGCGGCCCGCCCATCATGATCAAGTTGACTTTGCCCGTGTTCAAAGACCTGGGTTTTGCCGCTGAACGCATCTTCACCACCCTGGAAATGAAGATGAAGTGCGGCCTGGGCCAGTGCGGCCGCTGCAACATCGGGCCCTACTACGTATGCAAAGACGGCCCGGTCTTCTCGGTGGCGCAGCTACAGCAACTGCCGCAAGAGTTCTAAAGATCTAGGCTGAGGGTGAACTGGTTCGCGTCGTCGGTCAGGAACTGGTCGAGGTAGGGCGAGTAGGTCTGGACGCGAATCTGCTTCTGGCCGTAGTCGAATTCCAGCACCCGCAGATAGCCACTGCCACCGAGACTGTCAAACCACTGATAGTCGGACAGCATCTGGTGCACGGCTGAGCCGTCCGCGCGCAGGCTGGTCAGTCGTGCCGCTCTGCTGTCGTGGCCACAGAACACCAGGCGCACGTTCGGGTTGGGCACGATCAGCTTTTGCCAGATCTCCTCGCCGTCGTTAATGCCCTCGCTGGGGGTATAGCCGTAGACCTGCGGGATGAAAGACTGGGTCGTACCGTAGACCGCGAAGTTGTAGCGAGTCCCGTCCCCGTACAGATATGCGTGGGTCACGATGATCGTGGGAAGCGCCGGATAGGTCTTCAACACCCCATCGGCCCAGGTGAGAACAGCGTCGCGCGGCCCGAATTCCAGACCCAAGACCAGCCACTGCTGCGGCCCAATGTCGACCAAGGCGTAGTTGTTCTCGATCTGGCCTGCAGTCATGGTTCCGGTGATCCATGGCATGGTCGCGGGCGCGAAATAGTTATCGATCGGCCCCGCACGATTGGCGTCGGTGTCGTGGTTGCCAGGCACAAGGACATAGGGAATCAGGCCATTGTCCAGAAGTCGCATGGATGAGTTCGCGACCGTCCACTGAGCCGGGTCGCCGGGCCCGTCGACGATGTCGCCCACATGCAGCACCACTGCGATGTTGCGAGCAGACTTCTGCGCGACGACCCAGCCTGTCTGGGCAGGGAAAATGTCATGAAAGTTGGACGAGTAGTATTGCGTGTCGGGTAGCACGACAACCGTGACCGGGGCTGGTGGGATCCCCAGGTCAGCCCCATAGGAATCCGTGGAGACTGTGCCGGCATCGGAGGCGCCATACGTGTCAGGTGGAGGGGATGCATCGCTATCAGCGCCAGCCGGGCCAGGCGTGTCGGGCGACAAACCAGCGTCGGCCTCCGGCAAGACGGAACTCGCGTCAGCCTCGCCTTCCCCTGGCCAGTCCGCGTCGGAGTTGTCGGGGCTGGCAGAGCTGCTGCCGCACCCGGCAACAAGGACCATCAACCAGCCCGCCGCCAGGCCGGCCGGAAGTCTAAACAAAGTGCGAACCATGGAGTCGATTATGCGCACCTTCCTCGACCGTGCAAAACTGAATCTCAAGAAGCCGTCGGAATTTCCGCGGTCGCGTGTATCATGCGCAGTCGAGCGCGGGCACAAAACCCTCATTTCCGTCCAACTCATCGGCAGCCAGCACAAAAGGACCTCAAATGGCCGGACCACCACTTCCCTCAGCCTCACGCCAAGCGTCTCCCACGAACGGCAAGCCCCGGAGCTATCTCGGCGCCCTGGCAGTTCTCTCGACTCTGTTCTTCATGTGGGGGTTCATCACTTGCCTGAATGACATCATCATTCCCCACCTGAAGGTGGTCTTCGACCTCAACTACGCGCAGGCGATGATGATCCAGTTCGCCTTTTTCACCGCCTACTTCATCGTGTCGCTGCCCTCGGCCCAGATCGTCCGCCGGGTCGGCTACAAGAACGGCATAATCATCGGCCTGGTGGTGGTGGGGCTGGGTTGCCTGGCCTTTTACCCGGCCGCCGGAATTCGCTCCTACGCGATCTTCCTGCTGGCCCTGTTCATCCTGGCCGCCGGAATCACCCTGCTTCAGGTGGCGGCCAACCCGTTTGTTGCCATTCTTGGCAAACCCGAGACCGCTTCCGCGCGCTTGACGTTGACCCAGGCGCTCAATTCGCTGGGCACGACCGTGGCGCCGTTCTTTGGCTCCGCGCTCATCCTGGCAACCGTGGCCAAGTCGGCTGACGAGCTGAAAGCCATGGCCCCTGCCGCGCGCGAGGCCTACCGGCTGGCCGAGGCAGCTTCGGTGCAGAAACCCTACGTGGGACTTGCCCTCGCGCTCTTCGTTCTGGCGGTTGCCATCGCACTGTCGAAACTCCCCAAGATCGGCGACGCTGAGGCAACCGCGGCCCAGAATGACGGATCCGCAGGCCCCAAGAGCGCCTTCGGCTATCGTCACCTCATGCTGGGCGCGCTGGCCATCTTCGTCTATGTGGGGGGCGAGGTGGCGATCGGCAGTTTCCTGGTCAACTACCTGAAGGAGCCCGTCATCGCGGGCCTACCCGAGAAAGTGGGCGCGACCTACTTGCCCTACTACTGGGGAGGCGCCATGGTCGGCCGCTTCCTCGGCACGCCGCTTCTGCGATACTTCAAGCCGGGCCGCATCCTCGCGCTATTTGCCTGTGTCGCCGCCCTGCTGGTCGTCACCACCATGAGCACCTCGGGGGCTTTGGCCATGTGGTCCGTGCTGGCGGTGGGGCTCTTCAATTCAATCATGTTCCCGACGATTTTCACCCTGGCCATTGCCGGCCTCGGCAAACACACTAGCCAAGGCTCCGGCATTCTCTGCATGGCCATCGTAGGCGGCGCCCTGGTTCCCGTGATCCAGGGCGCGATTGCCGACCGAATCGGCATTCACCACTGCTTCATCATTCCCGCGCTCTGCTACCTGTACATCGTTTGGTACGGGTGGAAGGGCCATGTCCCCCGTCGAGGCCAGGGCGCAACTGCGGCTTCGGGCTAGGCCGGAGTAGCTAGCTATTCCGCACAGAGGCACAGAGGACGCAGAGATCGGAAGAGAAGGAAAGGGTTCGGAAGGCGCAGGAGCCAGACCATCCTTCTCTGCATTCCGGCTCTGTGGCCTCAGTGCCCTTTGGGTGGAATAGCTATTCCTTCGTGATCCAAGAGCCAACGTTTGTGGCGTAGACCCGAGGAGTAGCCACCCAGCTTGCCGCCCGCCGCAAGCACGCGATGGCACGGAATCAGAATGGGAAGTGGATTCGCGCCGACCGCCTGGCCTACTGCCCGGCTAGCACCTGGCATGTGTAGCCTGCGCGCGATCTCGCCATAGGTGGTCGTCGCGCCCGGCCGGATGCGGGCGACTTGGCGCCACACCGCCTTCTGGAACGCAGTTCCTTGCGGCACCAGCGGTGGCAAGGGCGGCAGGGGTGCGTGGCCAGAAAAATAGGCACGCACCCAGGCCGCGCCTTGGCGCAGAAATCGGCGTGCCCGATCGGGTGCCCCGCCATGGACTGGCGAGATAGGCAAAGGTGGGCGCGTCAAGCTCAGAGCCACCAATCCGTCTGCACAGGCTTCAAGCCGTAATGCGCCAATTGGCGACTCAACGATAGAGCACAGGTGGAACATCGGGAATCCAACTTGTCAAGCCCATGTAAGCAATACGTGTACCACATGAGGCTTTTGCCTTCCCCGGCGCATCGCTCGATGCTATCAAGAAGTGAACCCAGCCACCGATCGTTGAGGCAAAGAGCACGCTACCTGACAGCAGGGCAATGACGCCATGTCCATGGAGATCAAGCAGCACCTGAAGCTGTCGCAGCAGCTCGTGATGACGCCGCAGCTACAGCAGGCCATCAAGCTGCTGCAGCTTTCCCGGGTCGAGCTGGTCGACGTGGTTCGCGAGGAGCTGCTTGAGAATCCGGTGTTGGAGGATTCGGTCGAGATTGCTGCGGAACAACAGAAGCCTTCTCCGCCGTCTAGCGAGGAACCGTCGGCCGCCGCGGCGCCGGAAGCCGAAGCCGAACGCGCCGGCGAGACCGAGATCCTGGTGGCGCGAATGTCCGAGGACAAAATCGACACCACGACCGAGGTCAAGCCCGACACCCGCTCCGGGGACGCGGTTGCAGATTTCGACTGGGACACCTATCTGGAGTCCCAGTCAAATGCCCCGCCCATGCCGACCTACNNTCTTCCCTCCTTGGAGGCCACGCTCACCCGCGGCACCTCACTCTTCGACCATCTCGAGTGGCAGCTCAAACTCTCGCGTGATTTTACCGCGCAAGAGGAAGGGGCGGCGCTGCTCATCATCGGGAACCTGACGCCCGACGGATATCTGGACGCGCCGCTAGACGAGATCGCGGAGGAGGCGGGCGTCACGGTGGAACACGCAGAGGAGATCCTGAAGCGGGTTCAGGAATTCGATCCACCAGGCGTGGCCGCGCGCAATCTGCAGGAGTGCCTGCTCATCCAGGCCCGCTACATCGGCGCCGACGACGATGTGCTGGTGGGCATGATCACCCGACACCTGGGGAACCTCGAAAAGAAGAACTACGCGGTGATCGCCAAGGATCTGGATCAACCACTGGACGAGATCTACGAAGCGGCCAAGGTGGTGATGGGCCTCGATCCCAAGCCGGGCAGCGCGTATTCCGACGAGGAACCAACCTATATCACGCCCGACGTCTTCATCCAGAAGGTCGGGGAAAAGTACTTCGTGGTGGCCAACGACGACGGTCTTCCCAAGCTGAAAATCTCCGATTTCTACCGCATGGCGCTCTCCAAGGGGCCCAAGGCGCGCGAGTACATCCAGGAACGCCTGCGCAGCGCCCAGTGGCTGATCCGGTCCATCCAGCAACGCCAGCGCACCATCGTGCGCGTCACCGAGTCCATCTTGAAGTTCCAGCGTGACTTCTTTGAAAAGGGCGCGGCTTTCCTCAAGCCGCTCATCTTGCGCGACGTGGCCGAGGACATTGGCATGCACGAATCGACCGTCTCGCGGGTCACCACCAACAAATACGTCCACACCCCGCAGGGCATATTCGAGCTGAAGTACTTTTTCAACTCGGGGATCACCCGCAGCGACGGTGACGACCTGGCATCTGAGGCGGTAAAACTCAAAATCAAGCAGATCATCGAAAGCGAGGACGTCAAGCACCCGCACTCGGACCAGCGGATCGTGGAACTTCTTGGCAACCAGAACATCGAGATCGCTCGCCGCACGGTCGCCAAGTACCGCGAGCAGTTGAGGATTCTTTCCAGCAGCAAGCGCCGGCAGGTCTTTTAGACTTCGCAGCAACGGCCAAACCCGAACCCCCTTGAATGGAGGCACACTGCATGCAGATTTCGACGACGTTCCGCCACATGGAGGCTTCCCCGGCGGTGAGAGAGTACGCGGAAGAACGCTTGGACAAGATCCGCAAGTACTTCCAACGCGAGCTTCTGGCAGCCCACGCTACCTTCTCTGTGGAACGCAACCACAACCACACCGCCGAGTTTTCCCTGACCCTGCCCAACGGCATCGTCTTGCAGGCGCGCGAGACGACCGAGGACATGTACTCGTCGGTGGACCTGGCGGCCGCGCGCATCGAGCGCCAGGTGCGCAAGTGGAAGGAGAAGATTCGCACGCACAAGCCGCACGGCGGGCCCAGCTTCTCCATCCGTCAGGCCGTGATCTCGCCTGAGTCGTTCGAGCCCCAGCCAGGCGGCGACGGCGAACTCGAGCTGGGCAAGGGGATGGAGGGCAAGGTGCACGTGGTGCGTGAGCGGACCCTGGAAGTGCGCAACCTGGCGGTCGAGGATGCCGCGATGCAGCTCAACCTCATGGAAAAAGAGTTTTTGGTGTTCACCGATGTGGACACCAAGACCATTTCGGTCATATATCGCCGCAAGGATGGCAACTACGGTCTTATCGAGACTGGAGCCTCTGCTCCCGGAACGTAAGATTGGAAATAGCCCCCGGACAGCCGGAGCGCCGATGAAGGTCGTGGATTTTCTTCACTCGAACTGCGTCATCCCGACGTTGCGGGGGACCAGCAAGGGTGAAGTTCTCACCGAGCTGGCGCAACACCTGGCCCAGGTGCAGCCCGGGATCGATGCCGTGGCGCTGGGACGTGCGCTTGAGGAGCGCGAGCTGCTTGCCTCGACCGCCATTGGGGATGGCATAGCCATTCCGCATTGCAAGTTGGACACGGTGGACAGCCTGATGGGTGTGCTGGGACGCTCGGTTCTCGGGCTGGATTTCGATTCCATCGATGGCAAGCCCACCCATCTGCTGTTCATGTTGGTGGCGCCGTCAGCCGCCACCGGGGTTCACCTAAAGGCGCTGGCGCGTCTGTCGCGGCTGTTTCGCGACGCCGTCTTTCGTCAGCGCCTGATTGATGCGCCCGACGGGGATGCCATGTTCAAGACCATTGAAGAAGAGGACGCCAAGTATTGAACGGCCCCACGGCCCTGTCATCTGCTCTGACGGTGCGCTCTCTGCTGAGCGAGAGTGCGGGGCTTAGACTGGTTCTGCTGGCGGGTGAGGCGGGGCTGGGCCGCCGTATCGCTGTCAATCGGGTGCAGAAACCGGGGCTCGCGTTGGCGGGCTTCGTGCGCCAAGTACAGCCCGAGCGGGTTCAGATCCTGGGCGCCACCGAGCTGTCGTATCTGGCCAGTTTGCCACCCCAGGAGGCGCGACACGGCATCGAGACCTTCATGGCCATCGAGCCCGCCTGCATCATCATCACCAAGGGGCTCGATGTTCCGGCTGAGCTGTTCGACGCCGCCAACCGCCTGGGTGTGCCGCTGCTGCGCACACCGCTGCGTTCCTCGGCAGCGATCGAGGCGATTCAGTCCTTCATCGAGCGCGAGCTGGCGCCTTCGGCGAGCATCCACGGCGTGCTCATGGATGTCCTCGGCATCGGCATCCTGCTTATGGGCAAGAGCGGCGTGGGCAAGTCCGAAGCGGCGCTGGAATTGGTCATGCGCGGGCACCGACTGGTCGCAGACGATCTGGTCGAGGTGCGCCGCACTTCGCACAACATTCTGGTGGGCTGGGCGGCCGAGCTGATCAAGCACCACATGGAGGTGCGCGGGGTCGGCATCATCAACATCAAGGACATGTTCGGCGTGGCGGCGGTGCGCGACGAGAAGAAGATCGAGTTGGTGATGGAGCTGGTGCGCTGGGAGGAGTCGGAGTCCGCCGACCGGATCGGGCTCGACGATCAGACCCATCTCATTCTCGACGTGTCGGTGCCACTCTTGCGTATTCCGGTGAGCCCGGGGCGCAACGTGAGCTCGCTGGTGGAGGTGGCGGCGCGCAATCGCTTGCTGCAGATGCGCGGCCACCATTCGGCGCGCGAGTTTCAGGAGAGACTGGACCAGGCCCTGGCCGATGCGCAGCAACGGCGCTTCCGCGACGACGTAGAGTGAGTGATGAAGCTGGTCGTCATCACGGGCGTCTCGGGGGCGGGCAAGAGCACGGCCAAGAGCGCTCTCGAGGACCTGGGCTTCTACTGCGTCGACAACCTGCCCATGACCCTCATGCCGCGTTTCATCGAGCTTCTGGCCGGGCGGGAAGAGGTGACGCGCGCGGGGTTGGTGGTGGATGCGCGCAGCGGGGAGTTTCTCGCCGATTCCGCCCGCGTGCTGTCCGATCTGCGGGCAGCCGGGCACTCCATCGAGGTGCTTTTTCTGGACGCGCCTGACCAGGTGCTGCTGCGGCGTTTTTCCGAGACCCGCCGCCGCCATCCCCTTTCGGGGACCGACATCCGCGCCGGGATTCAGGCCGAGCGCATGCGCCTGGCCGCGCTTCGACAAGAGGCCACTACGGTCATCGACACGGCTGAGCTTAGCGTGCACGGGCTGCGCGCGATCGTATTGGGCCGCTACGGCCGGGCTGAAGGCAACCTGTCGGTCACCATGGAGTCTTTCGGTTTCAAGTATGGGCTGCCCACCGAGGCGGACATCGTGCTCGATGTTCGCTTCCTGCCCAATCCTTTCTTCGTCGCCGCNNTTTGAACGCGAAGGCAAGACCTACGCGACCGTGGCCATTGGCTGCACAGGTGGCCGCCATCGCTCGGTCGTCATCGCGGCCGAGCTGGCGCGTCGCCTGCAGGCCTTTCACGTCGAGGTCCGGCACCGGGACATCGGGCGGGGTCGCCCCTCGCCCGAGGCGCGAACCACGTAGACAGTCAAATGCGTCGAGTTACAACAACATCGCGTTCGTACCCAAACCGGGTAGAATAAACGGGCAATCATGTCCACCCAGCCGACTAGGACGCTCAAGCCGATGGTGGGAGTCGTGGTTGTCTCCCACGAGCAGGTGGCTTTTTCCATGCTGGAAGCGGCCCGCCGGGTGGTCGGTACCTTGCCCGGGGTCACGGTGGCTTGCACTTCAGCCGGAGATGACAGCGCGGCAATCACCCAACGGGTTGCGCGGGCTTGCAGCGAGGTCGATGACGGCGCTGGTGTGCTCATCATGGTGGATGTCTATGGGTCGACGCCGTTTCATGTGGCCATGTCGATGTTGGACGGCACAGGTGCCGCCGAGGTGTTGTGCGGCGTGAACCTGCCCATGCTGCTCAAGCTGGCCACCATCGATCGCACGCGCCTCTCGCCGGCGGAGATGGCCCAGGAACTGTGCGAGTGTGGCCGTCGCGCGATTCGGATTGGCTCGGAGCTGACCGGCAAGATCGTCGTGGGAGGGATACGCTGACGTGGGGGATGTTGGCCAGGCGCAACGCTCGGTCAAAATACGCAACCGCCTGGGCATGCATGCGCGCGCTGCGGTCAGGTTCGTGCAGCTCGCCAACCACTTCGAGTCCGATATCAACGTGCTCAAGGATGGCACGCAGGTCAACGGGAAGAGCATCATGGGTCTGCTGACCCTGGTCGCCGCCTGGGACACCGAAGTGATCGTCGCGGCTAGTGGAGTCGACGCGGATCAGGCGGTGGATGCATTGGCGGCGCTGGTGAGCGACGGCTTCGGCGAAGGGGTGTTCAATGCTTAGGCTGGCAGGCGTGGGCGCGTCCCCGGGCATCGCCATGGGGGTGGCCCATTTCCTGGGCGGCCGGGTGGAGGTGCAGGAGCGCCGCATTTTCACCGACGAGGTGGCCAATGAACTGCGTCGCTTCGAGGACGCCATCGGCCGCAGTGACGCGCAGTTACGGCGCATCCAGCAGCAGATCGCCGAGCAGGAGGGTGACGGTCAGGAGTACCGCATCCTCGAGGCGCACCGGATGATGCTGGCCGATGTACACCTGGTCGAAGAGACACGGCGGATCATCAGCTCCGATCAGGTGTCGGCTGAGTGGGCGTTGCGGCGGGCGCTGGACCAGATCCAGGCGGTGTTTGCGCGTATTGAAGATGCCTACTTCCGCGAGCGGCGCAGCGACATCGACATGATCGGCGAGCGCATCTTGCGCAATTTGATGGGCATGACGCCGCCCGGGCATGAAGGCGTGCCCAAAGGCGCGGTGGTGTTCGCCCACGATCTCTCGCCGGCCGACGTGACCCAACTCGGCCGCGCGGGCGTGAGCGGCTTTTTCACCGAGGGCGGCGGCAAGACCTCGCACGCAGCCCTGGTGGCGCGCGCGCTGGGCCTGCCTCTGGTCGCCGGGGTGCAGGGGTTCATCAAGCACATCCGCACCGGGATGACCGTGATCGTGGACGGCGGCCGCGGCGAAGTCATCTTGGAGCCCGACTTCGAGGTGCAGGGCCGTTACGCCGACCGGGCCGCGCGCGATCTGGTGCAGACCGAACGCCTGGCCCGGTCGCGTGAGGCGCCTGCCATCTCGCTCGATGGGGAGCGCGTGCACCTCTCAGCCAACGTGGAGTTGTTGGAAGAAGTGCCCATCTCGGTCGAGTTGGGCGCGGACGGGATTGGGCTGTTTCGCACCGAATTCTTGTATCTGGAACGCAGCACCCTGCCCACCGAGGAGGAGCAGTACCAGCACGCGCTGGCCGCCTTGCGGGCCATGGATGGCCGCGACGTCTGCTTTCGCACTTTGGATTTGGGCGGAGACAAGCTGCCCACCTCGGTGCGCATCCCGGCGGGAAACAATCCCGCGCTGGGCCTACGCTCGATCCGCTATTCATTGTGGCGGCGTGACGTATTCAAGTTGCAGTTGCGCGCCTTTTATCGGGCTGCCGCGGTGGGCCCGCTGCGCATCATGTTCCCGCTGATTTCCGGCGTGGCTGAGCTGCGCACGGTACGTGAGTTGTGCTCCGATGTTTGTTCGGAACTGCAGCGCGACGGGCTGGAACACAATCCCGAGGTCCCTATCGGCGTGATGATCGAGACACCCAGCGCGGCCGTCATCGCCGACCTGTTGGTCGAGGAGTGCGATTTTCTTTCCATCGGCACCAACGACTTGATTCAGTACGCGCTGGCGGCTGACCGCCAAGACGAGCACGTGGGCTATCTCTACCACCCGCTGCACCCGGCGATTTTGCGCCTGGTCAAGCAGGTGACAGCGGCGGCCAAGAACGCCGGAAAGCCGGTGTCCATGTGTGGGGACATGGCCGGCGACCCGCGCTTCTGCTGGGTGCTGCTCGGACTCGGGCTGCGCTCACTCTCGATGGCGCCGCGCCAGATACCCATGGTCAAGTCCATTGTGCGCGCCTCGCGCATCGCCTCTGCGGAGAAGCTGACTGAGGAAATCCTACGCCTGCGCACCGAGGACGAGGTGGAAGAGGCGGTAAATCGCGTGATGAAGGAACGCTTCCCCCTCGAGTTCACCGAAGAAACCTCGTAGGGGCTGCCGGCCAAGGGGCTGCGGCCGCAAGGCTGCGATGTGACCTAGTGCCTCCGGTCAGAATTTCGGCCACGTTTGGGCGGCCGANNCCGAAACATGCCCGCTCTTCTGACCGGAGGCACTAGACCACACTCGGATCGCGTTGCCATCGCCGCTCGACGGTTCTTCCGCTAGACTGGACATCCATCGGCCGCCTCATGTTCCCTTCCCGACCCACGTCGCTTCTTGCCCTCTTGGTCGCTGCCGGGTGTTTGCAGCCAGGCCCTCTGCCCGAGGGACGCAAACTGTTCTCCGGCCGCGACCTCGGCGATATCGGGTTTCTCTCGCTGGATGGGGCCGCCTGGGTTTCCCTCAATCGGCGCCTGGCCCCAGCCAACCTTCCGGCCAAGGGCGCAGTGAGGGACCTGTGGATCGCGTCCTGCGATGGGACGCAACAGCGAGAGGTCGTCGCGGGCTGGTCGGATCGATGGCCCACGCCGTCGGCAAATGGATCCTTGTTCGTCATGGTTGACGAGCAGCAGGTCACAAGTGGAGGCCTGGGTGGAGGGCTGGAGGAACATGTCGGCACCCTGGTGCGGCTGGACCCGCACTATCAGTCCAACGCGACCTTTGAGAATGTGTCCAATTTCGCGCTCGGCGCATACGACAACCGCTTGCTCTACCGCCAGGTTCCCCCAGGGGAAACTCCGGGCCTGTTTCTGTGGGACGGCCAGGACCAGATCCGCCTGGGCGACGTGGCGAACGTTAACCTTTTCGACGCGCAAATCGCCGGCAGCGGCATGGCCTACTTCGTGCTGGGCAGCGATCAGGTTCTGAGCCGGCTCGACAAGCTGACCGACACCAAAGATGACCTGCACGCCAACGTCAGCGGCTTCACTCTCGGCCCGAATGAGACGTACGCTGCGCTTTCTCTCTCCACCGGCACGACCACGGTGCTCGACTTACAGTCGGGCAACGAGATATCCCTGGCGCTACCCCCGGAGCATCCCTGTCTCTTCGCGCCTGGGTTCGCAAGCGAAGACCTGTTTGCCTACCAGCAATGTGCCATTGCAGGTGCGCCCGCCGAGTATCACACCCTTGATCTGACGACCGGCGCTGACACTTTTGTGGTCCTACCGGCCCCTCTGGTCAACCTGGTCGGAGTCGTGACTCGAGGGGATGACGACCCAAGCCTGTATGATGAGGAGCTGTATCTCGACAGCCANNAGCATATCGCCCGACGGCAAGTATCTCCTCTACGTCGACCCGCAGCCCGCGACCGTGGCCTACCCGTATGACCACGGACCGCTGATGGTGCAGGACGCCGATCTAGTCAACCCGCCCCGCCAAATTTCGACTCCGGGCATGACCGTCGACGCTAGAGGAAAAAGCTACTTCTTTATCAACGGCCCCAGCACCGATGGCGGCGTCAGTCACATCTTGGTCTTCTGGGCCAGTGTCTCGATTAGCTCGGCTGACCTCTACTTCGCCAACCACGAGACCGGCGAGTTGAAGGTCGTGGCCCATGCGATTGGAAACGTGTCGGTGGACTCCCAGCGGATTTTCGGGACGGTCAATGAATCTGCCCAGGATGCAACCGGCGATCTGGTCGTCCAGTATGTGGAGGGCGGCGGCGGCCGCACCATAGCGCACACGGTGAACGAAGCTACACAATGGTACGACCCTGTCGCGCAGTTCGTGCGAGTCGGGTATGTGGTGCGGGGTCGCGCGCCGTCCGACCGTGACGGTGTGTGGATCACCACCCTGGATCCACCCAGCCAAGACGGGGGCCAGTAGGGTGAGCGGATCGATTCTCGCCGCCTTGCTGGTGGCGATCGCCGTGGATGCCAGCCCCGATGCCGGCGCAGAGGACGCCCGCGAAACGACCGAGGCGGGCGGGGCAGACGCCGAAGTCCACGCCGACGCCGGCGCGGAGGCTCCTGTGTCCACCGATGCCGAGCCACTCGCGTCGGCGCCGGTACTGAGCGGCCGCGTCCTGGCGCGCGGCACGCGCGAGCCACTGGTAGGGGCGCAGGTGCGGGTGATCCTGGGCAACGGCGCGACTCATGACACTGAAACGGATGAGAGCGGTGAGTTCACGCTGCCCGCGCGCTCCGGCCCGTGTGAGGTACTGGTCCGGTATCCCGGCTTCGAGCCCTTCTCCAGGAAGTTCGACGTAGCAGAGCGCGGTACAAGCGGCCTGGTGTTGCGTCTGCAGCCGCGGTTGATCGGCGACCGCTACGAAACCGTGGTGACGGCTGCGCCCGAGCGAGCCCCTGCCGTTCCCGTACGGCGGGAGGAGCTGACCCACACCCCAGGCGCGTTCGGCGATCCCTTTCGGGTGATGGAATCGTTGCCAGGCGTTGTGCAGGCGGTATGGCCAATGCCCATTTATGCCATTCGCGGCGCCAATCCTGGCAACACCGGCTTCTTCATTGACGGCGTGCGGGCGCCGGCGCTGTTCCATTTCGCGCTGGGGCCTTCGGTCATCCACCCCTTCTTTCTCGATGAGATGCAGTTCTATCCCGGCGGCTATCCCTTGGAATACGGCCGCTACGTCTCGGGCATCGTCACCGCACGCACGGCCGCGCCCGCCACCGATCGCCTGCATGTCTCCGCCGACGTGCGCCTTTTCGACGCGGGCGGGATTGTGGCCATGCCCTTCGACCAGGGACGCGGGACCGTGGCGATGGCTGGGCGCTATTCCTACACCGGGTTGGTGCTTTCGGCGTTCTCCAGCGAGTACAGCCTGGACTACTGGGACTACCAGCTTCGCATCGAGCACCGGCTGGGGCCGGGGCGGCTGACTCTGTTTGCCTTCGGCTCCGGCGATACCCTGCAGCAGAAACACCCTGATGCGGTTTCGGTGCCATCGGACATCCAGCCCGGCCTGGCCCAGCTCATGTTCCATCGCGTGCAGTTGCGCTGGGACGGCGGCGTGCTGGGCGGACGCCTTGCCGCCAGTGCGCTGGTCGGCTACGACGATTCGACGGTCAGCAACACGCAACTGTTCGATCTGCCGGTGAGCAGCCGCATGCTGATGGCCGCGCCACGTTTGGGGTTGGGTTGGCGTCTGGGGCGTTGGGTGGAGCTGCAAATCGGCGGCGACGCAGAGGCCCAGCGCTTTTGGCCGCGGTCTGCATTGGCGGAATTGGGCGGGGGGCTCGGCAACTACTATCAGACCGATCTATTCCGCAACCGGAGCGCTCTGTCGGCTGGCGGCTATGTCGGGCTCACCATCAAGGCGGGCGACAGACTGCAGGTGACGCCCGGCCTGCGCTATGAAGGCTACTTCGAGCAGAACACCCAGGCCGGTGCACCGAGCCCGCGCCTCACGCTTCGCTATCGGGTGGCTCGGGAGACTTGGCTGAAAGGGCATGTAGGGCAGTTTTCCCAAATGCCTTCTCTGCCGGTTGGGGTTCCGGGATTCGAAGGCTTCGGTCTGCAAAGCTACGGCTTGCAGCAATCACGTCAGGGCAGCCTGGGCGTGGAAACTGGCGTGGGCGAGCGCGACGGCGCCGACCTGTCGCTCGACACCTCCATCTTCTACCAGCGCCTGCATGTGACCGACATGCGCAGCTCAAGCAGCCGCGATCCACAAGCTTACGACTTCCTCGAACCGCGCGAGGGCGAGAGCTACGGCTTCGAGATCATGCTTCGCCGGCCCATGCGTCACCGCCTCTATGGATGGCTGTCCTACACGCTCTCGCGCTCGCTGCGTGTGGTGGACGGCGTGATCGCGCCGTCGGACTGGGACCAGCGCCATGTGCTGAACCTGGTGACCGGATGCCGCCTGCCCCGCGGCTTTACCGTTTCGGGGCGATTCCACTACAACTCCGGCCGTCCCTTTGCGCTCTGGGACAACGGCTTCAAGTGGGTTGACTACCAGCGCCTGCCCGCCTTTGCCCAGCTTGATCTGCGTGGCGAG
This sequence comes from Myxococcales bacterium, assembly GCA_003157775.1. Classification (GTDB taxonomy): domain Bacteria; phylum Myxococcota_A; class Polyangia; order Fen-1088; family Fen-1088; genus Fen-1137. Next base: position 11,264 of record PMKP01000370.1, on the reverse strand, counting down.
AAGCGCTTCATCCACGACACCTGGATCTGGGATGCCTACGTGGAACTTGTCAACGTCACCATGAGCCGTGAGGTGTTTGAAGAAGGACTGCAGAACGGCGTTGTAGTCCAACGGGGCTACCGCCTGATCTTGCCGTCGATCGGCGTACACGTCGAATGGTAGTGGGTGTATTCTTGCTCGCATGACACGCACACAAGTGAGGTTGAATCTTGCTGCCGTGCTGTTTGCGCTGCTGGCAGGGGGAACGGCGCGGGCGGACGACGCGGCTGTGCACTACAAGATGGGTCTAGATCTCAAGCGACAGGGCAAGACCGCGGAGGCCGTAGCTGAGATCAAGAATGCCATCCAGTTGCGCCCGAACTATGCGGCGGCCTGGTTCACCTTGGGGACTCTGTATCGCATGGAGGGAGACCTCGACAATGCGGCGCAGGCGCTGCAGAATGCGCTCAAGCTTGAGCCCACCGATGGGAATTCGTACGCCAACCTGGGTGCGATCTACGGGCGGCAGAAAAAATGGAACGAGGCCATCACGGCGTTGCAACACGCGGTGATCCTCCTACCCAACGACTACGAAGCCCAGACCAGCCTGGGCGCAGCCTTGCGCCAGATTGGCGACTATCCCAAAGCGGTTCCGCACTTGCGTAGGGCGACCGAACTCAAGCCGGACGACCCTCTGGGCTGGGCCAACCTGGGCGTGGCTCTGAGCAAGATCAACGACCGGGAAGGGGCGATCGCAGCGCTGAAAAAGGCGATCGAGTTGGACCCGAAGAACGGGCAGACCCATCTCAATCTGGCGGTGGCGTACCGCCGGCAGAAGAAGACTGACGAAGCCATCGGGGAGTACGAGACCGCGGTCTCGCTCGATCCAGGGCTTGCCGGCGGCTACTACGATCTCGGGCTGATTTATTCGCAGGACCGACGTTATGACGAGGCGCTCACTGCTTTCAAGAAGTACCTGGCCTCCAGTGAGAACCTGGACCCAGAGTCGCGGCGCGATGCCGAGGAACGAATCAAGTCGCTAGAAGGCGCGGTCAAGAAGAAGTAACTAGCTAGAACTTTATCCCGACGAAGGCACGCAGGATCTGGGCCGCGGTGGCGGTTCCGCCGCCAGCGGGGGAGAACATACCTGATTCGATGGGGCGGTTGAGCGCACCGAAGGGCCAGAACACGCCCCACACCATGCCGGCGTAGAACTTCTCGCCGATATTGCGGTAGCCAAGGTTCACGTCCATCTCGACGCCATAGCTTATCGAGTTGCCGGGCGTGGACACGGGAACCGGCGCCAGGCTGTAGATGAGCGATAGGCTCCCCCCCAGTTGGCGTCCCTCGGTCACGTCCAGCCAGTAGGCGATGGAGGGCTTGAGGTAGATGGCGTTGGTGACGGTGCCCATGATGCGACGAAAGAAGATCTCGTCGACGTGGTAGTCGGGCGAAAAGTAGAAGTTGTGTAGCGAGCTGTCCCCGAGCGGCTGGGGTACGAACTTCCAGCGGTAATTGAGGTAGGGGCTTGGGTTGAGTGTGGTTGCGTTGCAATTGGTGCTGTCGTTGCACGCGCTCTCAGCCTGGTCGCCGGTAGCGCCGCCGGTCTCGAACCCGACGAAGAGCGAGTCTTTGTACAGCTTCAGATCGGCGGCCAGAACCCAGCCCAGTTGCAAGATGGTGAGATGGTTGTTGCTGCTGCCGGATTCCTGCAGGCGCAGCGGCCCGGCGTTGCCCATGTGACCTGCCAGGGCGGTGCTTTCGAACTCCAGGGTGAGTGCTTTCCAGCCCAGCTTGAACCACACGCTGGGGATGAGCAGCCAGGCGTCAATATTCTGGGTTAGCGAGGCGGTGCCGTTGGTGGCGTCGCCGTTGTTGTCTAGGACGTAGCGAGAGAGCGAGCCACTAAGACCATTTGTATTTTGCTGGGACGTGGGCGAGAGCTTGAAAACTTCACTGCCCTGGGACCGGTACACGAGTTGCACGCCGTAGTTGATGGCCAGCTCGCCGCTCTGCGCGCGCTCGCGGAACGTCCGGTCATCATCCAGCTTGGTCAGGGCTGCGGTGAGCTGGAAGACGTCGTCACTTTGCGACAGATCAAGCGGCGAGCCGTTGGGATCGGCACGGCCTGCATCGGTCATGCCCCAGGCGTAGCCGGAAGGGCCGAAATCCCAGGACAGGGCAAGCTGGTGGCCGTAGATCTGGGTGAGCGCCATGAGCCGGTCCACCGTGGTGCCGCCGTCGCAATCCGCGCAGTCGCCCTTGTTGAAGTACATCCCGCGGCCAAAGTGCCAGGGCATGCGGCCAAAGCGCAAAGAGCCGATCTGGCTGTCCACTTCGGCCCAGGCCCGTTTGGGACTGATGGCCGAGGTGAAGGTATTCTGTCCGGGCGTCACCTGGGAGGTGGATAGGATTCCGGCCTGCGCCTGGTTGGTGCGCAGATCCGGTTGTGATGCCGACACCAGCGAGTCCGGGGTGGAGCCCAGGATGATGTTGTCGAACACGTCGATCTGCGCCATCACGCGGACCTGGTCCGAGATGTTGATGGTAGGCTCAAGGCGCAGGCGCATGTTGGTGTCGCCCAGGTTTTTTGCCCCGCAACCGGTCTGGGTCGTGTTGGTGCCGCACTCGAGCGGTGTGGGGAAAGGCGGGTACCCACTTTGGGGACTGGTGCTATCCACGTATCCCAGGCCCAAGTTGAAGTTATGCAGGTACTCTGGGCGCACGCGGAAGTAGCCATCGAGCTCGATCACCTGGGTCCGGCGCCGGTGCTGGTTGGCATAGCCCGACTCGGGGCCGGCCTCGGCCGCCGTCTTGCCTTCCTCCTCGGGCGCGGCCTCGGCTGGGCCTTCCTCGTGCTCTTGGCCGGCTGGTGGTGGTGCCCCCATACCGCCGGGAGACATGCCCCCTCCGGGCATGGCGCCCATTTGCGCCCGGGCAGCGCCTGCGCCGCCCAGAAGGGTTGCGAAGACAAGAGAAGACGCCAGGCAGGTCTTGGAGCAAAGGTACTTGAGCTTGATCATCGCAACGTCCCTAGGTAGGCGCACCTTATAACAACAGCTTGCCCGCTCGGCCAAGGTTCTCGATATGATGGCCGGGTGAGTCCCGCCAGCCTTCGCACCTTGTGCGGCCAGCTTCTGTCGGTCGGCTTCGACGGGCCGCAGGCGCCGGCCGAATTGCTGGACCGCATTGCACGCTCGGAGGTAGGCGGGGTCATGTTGTTCCGGCCCAACATCGTCGAGCCCGTGCAGGTGGCCGAGCTGGTGCGGGCCATGCGCAGGGCCAGCCCGGCGGGGTTCCCGCTGGCGGTTTCCGTCGACCAGGAAGGCGGATTGGTGCAGAGGTTGCGCCAGCCGCTGACCTTGTGGCCAGACATGTTCTCGGTGGCTGCAGCTGGCGATCCCGCGCGCACCGAAGCCGTCGGACGCGGGCTGGGGGACGAGCTAGCCGCCCTGGGCATTGGCTGGAACTTCGCCCCGGTGCTCGACGTCCACACCAACCCCGCCAATCCGGTCATCGGCAACCGTGCCTTCGGCGTGACGCCCACGGCTGTGCAGGCCCATGCGCTGGCTTTCTGGCGCGGGCTGCGCGCGGCCGGGGTGCTCGGTTGTGGCAAGCATTTCCCTGGACACGGCGACACGCAGACCGATTCACACTTGGACTTGCCCGTGGTGGTTCACGAGGAGGCCCGCTTGCGTGCCGTGGAGTTAGCGCCCTTTGCTGCGGCGGTGGCCGCGGGCCTGTCCGCGATCATGACCGCGCATGTGCTTTACCCCGCCTGGGATGCGCGGCTGCCGGCCACCCTGTCGCGGCGGATCGCGCGCGATATCTTGCGCGGGGATCTAGGCTTTGCTGGGCTGTTGGTGAGCGACGATCTGGGCATGCGTGCGGTGGCCGACCGCTGGCCTATGGAGGAATTGGTGGTGCAAAGCCTGCTGGCGGGGGTGGACCACTTCCTGGTGCGCGAGCCGCGGGCGCGACAGGAAGCGGCCTTTGCGGCCCTGGTGCGCGCAGCCGAGACGCGGACCGAGGTGCGCGCGCGGGTGCAGGAGAGCGCGGCGCGCGTGGCGGGTTTCAAGGCTCTGCTGAGCCCGCGCATGCCAGCCGACCAGGCCGAGTTGCTGGCTCGGCTGGGCACGCCCGAGCATCAGGCCCTGGCCGCCTCGTTCCCGCGGGTGAATGCAACTGCGGCGGTGGGATCACCGGTGGCGGATAGCTAGCTATTTCTCACAGAGGGCACAGAGAATCACAGAGGGCGGATGGGAAGAAAGAATCTGGGTGTGGAATAGGTGACTTCCTACTTGCACACCAGAAACTGGATGTCGTCCACCCACAGATCGAAGACCTGTCCGCCGGCGATGGACCAGTCGATGGAAACCAGCTTGCCGGGCGTCACCGCCGCAGGACGGGGTTCGCCCCAACCAACTTGCTGCTGGACCTCGGAAAACAGAATCCGGAATTCCTTCCACTGATTGGTCACTATCAGATCCTTGCCGAAGTGATTCCAGCAGACCTTGCAGACCCCCGCATTCGGGTGGGTGTTCACGTCGCCGATGGCGAAGCGGATCTGGCGTGTCGAATCCGCGCCCACCTTGGCCTTGAACGAAATGCCCACGTATTTCGAGGCGTTGTAGACGCCATTCTGCCGGGTGAGAAAGTTCACGCCAAAGCCCGCGCCCCAGGTCTCTGGCCCGCCGATGGAGGTCTTGCCTGTCCCACGCAGCGCCAGGCCCGAGCCATCGGCTCCCCCTTCGCTGGGGATGAACGGATCGGGTCCGATGGTCGAGCCCTTCTCGTCATGTTTTGTCCACCAGTAGCCATCCCGGCCCGCGATTACATTGAGCTGGGTGTTCTCGTCCTCGAAGTCGTCGATCAGACCATCGTCAGCGGGACGGGTGCCCAGCCGGCAGCTCGCGACATCGGCTGCCCCCGGGGTGCCGCCTGCGCCGCGGGTTTGTGAGACGCCTATACAGGCGGAGACGCCGCCCAGCACGAGAAAACACGAGAGAAGACGAGACATGGACTCGGCGACACTATACCCCAAGCGGTGGGCAGTCGGGCCGAAGAAAACGATGGTAACCCGGCCCGTAACTTGGTAAGAGGCTCTTACCAACCTCGTCTTTGGTCGCGGTGTGATCTGCGCGCTCCTTATCCTGAAATTGCTGGCCCTGCCGCTCGCCGGCCCATCGGCTGAGGCGGCTGTGTCGCCTGAGTCCGCACCGACCGCATCGCCCAGCGCGCCCGCGGCAGCGGAGGAACCGGCGGCGGCCAGTCCCACCCCGATTCCTGCCGAGCCCAGCCCAGCGTCGGGTGCTGCTGAGCCCAGCCCAGCGCCGGCACCGGCCACCGACGGCGCCAGTCGCGTGGGGAGCCCGCCGGCCCTTCGGGACGGACAGCCCACCCCACCCGCCCCACGCGCTTCGCGCGCGCCCTCGCCGGCGGCGGACCGTCGCGCGAGGCCGAGCGAAGCGAGCGGGGAGGGGGGGCAGGTGGGGGGCCGAAGGGCAGGGGAACCCTCCCAGGGTTCCCCTGTCAATGACGAGCTACCGGGTGCCGGGTATGTGCCAGGGTATCGCATGTACCAGGGGTTGACGTTGTCGCCGCTTTCACCCCGGGTCGGTGGGGCTCCCGGAGGCATCACGCCAGGCTTTGCGGCGCCCATGCCGTTCGGACAGTGGACCCTGCGCTACAACGGGTTTCTGAGTGCCAGTTTCCAATCCAGCATCGGTAAGCGCGCCTGCGTTGAGCCGGGACAGAGCGCGACAGTTATCCACGTTCCGCCGCAGACACTCGACGAATACGCGTCGTTCGTGGGGACAAACACCATGCCCGGGCAATGGGTGGGGATGAACTTCGCCTACGGCAATGGCGTGGTCAGCGCCAACGTGAGTCTGAATACCTGGAATCCCACTGCGCCCACCACGTACTATCAGATCGGCAGCCAACTCTTTCTCCTCAGCGCGTATCTCGAATTCACCATTCCGCAGATTGGTCCCCTGCGGCCACGCGTCCTGGCCGGCTACTTCGGTCCCTTCTATGGCAGCCTCGCCGAGTACGGGTTGGGCATGTACACCAACCCCATGGTGGGATCGCCCCGCGGGGTCGGCGAGCTCACCGTCATCGAGTACCGTTTGCGACCAACCCTGACCCTGTTTGTGGAGCATGGGATCATGGGCAGTCGCAACGGTAACGTGCCGGCGAACGTGGTCCCTACCGGCGGCAACGGCTCGGCCAATCCCGTGTTCCCGTCCGCCTGGATCCACCACGCCCACGTGATACTGCGTCGGACCGGCGAAACCGAGGTGCGAACTGGGTTGCACTACCTCTACAACTGGGCCCAGGACGATCGCGCCCAGCAGGCCGCCGACAACGGCACCACGCGCGAGATCTACGAGAACTACATCAAGGACGGCAGTCTCACCGTGCTCGGGTGGGATGCGACCGTGCACAACGCCGTCCTGGGCCATTTCGGGGCCGGGGCCTCGTATATTCACGGCGAGAATGCCTTCCCTTTGAGGGGGCTCAATACCTTTGGGGGCGAGGGCAACAATTTGACTGACCGCTGGTGGGGCCCGTCCAGCCAAGGCAATGGCAAGCTATTTGCCCTGGGTCTCAACTACAACACCAGCCTGGGCCGCATGTTGCGACCGTCGTACTCGGCCGACGCCCCTGACGTGGCAATCAACGCAGGATTCGTCATGGCCTACACCCTGACCAATACGCTGACCTTCCCTGGCACGGGTCCCGTCACGGGCCCCATCAACCCCTGCTCCTTGCCCGCGGACGTCGATGCCTTCAATCATCGCTTGCGCTACAAGTTCGCGATCGAGTCCGTCTACACCTTCCGTTCTTGGGTGGGGGTGGCCTTGCGCGCCGACCGGGTGGCGCCCAATTCCAAAGATTCTGGTGAGACGTTCTACGTGCTGGCTCCGCGACTGGTGTTTCGCACCAACTGGGTCAGTCACGAGACGATCTCGATCATTTACGGCAAGTGGTTCTATGGCCCTCGCAGCCATCCCGAGGCGAGCTCCATCATTTCTGGAGACGTGGGCCTCGACAGTCAGTTGATCGCCTTCAATGTGAACATGTGGTGGTAAACATGGATGACAGGTTCAAAATACCCGCCTTTCGAGCGCTCGGGATCTTGGCGGCAGCGGTCGTGACCCTGGCCAGCGTTGGCCCGGCCTACGGCCAGGGGGCCGTGGCTCCGGCGCCCGACGCTTCGCAAGGGTTGCGATTCGACCCTTCGCTCAGCCTGGATCCCACCTTGCCCCAGGTGGGTGCCATGCCCGGGGGAGTGACCCCGGCATTTGGACAACGCTCGCTCAGCGAGGGTGAGTGGCGTTTCGACTTTCACGGTTACATCCTGGCGCCCTTGAACATGGGGTTCAATACTCGGCCCAACCCCCTGCCCGGGCAGACCAAAATGGTGCTGCACGCGCCCCCAGTGGTTCCCGACGACCTGGAAACCTTCTCCCATACCGGCGTGGTGCCCACTACCTACGTGCAGCTCAATTTCTCCGAAGGCAACAGCATCGTGACCGCGAACATCAGCATCCTGGCCATGCAGGCCAATGTGTCGGAAAGTTTTCTCGAACCGGCTGATCAGCTCGGCATCACTGACGTGTTTCTCAGCGTGCTGCCTCCCTTGGGGGATCGGGTTCACATGCAGGCGCTGCTGGGCGCCTTCACCCTCCGCTACGGCTCGACCGGCGAGTACGACGAAGGACGCTACGGTACGCCGCTCATCGCACGTATCAAGGGCGTGGGCGAGCATGTGGCGCTGAAGACCGGGTGGCGAAAGTTCTCCTTTGTCCTCGAAGAAGGTTTGCATGGCCAGACCAACACCGCCTCGGTCACCGTCACACCGGACGTGTGGAACAACTTCGCAGACCCGGGCGCGGGCAGCACCTTCGTGGCCCATGTGCACGGGGGAGTGGGTTACACCAACCACGGCATGGGGGTCATGCTCGGGGGACACTTCATGCGCGCCTTCAGTCAAGACGACCGAGACGGGACTTCGGCGCCTGACGGACGCATCGACGTGTATGCAGGGGACGTGCGCCTGAACCTGGGGCGCTTTGGCCATTTCTATGGGGCGCTGACGTACACAGATGCCCTGCAGGCGCGAACCGTGAGCCGGGTGATCAGCATCCTCAACACCCAGGGCGGCAAGGGGCTGATGGACAACTACCTTGGCGACCTGAGCGGTGGTACCGGGCAACTCACCACCGTGGGCGGCCAGTACGATCTCAGCATCGGCCGGCTGGTCAGCTATCCGGTTCCATTTTCGGGCGACGGTCCGGATCTGTTCGTCAGCCTTTTTGGCATGCAGACCCATGTGTCGAGCACTGACAAGACCGTTGACAGCAACAACGGCCGATTCAAGTACGACAACGTCACCAAGCGCAAGTTCGGCATCGAGGCCACCTACAGCCTGCTCTTTTGGCTGGCGGCTTCGGCGCGTTTTGATCACGTGGATCCAAACGTGGACGAGACGCGCTACGGTTTCTCGGTGATTTCGCCCCGGATCATTTTCCATACCGGCTGGCAATCCACTGATCAACTAGTGTTGCAGTACTCACACTGGTTCAACGGCGCGTGGACCACGGTGCGGGTGGGCGATCCGCCAATCGAGGATATCTCGGTGGTTCCGGACGGTGACATGGTTTCGCTGTCGGCGCGCATGTGGTGGTGAGGACCATGACGCCGGGAAAGGCATATCGAGCCGAGCTGCAGCGCGGGCTGGTCGCCGGGCTTTGCAGCTTGGCGGCCTGCATTCCCAATGCCGGCAAGCAGGCTCCGCCAACGGGTTTCTGTGTAAGGCCAGCGGCGTTGTGCACGCCCGATCCAGGGCCGCAGCCGGTGAACTGTGCGGATGCCGAGGCGGGCCTGGAGTTCGCTCCCTTCATGATCGCCGATTTCGAGGAGACGGGCAACGACCCGAACGGCAATTCGGCGTACCTCGGCCAGTATATGTATTCATACACAGATGCGACCGCTCAAATCTATGCCAATGGCGACAACGGGACACAGTTTCCAGCCGGATACGCACCTGTGGCGGAGACGGCGGGCCTGTGCAGTTCGGGCGCTCCGAGTCCCAATCATATCTTGCACGTTTCGGGTGGGCCATTTCTGGGTTGGGGTGGGGGTCTGGGCGTGGCCATGGAACACATCACGCAGTCAGATGGGGGATACGGATTGGGATATTGTCCTGTTGGCCAGCCGGCCCAGTATGATTTTTGTCCTCCCGCTGGCTCGGAGGATGCCGTTGCGCTGACTACTCTCGACATGAGCCTGTGGGACGGCGTCGCGGTTTGGGCCAGGCGCGGGCCGGACAGCCAGCCACTCTTGCGCGTGCTGGTGGGCAACAAGTATGTTGACGAAGACGTTAGTTTTCTTCAGTACGGCAAAGACCCAAGCAAGCCGCGCTATTGTGAGAGGGCTCGTGAATGCGTCTGCGTAAACGGGAAGGACTGCAAGTTTTGGGCGGGCAGTGTGGGCAGTGATGCGGGCACCGGGTTCCAAGCTGGCTACTACTGTGGGGATCCGGCCGCGGATCCCCCACCCGGAACCCCTTCTGGCAACGGCGTCATGGCGACCAATGGTTGCAACATCACTCAGTGCAACCAGCCCTATCCAGCCTACGCGACCAAGTACACAGACCCGACGAGGTGCCAGAAGCCGGCAGACCCGGTGATGTGTCCAGACCCCAATTCTGCCACCATGGGGACAGATCCGCAGTTCTACAAGCGGCCCTGTACCCCATACGCTTTCCGCAGCGGCCTTCAAAGCAGCTATTGCTGGGATCCCGATCCAAATCATCTCTATGTCACGAGCGGCCGTCTCGATCCAAACGGAATTCCCGATTTACCCCCTGCCGAGTCGGACCAACAGTGCGGGGACTACTGGACATTTCCACTCCATCTGACTACCGAATGGCAGCTCTTTCTGGTACCCTTCACCACCATGTACCAGCAAGGCTGGGCTAAGCGATGGCCTTTCTTCGACACGGCGTCGGTTTCGGTGGTGCGTTTGACCTGGGACGCCGGCTGGGTTGACTATTGGATAGATAACCTTCGCTTTTACAGGGTGCGGCGCTAGACAGGGTTTGCCGCATGTCGCTGCAAGCGAGAGCCAATGAAAGGAGCTAACTCATGGAGAAAATGGCTGTGAACGTGCGACGGTATCTCATCATATCGAGCATTCTGGTCTTGGCCGCCTCGGCGGCAGGCTGTGGGTCGGGAGGGGAGCGGCCTGGGGCCAACGGGGGGACGATCGCGACGGGAGGCACCACGGCCACAGGCGGGTCCACAGGTGCGGCCGGGATCTTGTGCCCACCAGGGGTTACGCCCAGCTCGGCGGAAATTACGAATTTCTCGTCAACCGAGTGGAACGAAACCACCGACAAGTTTGGAACCGGCAACACGCTAGGCGGCATCTTCAGCTACGGAGGCGCCGCGAACGCGGGCAGCACAATGACATCGACTGTAGATACGACCAATCAGGCTTTGGTCCTATCTGGCAGCGTGACAGCCGGCGACTATTCCGGCGGCGGCTTGTCATTCGATGAATGCGTGAACGCGTCGGCCTATTCCGGGGTGCAGTTCACCCTGGGTGGAACCACTGCGGGATGCGACCTCATATTCGACGTCCAGACCTTCGACCAGAAACCTTCGGGCAAGAATCAGGTGGGCGGATGCACCGGCAGTTGTTACAGCTTCCCGGGCACGAAGCTTACAACCACCTCGGGCGTGGTTAGCGTCCCCTTTGCGAATCTGAGTGGCGGGGGCCCGCTCGTGGTTGCGACGGCTATCAATGATGAGATCGTGGGACTGCAGTGGCAGTTCCAGTCTCCCGCGCCAGTGGGCGACGGGGGCCAGCTAGGCTGCCCGAACATCAACCTGACCATCACCAACGTTTCGTTTGTCCCGTAGCCGCTAGGAGCGCACGATTTCGAGGCAGCGCGATCTTGCGCAGTTAACTGCCGGGGCGATTTGCGGTCGCCCCGGTTGACTCGCCTCCGCGAGTCGGTACCGCCCGACGCGCCGAATTTCGTCGACGAGGTTGACGCTTGTCCCGGGCCAAGGCGGGCGGTCCGGAGGGCGACCGCAGGTACCGCTGTCAACTTAGCGGGTGGGTGCGTGTGGTGACCGACGGGCCGCCCCGGATATTTAGGAAGAACCACATTTTTTGGACAGGATCTGGGACAGGCGTAGCGAAGAAGTGGCGATTGGCGACGTGGACTCCGAGAGGAGTCTGAAAGATGAAGCGTTGCAACCGCC
>PMKP01000485.1 GCA_003157775.1 Myxococcales bacterium | reverse complement strand
GACACAACTTTTCTTCTACTCCCGGCACGACCAGCGCCGGTGGAACTACGACAGCAGGCGGGACGATCGCGAGCGGCGGGACGACCAGTGCCGGAGGGACCACGACAGCAGGCGGAACAACGACAAGCGGCGGTACCACCAGTGCCGGCGGGATTACGACGACAGGCGGAACGACAGCGAGCGGCGGGACGACCAGTGCTGGTGGAACTACGACAGCAGGCGGAACGACAGCGAGCGGAGGCAGCAGCGGGAAAGGCGGCACTTGGGGAGGGACGGCACCAAGCTGTAGCGGCCTGACCGCGACTTGCGGGCCGTTGAACGAGAGCTGCTGCACCAGCTTGCTGGTCCTCGGCGGAACATTCGACCGGAGCTACGACGGCGTGGATTTCACGGACCCGAACTACCCGGCCACGGTGGATGACTTCTACCTCGACAAGTACGAGATCACGGTGGGCCGGTTCCGCGTGTTCGTGAACGCGGGCATGGGAACGCAGAAAAGCCCGCCTGCATCGGACGCGGGCACACATCCGGGGATCACGGGCTCTGGCTGGGACTCGACGTGGAACGCGAACCTGCCCGCGGACCCGAACAGCCTGAAGGTGGTCATGGATGGGTGCGCTGGCACTACCTGGACCGACACGGCGGGGAGCAACGAGAGCAAGCCGCAGAATTGCCTGGACTGGTACACGGCGTTTGCCTTCTGCGCGTGGGACGGTGGACGACTGGCGACCGAGGCTGAGTGGAACTACGCGGCCAGTGGGGGGAGCGAGCAGCGGTACTATCCGTGGTCGAAGCCGGGAACATCTACGACAATCAATGACAGCTACGCAGTCTACTGCGGTGGCACATGCAGCATACAGAACGTCGGCTCGAAGTCTCCGACAGGCGATGGGAAATGGGGCCAGTCTGACCTGGCCGGGAACGTGGTGGAGTGGACGTTGGACTGGTTAGCAACGTACTCAACTGGTTAATGCAATAATTGCGCCGATCTGGCAACAGCCTCCTACCGGGTGGTCCGGGGCGGCTTCTTCGCCTACCCCGCCTCGTGGCTCCGGTCGGCCTACCGCATCAACGGCAACCCCGTGTACCCCGTAGAATTCATCGGGTCGCGGTGCGCCAGGACCCCATAACCCCGACCAAACCCCACCAAGGTTGAGCTTCTTGTCGGACCAAACCTCACCAAGGTTGAGCTTCTTGTCGAAGTCTGAGCTTCTTGTCGCGTACGGGTGCCATATTAAGATTTGCGTCAATACCGCCCACCAGAAGAAACAGCAGCCGAACGCTCAGCGACTCCATCAAGCAGCCCGAAGACCGACCTCAAGGCGCGCGCCCAAAGCTGTAGCCACGCGTTCGAGCATGTCGAGAGTGGGATTGTGATCAGGATCTTCCAGGCGGGCTACCGCGGGCTGGCTCAGTCCCGCCCGCCGTGCCAACTCGGCTTGCGTCAGACCAGCCCGCTTGCGCGCCCACCGAAGCGCAAGTTTCACCGCAAGCTTTGCCGGAACCGGCACTGGGACAGCCCGTGCACGACCTTTCGGCCGGATCGTCTTGGGTTCGGGCGGCGCTTGGCCCGACACGAGATGCGCTTCCAGCCAGCCGACCAGAGCCTCGCATGCGCGCTCGCCGATGTCCTCGCCCGGATCGGCGAAGGTCTGGCATCCCGGACACCCGGGGAAATCGGCCAGCGTCTGTCTGCCTTCCTTGGTGACCATCGCGGTGTAGTGCATGGGCATTACCTCAGTTTGATGCCAGCCTGACGCCCGATGCTCGCAAGGGTGCCAACTGGAATGTCCTTCTTTGGATGCGGGACCGTGACGATCCCTGGCTTCGTCGAATGCATGAAGTGATGATGTGAGCCTCGGATTCTGGCCTCGAACCAGCCATCACGCTTGAGCGCCCGAATGACTTCGGTCGAGGTCACAAGCGCCAGTATACCACAAACGTTATGATCAGAGATCACCACGGCTGAGCTTGGGGTCCGCCGTCCCTCGGTGACTCTCTACAACTGCGCCGCTGCCAGGTAGAACTTGTTATTGCGGTCGTCGACGATTTTTAGCGACGGCCGCGCGGCTTCTGGCAACATGCCTCGCAGCGAGTCGAAGCGCGTGCGCTCGACCACGAAGAAGATCCGCTTGCCCGGGTTGCGGCCCATGAAGTCCTTCAGGTCCTCCGCGTTGCGGTCACCGAGAAACACCGTGCGTTTTTCCTTGGGGCCCTCGTAGATCTCGTTCTGGGTGTAGAAGTTTTCGCCGCGCCAGTACATCTGCCAGGCGGCAAGCCGCTCATCGGGCGAGTGCCGTTGTTTGTAGTAGGTCGCGATGAGGGGCTTTTGCGACCAGCGGTCGGACACATGCTTCATGTACACGTCGAGGAGAAAATAGGTGAAGCACACGACGGTCAGGGCCAGCGCGGCCGCAGCCAGGTTTCGCAGCCGCGGCCACGCGAGCAGCAGGGCAGCAACGGAGAACAGGCCGGCAAACACCGCCAGCGTGATCCGGTAGTCAAGCTCGGGCGGCCAGGGCCGGCCCTGCGGGGTGTTGATGTAATCGTACGAGAACAGCCAGACGAAGTGCTGCGCATTCTTCTGCAGCCCAGCCAGGTCGAAGGTCACCAAGAGCAGAAGCGGAATCCCCACCAGCGCGGCCAAGAGCGCCAGCCGTCCCCGCGAACGGCCCAGCAGATCATCGACGAAGCAACCCACCACGATGGCCAAGCCGGGCAGGGCGGGCAAGATGTAGTGGTGGAATTTCGTCATGGACAAGGACACCACGGCGTAGCCCGCCACGAACCAGATGGCGCCGAAGCGGAGCACCTCGCGGCGTTTAGAGATGGTGGTTTCACTGGGCGCGCCGGCCGCGTTGACCCGGCGGAAGGGGCGCATCACTACCCAAGCCAGGGCAGAGGGCGCCAGGGCAATCCACGGGAACACGCCGTAGCCCAGCTCGCGGATGAAGTATTCGAAGGATCCGCGATCACCGTGGCGGCCGAGCACCAGGCGGCGCCAGTGGTTGTCGCCGTAGAGCTCGTTCCAAAATGGGAAGCCGTGGCGAATCAGCATGGCGTGGTGCCAGGGCACAGCGACCAGGGCGCAGGCCAGCAGAGCGAGCAGAAGGGCGGGCAGAAGCTGCGCGCGATCCAGGCGCCGCCAGTTCCAGGTGAAGAGCAGATAGGCCAAGAACACGATGACCGGCAGGCCGAGCCCGGCCAGGCCCTTGGCCAGGATGGCCAAGCCACACAAAATGGCCGCCAGGTGAAGGTAGAAGGGCGCCTTGAAGCGGGTCTTCGCCGCAAACCACACGAAGACCAGAAACCCGATCATGTACGGCACCATGGCCACCACACCCGGGATGTGGAGATTGCGCTGGGGCCAGATGTTCCAGGGTCGTAGCTGGATAGAATCGACCACGATCTGTGGCAGCACAGTCAACGCCAGAAGCCCGATGGTCAGGTAGAAAGACATGTGGTGCGGCCAGGAGAATCGCCACCAGCGCCGCCGGGGCAGCTCTTGGTCCTGGTCGTCAAACAAGGCGAGCGCACAAAGCGCCAGGGCCATGGTCATGGGCCCGATGAAGGCCATGTCGGTCATGGCCTGTCGGGCCACCAGACTGAACATGGGAAAGGTGGCCAGGGCCAGCACCGACAGCAGGCCCGCGCGGCGACTGACAAAGCGGGACACGGCCAGGTACACGCCCGTGAGCGCCAGCAGCGACATGAGGCAGAAGGGCAGGCGCAGCGCCCATTCAGGCCGGCTGGAGATGGCGAACGTCCCGGCCGCTGGGTGCCCCAGCCCGAAGACGTACAATGACAGACTGATCAACCAGAAGCTGAGCACTGGCTTGGACCAGAAGACCTCGGGATCGATGGGCGAGCCTGGCCACCACAAGCTGATGAAGTCCCCGCGGGTGACCATCTGACGCGCGACTTCGCCGTAGTGGGTTTCCCAGGGATCCCACAGCCCATACGACCCGGCGAACGGGAGGTAGAGCAGCAGGCCGAACAGGATGACCAAGATGATCATCTGCCGCTCAGAAAGGCGGTCGAGCATCGCCGACCAAGGGGCACGGGCCGAACCGGCGACCAAGGGGGCCGATGCGTTGTTTGACTCTTGGGGTGTCATGAAGGCGAATGCAGGGGAAGCGGAATCTAGTCGCCTCGCGCACGTCTGTGAAGCGCGAAGGCACAAAGGGCGAAGATCAGGGTTGCGGCCAGGCCGGGCAGCCAGATGCGGGTGAGCTGGGGAAGCCAGTATTTTTGAGGCGCCATGCCGGGGCTGTGCCGGCGCACGAAATCGATCCGAGCGGCTAGAAATGTGCCCGGCAGGCTCAAGGTGGCCAGCGCTGTCAGAAGTCTAACCCAGCGGCTCATGCGGGACGGAGTATAGCCACTCTGGAGGTTGACGGGGGAAGATGGGGTGGGAAGCCCACCGCAGGGGTGGCCGACGGTGACATCCACCCTCCAGTGCGCTAGCGTTGGCCCTTGCTCTTCTTGGACATGACGGTCAAACACATCGATTTGCGCGAGGCCGAGCAGGTCTTCGCCAGCAGGGATAGCGATCATGGCTGATTCTGAGCATGTCAAGGTCGCCATCGTGGGTGGCGGGCCGGCGGGTTGCACGGCTGCGATCTACGCCGGTCGCGCCAATCTGGCGCCGGTGATGTTCGAGGGGGGCGGCTTGCTCATCGAGCCTTGCACCACTCCGGGCGGGCAGCTCACCATCACCACGGACGTGGAGAACTACCCGGGATTTCCCCGAGGGATCGTGGGGCCGAAGCTGATGGAGCTTCTGCGCGCCCAGGCCCAGCGTTTCGGGACCAGCATCCGCACCACCGACGTGACCGCGGTGGATCTCGGCGCACGGCCATTCCGCATCACCGCGGGCGAAGACAACCTGCTGGCCGACACCCTCATCATCGCCACCGGGGCCTCGGCCAAGTGGCTGGGCATTCCCTCGGAAGACAAGTTTCGCAACTACGGGGTTTCCGCCTGCGCAACCTGTGACGGGGCGCTGTTCAAGGGTCGCGAGGTGCTGGTGGTGGGCGGCGGGGACACTGCGATGGAAGAGGCAAACTACCTGACCCATCACGCCAGCAAGGTCACCATCATCCACCGCCGGGATGGATTCCGCGCCTCGCGCATCATGCTCGATCGCGCGCGCAACAATCCCAAGATTCAGCTCATCACCAACGCAGTCCTCGACGAGATCCTGGGACAATTGCCCAGGCCGGGCGTGACCGGCGTGCGCCTGCGCGACACGCGCACCGGCGCGACCCGCGAGCTGGCATGCGGCGGCGTGTTCATGGCCATCGGGCATCAGCCTTCCAGCGATCTGTTCAAGGGCAAGCTGGACATGGACGAGGTCGGCTACATCCGGACCAAGCCGGGATCGACCGCGACCGGCGTGGCTGGCGTTTTCGCCTGCGGCGACGTGGCTGACCATGTCTACCGGCAGGCGATCACCGCCGCTGGTACCGGCTGTATGGCCGCCATCGACGCCGAGCGCTTTCTGGCGCGTGGATAAGATTGTCTGCAAAGAGGTACTTTATGATCTTCGATGTTCTCGCCAATGCCGATCGTTACACCTCGGTCCACCCGCTTTTCGCCAAGTGTTTTGCGTTTCTCAAGCACACCGATCTGGCCGGCTTGCCGGTGGGGCGCCAGCCGCTGGGGTCGAACGGGTGCACCGTGATAGTCAGCGAGTCCGCGCCCAAGACCAAGGAGAGCGTGCGGCTGGAAGGCCACCACGCCTTCATCGACATCCAGTACATGGTGGCAGGCGAGGAGATCATTGGCTACGTGCCGCGCGCCCACTGCGCGGAGAAATCCGACGACGTGCCCAACGATTTCCAGGAACTCCAGGGAAATGCCGAGTATCTGACCCTGCGCCCGGGCTGCTTCGCGATCTACTTTCCCGAGGACGCTCATCGCCCCGGTATCGGCACCGGCGCACACACCGGATCCATCCGCAAGATCGTGATCAAAGTGCCGGTGCAGCGCTGACGGAAGCTAACTCCCCTCGCGGAAGAACGCGTTTCGCTTGGGATCGTTGTAGGTCGCGTACTCGATGGGCCAGGGGGTGATCTGGCTCTTGCCGTCTTCGTACGACAGGGTGAGCGCCATGGGCGTGACCAGCCGGTAGCTCGACTGGGGCGGCAGGTCATGGTTGTCGCGGCCACCCGCTGAGAACAGCGTGATGAGCAGCAAATTCTCGTCGTCGTAGGTGCGCCGGAAGCCCTCGACGATCTTTTCGTGCCCGCGCACAAGAGTGTGGCAGCCGATCCGCTGCAGAAAGCGCTGGGCCTGCAGGCGACCGAAGGGGAAGCGGGAGCTTTGCTCTTGCAGGGCGGCTGGGATCACGTCCACCGACGACGGATCGCTCCACATCATCTCGAAGCGCAGATCAGGGTCGTTCAGGCTGCCCAGGTCGTGATAACGGTTCTTGAAGGTCCGGTCGCGTGGAATGCCGCCGTGGACGAAGAGCGCGTGATCGAAAAGAAAAGCGGTGGGCAGGGCCTCGAACAGGCGCATGTAGTCGCGGAACACGTCGTCCGGGGCCCGCCCCTTCAGCGAATCAATGGCCTCGGATGGCTTCACGCCCCCGAATATCTTGCCTTCGAATTCGATGAAGTACTCGTGGTTGCCGCGCAGGAGCACCACGTGCTCGGGTGCCGTGCAGAAGAGCAGCAGGGCCGTGCGCAGCACGCCGTTGAGACTGAAGATGCCGCGATCGATGTAGTCACCCAACAAGACCAGCTTGGGCTCGGGGTGGACGGCCGGGTTCTCGTGGAAAAGCCGCACCTTCTCGAAGAAGCGCGACTGCATGATGGCCGCCTTCAGGCAGCTATAGCAGCCGTGCAGATCCCCGAGCACAGTGATCTCATAGCGGCGGCCGGGCTTGGGTGGGCAGGCCCAGGTATGGCCGTCGAGCAAGAGATCCTCGCCGGCCAAATCGTCGATCGTGTGCTTGCCGGTCAGCTTGCCACGGCCTTTTTCACGCCACTCTTGCAGGATCTGGCGGGTCCTGCTCATCGCCTGCTGGTCGGCCGCGATTTGCCTGGCCATCAAGTCCAAGTCCAGCGCGTAGCCGTGTTCGAACTGATCGAAGAAGGGGTGAACCGCGGCGCCCGATTCCTTGACCGCCGCCGGCTGAACCGTGGCGGACGCGGGCACGCCCTGGTCGAGCAGCTCGACCCGCAGGTCAGCCTCCAGCAGTTCGGCCAGCTCGGCGCGGAACTTGATCTCGGCCGGGTGGGCTTCGCCATCGGCCATGAGCAGCTCGTCGATGGTGTCCATCAACTGCTCCTGGCCGGCGCGGTCGAACTGCTGGAAGATCTCGAAACAGCGCAGCTTGAGCCGACTGTGAACGAACTTGTCGCTGTCCTCGTCGTAGGACACGGCTTCGGTGAAAAGATCGGCCACCTGCAGGTCGATGGCCTCGAAGACTTCATGGAAATGCGCCGTGTATTTGGCCACCAACTCAGCCTGTGCCGCCGCGGCCAGCCCACCCGCGCCCTTTGCCACCCGGTTCTCGACCAGTCGCTTGATGTAGGTACGGACGAACATCTTCTCCGACAAGTCGAAGTCGCCGTCGATATGACCGAAGGTGGTCAGATAGAAGATGACCGCCCGCATCTGCTCGTCAGCGACCGCGGGATCGGCGTCCAGTTCCAGCATGGAGGCACCATTGTAGCGCGCACCGGTGGGGCCTTCTTGCAGATTTGAGTCAT
Source organism: Myxococcales bacterium (assembly GCA_003157775.1). Classification (GTDB taxonomy): domain Bacteria; phylum Myxococcota_A; class Polyangia; order Fen-1088; family Fen-1088; genus Fen-1137. The sequence continues at coordinate 4,191 of PMKP01000485.1, read as the reverse complement.
GCTGAACGCCGGCAGGCGTCTGTGGCATACTCCCCTGATGATTGACACGCCTGGCATCGAGCCGGCCAGCGAGCCGGTGAGCATGGACGATGTGGCTGTGGTCACGCCGGCGCCATCCGGACCGTCGGGCGTGGCGCAGGACCAGATGGCGGCCTTTCTTGCCCGGGTGGCGCTCTTCGCCGACTTGCCCCTGGTGTACCTGCGCCGCATTGCCGCGCTAGGCTCGGAGGAGAGCTATTCCCGCAGCAGCCTGATCTTCAAGGAAGGATCGGCGGGCGACAAGCTGTACCTCATTCTCTCGGGCTCGGTGCGCATCAGCCGTCAGGTGCCGGGCATGGGGGAAGAGGCGCTGGCCATTCTCAAGACCGGCGACTACTTCGGCGAGATGGCGCTCATCGATGATTTCCCGCGCAGCGCGGATGCCTTGGCCCATGAGGCATGCCGGCTTTTCGTGCTCAACAAGGATCGCGTGGCGGACCTGCTGTTCGTCGACCGGGATCTGGCCTACGACCTGCTCTGGACCTTCGTGCGAACCTTATCGGCGCGCCTGCGCGAGACCAACGACAAGATGACCTTCTTGGCGGTCAGTAGCCGGTTCTAGTGCCCAAGGGATGGACCCAGAAGTCAAGAAGATGTGGGCCATTGCCGGCAGCACGGGTGCGGTCGGCCTTGAAATCTCCCTGGCCATCGGCATAGGGTACTTCGGGGGACGGTACTTGGACGGGAAACTCGGGTCGGCGCCTTGGCTGGCATGGATCGGTTTCGCGGCGGGTGTGGGGGCTGGCATCAGGGCGCTAATCCGAGTGACCCGCGCCTACCAGAAGTCGCTGGAGAACGACACGACCGACGGACCCAAACAACCATGACCACGAAGCCTCTCGGAGCCATCGAAAAGACCAATCTTGTCCTGGCCTTGGCCGTGACCGCGCTGGGTGGGCTGGTCTGGGGCAAGCCGGGCCTTGTGGCTGCCGGTGTGGGCGCGGCCCTGGCGTGCCTGAACCTGTGGGCCATGCACCGGCTGGCAGGGCGGGCCATCGCGCGCGCCGCCGCTGGGGACACAGCCGCCGCAGCGTGGCTGCTGGCCGCCCTGGGGGGCAAGATGCTGATTCTCTTCGCGCTGGTATGGGTCGCCATCCGCGTCTACAATCTTGCCCTCGTGCCCTTCGCTATCGGGATTTCGATTCTTCCGGTCTCGCTGGTCATGGCGGGGCTGTGGATCGGCTCAACCGTGGGCGAACAAGGCAAGGCGTAACCATGGGTCCGCACTCAACCTGGTTCGAACTTTTTCCCGGGTACGAAACCCTGAAGGATAACCTGCAGATCTATCTCGGTCGCCGCTGGACCTGGCAGGTGTTCACTGCCACCCACTTCGAGATCAGCCACATCCTGGGCGGGCTGCTGGTCTTCTTGCTGCTGGCGTTTTTCGCCGTTCGCTACGCGGCAAGCGTGCGTAGGTCGCCCGACGGCGGTGCCGTGCCGCCGCCGCGCTTCTGCCTGCGCAATCTGATCGAGCTTTTAGGCGACATGATCTACGGCCTGATGGAAGGTCCCATGGGGGCCAAGGATGCGCGCCGCTATCTGCCAATCATCGGCTCGCTCTTCCTGTTCATCTTGTTTTGCAACCTGCTATCGCTGATCCCCGGCTTCCTGCCGCCCACTGCCACCCTGAAGACCAATGTGGGCCTGGCGCTGCTGGTTTTCTTCCTGACCCACGCTTTTGGCTTGCGCGCGCATGGCCCGAAGTACCTCAAGCACTTCCTCGGCCCGGTATGGTGGCTCGCGCCTCTCATGCTGCCCATCGAGCTCATCAGCCACATTGCCCGTCCGGTGTCGCTCTCGGTACGTCTGCTTGGCAACATCACCGCCGACCACAAGGTTGCGGCGGTGTTCTTTGCCCTCATTCCGTTCCTGATTCCGGTTCCCTTCCTCGTCATGGGGGTTTTCGTGTCCGTGGTGCAGGCCGTGGTCTTCTCCCTGCTTTCCACGGTCTACATCTCGACCGCTATTGCCCACGAGGAGCACTGACCGTATTGTCCTAGCCCCGTTCCCAAGGAGGATTCCCAGATGCGCCGAGTCACCATAATTCTCGCCCCGCTTGTCACTTTCGCCGTCGCGCTGCTGTCCAGTGCTGCAGCTTTTGCCAGTGATGCCCCCGCGCCTGACATCACCAAGGGCTACCTGGGCATAGGCGCAGCCCTGGCCATCGGCTTGGCGGCTATTGGCGGCGCCTTGGGCCAGGGCCGTGCCGCTGCCTCGGCGCTCGACGGCATCGCGCGCAACCCGCAGGCCTCGGGCAAGATCTTCGTCCCGATGATTGTCGCGCTTGCGCTCATCGAGTCGCTGGTCATCTACGGCTTGCTCATCGCCTTCAACCTGGCCGCCAAGATCGGCTAGCGCCTCGCCTGCCTGTGCGGGAAGGGCAATGGGTATTTCCTGCGGCATCGTCGGCTTGCCCAACGTGGGCAAGTCGACTCTGTTCAATGCGCTGTCAGCGGCCGGCGCTGAAGTGGCCAACTACCCCTTCTGCACCGTGCAGCCCAACCTGGGCGTGGCGCAGGTGCCTGACCAGCGGCTGGATGCCGTCGTCGCGCTTTTCGTGGGCAAGCCCGCGGTGCACGCCACAGTCAATTTCGTGGACATAGCCGGCCTGGTGCGTGGGGCTTCGAAGGGCGAGGGCCTGGGCAACCAATTTCTGGCCAACATCCGCGAGACCGACGCCATCGCCCATGTGGTGCGCTGTTTCGAGGATCCCAATGTCGTGCATGTGGAGGGTCGCATCGACCCGGTTTCCGACGTGCTGACCGTGGACACCGAGCTGTGCCTGAAAGACATGGAGAGCGTGGGCAAGCGCATCGACAAGGCCCGCACTGCGCTCAAGGGCCCGGCGCCCAAGGAAGAGAAGGCTACCCTGGCTGTGTGCGAGCGCGTGCAGGCTGGGCTGGACGCGGGCACGCCCGTGCGCGCGCAGGGGCTGTCATCCGATGAGCTTGTGCTCATCCACGATCTCTTCCTGTTGACCCAGAAGCGGGTCTTCTACGTGGCCAACGTGGCGGAGAAGCAGCTCGCGAACCTGGATCGCGACGCGCATGTGGCGGCCTTGCGTGCCCATGCTGCCAAGGAAGGTGCGCCTGTGGTGCCCATCTGCGCCGGGGCCGAGGCCGAGATCGCTACATTGGACGCCGCGGATCGGCCCGCGTTCCTGGAAACCCTGGGTCTGAAAGAACCCGGACTCGCCGCGGTGGCGCGGACCGCGTACCAGATTCTGGATCTCATCACCTTTTTCACCGTGGGCGAGCACGAGTGTCGCGCCTGGACCGTCAAGCGCGGGACCCACGCGCCGCAGGCCGCGGGCGTAATCCACACCGACTTCGAGCGCGGCTTCATTAAGGCCGAGGTCGTGCGGTGGGAAGACCTGGTCAAGCTGGGCTCAGAGGCCGCCTGCCGCCAGCACGCCAAGCTGGCCATGGAAGGCAAGGACTACGTCGTCCGCGACGGCGACGTCATCCATTTCAAGTTCAACGTGTGAAAAGAAGCGGACTCCCCTCCAATGTCCTGAGCCGTAGCTGGTGTCCGCGTCGTCAGTTGCAGAGCAGCTGCGCGAATCCCGATTGCCAGCCTGCCGCCGTGCACGTGGCCAATTCACGCCCACCGGACGGGCAATACGTGCACTGCATGCCCAAGGTCGAGCATGTCACGCCGTCTGCGGGCGGCGATGCAGGACAGTCCGGATCTGGCGTGGCGAGCGTGGTGCAAGTCCACGTCGTGGACTGTCCGCCGCAAGGAGTTGGAATGCAGATGCAGCATTCGCTGCCATAGGCGCATCCCCGCTGGACGGGACACGCGGCGCCATTTACTGCCAGCGCGGATGAAGCGGGGCACGGGGCTGGAGTGCCGGCGTCAGGTTGTGTAACCGGCGGAGATCCGTTCGGCGGAAGATCACCATGATCCGACGGATCCCCCGTCATCGAGCCCTGGGGTCCACCGCCAGTCACGCACGGATCAGGCCCGAAGACAGCGATGATCTGTCCCGCGGCAATCGGACCCACGGAGGACGTCGTGGCCGTATCCAACTCAGCCGAAACGAAGATTCGCCCCGACCCCGAGCGATCCATCGCGATTCCGTAGGGTTGTGCACCGGCAGTCGTGCCAAGCCCTGCCAACCCGGCGGGCTTGGAGGTTCCGTCGATCGCT
>PMKP01000014.1 GCA_003157775.1 Myxococcales bacterium | reverse complement strand
CCTGGCGGCCAAGAACGACATCGCGGAAAGGGAAAGCCTGCCCGAGATTCGCGACAATGTGGTGGTGCAGAAACTTCGCGAAAACTACCTGGATCTTTCGAAAATCAAGGCGGATCTGGACTCGCGCTACGGCGAGAAGCACCCCAAGATCGAGAACATCCAAAAACAACTGGAGGCAATCCAGCACGACTATCGAAAGGAGCTGGACCAGGTGCTGAAGGCGTTCGACAAGCGCTACCAGGCCCTGCTTGACACCGAATCCGGCCTTTCCAAGTGGATGCATCAGGAGAAGCAGCAGGCCCTGGAACTGGCCAAGCTGGAGGTCGAATACCGGCCCTTGTCGCGCGATGCGGAGAACAACGCGAAGATGTTTGGCTTGATCTCGCAGCGGCAGAAGGAGATCGACCTGACGGGACTGTTGCGGTCGAACAACGTGCGCATCCTGGATCGCGCCAACACGCCCAAGTGGCCGGTCAGCCCGCGACTTTCTTTCAATCTCGCCGTCGGCCTGTTTGTCGGGCTGCTGCTAGGCCTGCTGCTGGTGTTTGGTATCGAGGCCTTAGACAACACCGTCAAGACGCCTGAGGCGGCCGAGGCGCTGGTGGGCGCTCCATTGCTCGGCGTGCTTCCAATTCTGGTACACTCAAGGCAGCGCACGGCCGAAAACGCAACTGAACGCGACTTGACGGTGTTCAAGGACCCAACCTCGGCTGCGGCCGAGGCATGCCGCTCAATCCGTACCAACCTCATGTTCCTTTCGGCCGAGAAGGAAGTGCAGGTGCTGGTGGTGACCAGCCCAGGTCCCCAAGATGGAAAGACCACTGCAGCTATCAGCCTCGCGGTCACGATGGCGCAGGGCGGAGCGCGCGTCTTGTTGGTCGACACAGATATGCGCAAGCCGCGCATCCATCGATCCTTCGGCCTGAAGTCCGACCGGGGCCTATCGACTGTGATGACGGGCGATGCCACGCTGGCAGACGTGATCTGCCATTCCCAGGTGCCGAACTTGGACGTGCTTCCATGCGGCCCGACACCGCCGAACCCGGCCGAGCTGATCCACACGGAGCGTTTCCGGGAGATTCTTGCCCAATGCCGGCGAGAATACGGCCGGGTGGTGCTGGATTCACCTCCGGCCGCGTTTGTGACTGATCCTGCAATCCTGGGTAATCTGGCCGATGGCGTTGTGCTCGTGGTGCGCGCTGGCCACACCACAAGAGAGGTAGTTTCTTTTGCACGCCGACAGATCAACGACGCCCGGGCCCGCATCCTGGGAGTAGTCATCAACCAAACCGATCGGCGCGCGGGCGGGTACGGGTATGGGTACGGGTACTCCTACTACGCTCCATACGGCCGCTACTACCGCTCCGCATGAGGCGCTTTGCAGGGCCGAGGGGCGACCCTGCTACGAAAGCTGTCGCAGGATTCGGTAGACGAGGAAAATAGATACTGGAAGCACGACCCCACCGACGAGCAGTCGACGCGGGCCGTGGACCGCAACCTCCTCGCGTAGGGAACGCATTCCCAAGGGCAGCAGTGCGGCCACGATTGTCGAGCGGTACCGCTCGTGAATAATTCCGGACAAGCCAAGGGCCAGGAAGCCCAGCGCGAAAACCCCAAAAAGGACGGCTCTTGTCTGTGTCCACCGTTCGCGGTCAAACAGCCGAAGAGAAACGGCCCAAACGGCGATGAAACACAGGCCGGCACTGAGCAATTCGCAGAACGCGTCAACGCTCGTCACCGCACTAGGACCCAGGTAGAGGGGACAGAGAAGATTCGCCATGCTACGAACCGGAACATAGAAGAGGTCTGCAACTCGGTTTGGCGACCCCATCTGTCGCAGGATGGACCGCCTGGAGAGGCCGTCGGCAGCATCTCTATCCATCTTGTCATAGCCGGCCAAAGCCAAGGGGTTGCTCGTGTCAATGTCTTCTTTGCTGGCTCCTCCTGCCAGGTAGAGGCCAAGGACCGCAACCAACGCGCATGCCAAGACACGAGACCCTTGCGCTCGGGGCGCCTGCCTGCGGAACTCGAACGAGGTTGCCAGCGGAAGAAGGAGGAGAGGCGCAGCCATCGAGCGAACCCAGAATATGCCCACTGCAAGCGGCCCGACCACCAAGCTCTGAGCCCACCTGAGAATCCGCGACGAGCACGTTCTGACAGCGCAAGCGACTGCGAATACGACTATGACCTCCTTGGAGGTCGTTCCACACCAGGTAATGCCCTCGGGATAAAGCAGCCACAGAGCCAAGAACGGGAGACGAGACGAGCCACCCGACTCGATGTCAGCGAGCGGGGCGAGCAAGAGGCCAGCTACAGCCCAGAGAATCCAGTTGGCGATGCATCCAATCAATGGGTCAGGCCTCGTGATGCCATACAGAAGAGACAGGAGGACCGGGTAGCCCGTTTGTCCAAAGGAAGCCGCGTCCGCACTGGCAAGAATGGCAGCAGCGGACGAAGATGCATTCCTGGCTGCGAACACATGGTATCGGAAAGAATCGAATCCGGCCCCGAGGTCCGCAAACGGCAGGTATGGGATGAACTCGGATGTTGCGTACCAGAGGGCCAGGACGAGAGAAGCCGTGAGGAGAACAAGGGTCCAGAGATGCGATGACACTCCTGGCCGGTCGCTCACGGGGAGCCTACGCGCTGCCGGAGGCGAAGTGTACTTCGTCGTTGGCAGTCAAATGATGACAACGGAGCCACGCGGTGCGTCGGAGCTGGAGTTTTTTGCGGTCGGCCTATGTCTAGCAGGCTCACTAACGTTCTCTCTGTCGGCGGGCAGGCCCAGCGGTTTTCTCTAACATGAATGTGCAGAATCGGCGAGCTGCCATTTCCAGATTGGGTGCGCTGCCCTGTTCTGGATTTTGACCTTCCCCAACGGAAGAGCCAGTTCTGCCTGCTGGGGCGGGCCCCACGGCAGCAGCATCGCGAAACGGTGGGTTCAGCGTCTCCAACGGCTCGCCAAGTGGTCGAACGCGACGGTGCGGCCATGGGGATTGAGTATTAGGGCGATCCCAAGGTGGCCGCAGCCGACAAGGGCCCCCTTGGCCGCGAAAGCTGCCCAAGTCGCCGTCCCTGGCAAGGCGAACAGCCCACCCACCGCGACTAGGAAGGAGACGCTGATGGAAAGCATGCCCGCAGCCTGAAATCGCCAGCGGTCGCGAGCCCCAATCCCGAACTTGCGACTTACGAGCCGCGCGTAGACAACAAGACACAGTGCCGACACGAGGCATGAGACAGCGGGCATGCCGGCCACGCCGGCAAGGCGAAGCACAACGTACATCAAAGGAACGCGAACGAGCATCTCGAAAATCCCGATCCAGGCCACCGGAGCGATTGCACCCAAGGCCGTCAGGACGACCGAAAGGAGGAACTCCCGCGAGCCAAGGATGGCCGCCGCACACAGGAGAATGTTGAGGGCAGCGCCTCCGTAGTTCTCTCGGCCGACCCAAAGAACCGTGAAATCTCGATTGAGCGCGACAAGAGCCGGCAGTGTCGCCGCCACAACCAATGACCAGAGAGCGATGACATCGCGCGCTGGCTTCTTTGCGGCGCAAGTCCCCTGCTCGCCCACGAAATGCGCGAGCCCACTCAACACCGATCCCGCGACGGGATTCACGAAGTTCATGGCGACTCTCAAGATGCGATCCGTGATGGCGTAAACCGCTGCCATCGCGGGATTGACCAAACTGGATACCAGCACCACCTCCAAGTTGGATCCGACTTGCAGGGCGACTCGACTCAACATCATGGGTGCGGTGGTGCGGGCGAGATCCAGTGTCACCATCCGGTTTGGCCGCGGGCGCGGCAGTCCCATTCCGTGCCACGTGACTGCGGTCCAGGTGGCACCGATGGCCAAGCCGGCACATGCCCCGACGAGAGTAGCCAGTCCCAGAGCCACCACGCCCATACCGCCGACCAAGCCGGCCACGATGACCGCAATCTCTACGAGCTGGGTTCCAAGGCGCACAGCGGCGACAATCTCGGTGCGCTGCCACGCAGACACTACCGCGACCAGGTTCGCGGTTGCCAAGTTGCCCCCAGCACCGGCGGCGGTCAGAACGAAGGTCAGCGCGAGCGCGGCGTGGGCGTGCTTGGGCGCGTTGACCAGGCTAGGGACATGAGGCGCGAGAAACGCGCCAGCCACGACCACTATTGTGACCAACCCCGGAACCACCAACAAGCCCGCGCCTGTAAGGCAGGCAAAAAGTGGGACATTCCGTGCGCCCCACGCAGCCGACAGCCGTTGGTAAAGCACAGCACTCACCCCGAAGTCCACTATGCCAAGCAGTCCGACCACGTTGGCTGACGCAAGAAACGCTCCGTACACGTCCACGCCGATCGTGTGGAGGTAGAGCGGGACAAGGACTATGCCCTTGACGATGGCGATCGCAGCGCCGAGGTAGCTTGTGAACAGGGAAATGGCTGCCGCGCGCGTCCGGCCCGCGGCGGAGCGCACGGCTTGGGCGCGACCCTCTTCAGTCATGGACACGCGCATGATGCAAGAGTGGTATCCAGCCGAAAATCATGGGCAATGAGGATAGGTCACGTCGCCGCTTCTAGCCAGACCTAGGGAATAAAACGTGCAGTCAGATGCATATGATGTTGTCGATCAGCAATTGTGGCCAAGATGCCGGCTCTGGCTCGATGCTGCCATCGTAGACCGACGCTTCGGAACCGCGTGTGGGCGGGGCCCCTTCGACCAGGGGCCGAAGAAACGGGCCGTCAGACAAGAACCCGCCCCATTGGCTGAACGTGCTGTGTGCTGAACCTATGACGATTTTGCTTCTCGCAAGCGCCAAGAGATCGATGACATCAGGATTCCGCGGCGCCCTTGCGACGGAGGGCAGGGATAGAAGCGGCGCCAGGTCCAAATCGCTGCCATCGGAGAAGATGGTCGCCGGAAGACAGCGCTCTGACACCTGGCGAATTCCTTCCACAACCCGGCAGAAGAACTCGATCGGCGTGCGTGCAGTCGTGGTGCAGAGTTTCTCCCCCGGGTGAAGGGGACGGAAATCGCCGCAGCGGACGTGGATACCGATCAGGGGCGTGGGGGCACGCGCCAGATGCCACAAACAGTACGGGGAAAGAAGCCTGGGTACTTCGTTGCGCAAGAGCGAACGCCATTTGCGGAGGGTTTCGAAGTAGCCGCTGTGGTGAGGCACGCGGCTGAATGTGTAGACAGTGCCACGCTTATCCTCAGCGGAGAGGACTGCATCAGGCGGAGGGTCAAGTACTTCTTTGCCAAGGTGGGCCAAGAGCCGCGAACGCGACCAGAGGGCTGGCGAGCCTGGGCGAAAGTAGTGAATGTAAATCCGCTTGCGTTCCTCGCCGCGCAGCCAAGGCCCGACCCGCGGGATCGCCCAGCCGGTCGCGACCAATGGCAGGTCGTTCCGAGCCGCGAACACCCTGGCGCGTGCCCAAACGAGCAGCATGTTCCCGACACCCGACCGCGGCACGCGCGCGTGAACCATCGCGGGCCAACCCGCGATGCGGCGACGAAACCCCTCGTAGATGCGGTCCTGAACTGACATTTTGGGTCCCCAGGATAGCGCACCTACCGGGCGCTTGTCTCTGTGTCCAGCGTGACCTCCCGGCGCCAGAGGGCGATGGGCAACCTGCCGGACCATGTTGATCGATTCACTTTGACCCACCCGGCCGGAATTGTGGGACGTCGTGCGCGCCAAGACCGATCCGGATCAGGTGGCCCGGTTTCAGCCCATCTGCCGCCGCGAAGCCCGCCGCCGGCCGTGCTCGCGCGCGACCTCACGCCGCGACCATGAGAGACATCGACCTTGGCGCACCAGCTTGCGTGCGAGGCAGCGCGACGCGCTGTTCGTCAAGGTCGGGCGAAGAACCTCCCCGTTTTTGGGCTGGAGAAAGGGGGCGGATCCACTATGCTGATGCCGTCCGAGGTCGTCGATAGAGGGTGCACCTTCGTGATGTGGCCCGGCCTCACCGGAAGCTAAGAGAGCGCACATGAGCAAGAAAGCACTGATCACTGGCTCGGGAGGATTGATCGGCTCGGAGGCGGTGAGATTCTTCTGCGATTTGGGCTTCGATATCACGGGTGTCGACAACGACATGCGCCGCTACTTCTTTGGTGACGAGGCCAGCACCAAGCGAACGGTTGAGACGCTGAGTGCGCAGTTCCACAACTTCCGCCAGTTCGACTGCGACATCCGCAACGAAGACCAGATGGAAGACGTCTTCAAGCAGAGCCCGTTTGATCTCATCGTTCACACGGCGGCCCAACCCTCCCATGACTGGGCGGCACGGGAACCTATCACCGATTTTACTGTGAACGCGAACGGCACCTTGGTGCTTCTCGAGTGCTATCGGAGGTTCAGCCCTGATGCCGTCTTCATCTACACCTCCACCAACAAGGTCTACGGCGATCGGCCCAATGAGTTGCCGTTGGTCGAGTTGGAAAAGCGCTGGGAGATCGCGCCGGGGCATCGATTCCAGCAGGGCATCGACGAATCGATGAGCATCGACAACACCCTGCACAGCATCTTTGGCGCCTCCAAGCTGGCGGCGGATGTCCTGGTACAGGAGTACGGCAAGTACTTCCACCTGCCTACCGGAGTCTTTCGCGGCGGTTGCCTGACCGGACCCGCCCACAAGGGCGTGGAGCTGCACGGCTTCTTGAGCTACCTGGTGAAATGTGTCATCAGCGGGCGTACCTACAATGTCTTTGGCTACAAGGGCAAGCAGGTGCGTGACAACATTCACTCCTACGACCTCATCAATGCCTTCTATCACTTCTACCGGCGGCCGCGTTTCGGCGAGGTCTACAACATGGGCGGCAGCCGCCATTCCAACTGCTCAGTGATTGAAGCCTTCGAGATGGCGGAGGTTGCCTCAGGCAAGAAGGCCCTTACGAAATACAGGGACGACAATCGCAAGGGCGACCACATCTGGTACATATCGGACGTGGGCAAGTTCCAATCGCACTATCCGGATTGGACCTACAAGTACAGCCTGAACACCATCATCGAAGATATTGTTCGTGCAGCGGTTGACGGGCGGTGATCTGCCCTGCTGGAGAAACGGCGAGAACAGAGAGACCGACGTGATTGTCGTCAAACTGCAGGGCGGGCTCGGCAACCAGATGTTCCAGTACGCTTTGGGGCGGGAGCTACAGCGGCGCAATGGCGGAGAACTGGCCTTTGATTTGACACTGCTTTTGGACCGGTTTCCACGAAGCAGTGTGGTCGTCAGGGACTACGACCTCGACATTTTTGGAATCCAGCCCCGCTTCACCTTGCTGTCCCAGCTCGCGCGTCACCTGCCAGTGCCGCTGCTGTATATGCGAGGGGCTGCAGCTTTGGCACGGGCGCTGGATCGGGCGGGGTTGCAGCGATACATATCGGAGCCTGTCGGCTTTCGCGAGGAAGTGCTGGAAGCGAGAGGCAACATCTATCTCGATGGTCACTGGCAAAGTCCGAAGTATTTCGCGGGCAGCGAGGCCGTCCTGCGGCGCGAGTTCAAGGTGAAGCAGCCTCTCTCGCCCCAAGGGCAACGAGTGGCTGCGCAGATGGCATCCACCGACAGTGTCTGTGTGAACGTTCGCCGGGCGGATTACGTCAGTCTTCAGGGCTCAATTGATATGCACGGTTTCGTGGGCAAAGAATACTACGACCGGGGAATTGGGCAAATCGCCCCACGACTGAAGAATCCGCATATCTTCGTGACGTCTGACGACGTGCAATGGTGCAGGGAGAATCTGCGATTCGAGTACCCCACAACGGTCTTGGGCCATGAGTACAAGGGGTACAAATTCGGCGAATACCTCAAGCTAATGGCGCATTGCAAACACTTCCTGATTCCTAACAGCAGCTTTGCCTGGTGGGCCGCCTGGATTAACCCATCAGAAGACAAGATTGTCGTATGTCCGAAGAACTGGTTCCGCGACCCTAAGATCGATTCGTCCGACCGGATTCCTCCTCAGTGGGTCAGGCTCTAGTGTAGGTGAGTCGTCAGAATGGTCCCGGAACATGCGGCCTTATCAGGTTTGGCTATTCCAGTCCAAGCGCCACCGGGGGAGGCCACAGTAGAGACCCTGCGAGAGGAGAGGACACATAGCGATGACACTTCAGCGTGAGTCTGGCGAAGGCTTCGTTCCCCGCGATTCCCTGGCGATGAAGGCTCTTCGTCGCTTGGGGCGGGATGACCTCGCCTGGGCAATGAGGCGGCTTCATGTTCCCGTCGACAGCCAGGCCCTCGTCCTGGAGGTCGGGTCGGGAGGCAACCCTTTTCCGCGTTCGAATGTGCTGCTCGACGCCTACGAAGTCACGCGCGAGCGACACTACCAGCCACTTATCACGGACCGCCCCACGGTCCTTGGAGTCGTCGAGGACATGCCTTTTCGCGACGACGCGTTCGATTTCGTCATCGCCTGTCATGTCCTGGAACACAGTACAAACATCGACGGGTCCCTGCGCGAGCTCCAGCGTGTGGCGCGCGCCGGCTACATAGAATGCCCAGATGCGTTTCTCGAGCGAATCAACCCATACCCGGATCATCGTTACGAAGTGACCGAGCGTGACGGGGCTCTTGTCACGCGCCGCAAACACTCTTGGATTCGCGACGTCGAACTGGTCGAGCTCTATGAGCACCAGGTCAAGAAGTCGCCAAAATGGCCCGGCCATCTCCGCCACAATCCATTCGCTTTTCATGTGCGCCTCTTCTGGTCTCGGGATACAGGGGGGATTAGGCATGTCGATCTAACCCCACCTGAGAAACGATCGGCGCCCTTCCGAGAGGCACCTGAAAGCGACCAGAGACCCACGGCCAGCGCGACGCTCAGGTCGCGGATCCGGGATCTGGTCCGCAGCGTCGTGTCCCAGCGAAGCAGGAATCAGGCAATCGATCTAGTCGGCCTCTTGCGGTGCCTCTCCTGCCACCATCCAACTCTGATCCCCGAGCTGAGTATGCTGAAGTGTCCCAAGTGTGGCAGGACCTACCCAGCGAATCCAATCCCGCAGTTGTTTCCCGAGATTCCATAGGCTGATTCAGCCATGCGGGATCGATCCACAGATGCCAGGTGCCGGTGTTTCGATGAGTAGCCCAGACGCGGTGGCAGCGGTGATAGCCACGCACAACGGGGCCAGTCGTGGCTACATTTTCAATGCGGTCGGAAGTGTGCTGGCGCAGAGTCTGCAACCTGCCGAGATCGTCGTTGTTGACGATGCGAGCACGGACGGAACGGCGGAAGCTCTCAGAGACCGTTATGGTGATTCGGTACGGATAGTCAGCTTGACCGAGAACCGGGGACCATCTGGGGCACGCAACGAAGGCGTGCGGGCGACTTCGGCGCCGCTGGTTGCATTTCTGGACGATGATGACGAGTGGCTGCCCGAGAAGCTGCAGGTGCAGCGTCGGCTTATCGCAGAGACGTCCTGCCATCTAGTGTTCAGTCGGGTTGAGCTGATCGACAGCAGCGGAGTCGCCCTGCGCGGGCGGCGCCCCATCTACCGGGAGGCGTGCTCCTGGCCTGGAATCCTCTTTCGCAATCCAGTGCAAGGTCCATCGAGCGTACTCGCCCACAGGCAGACCATCTTGGAGGCAGGAGGCTTTCCCGAGCAGCTCCGCATTGGAGAGGACTGGGTCCTCTGGGCGCGAATCGCACAGATCGGAAGGATCGACTTCACGGAAAAGGCCCTTGTCCGATATCGTGTGCACGAACACCAGGCTGCGGCCGGACGGGACTCGACGTGGATACGCGAGAGAACACTTGAGGCGCTCAAGGATCTGGCTGATCGCTTGCCTTCGGCGCAGAGAGCCCTGCTGATCAATTTCTATGCGTATGGTGGTGCGTGGAGGGCT
>PMKP01000060.1 GCA_003157775.1 Myxococcales bacterium | reverse complement strand
GAGCGCCGGGAGAAAGGCATCAAGGTCCTCGGCCGCAGGGGTGTCCTACAACAGCACTGGAACTCGCGTCCGGGCACGCGCGAGCCTCGCCGTGGGCTCTCGCCCCGCGTGGCATGCAAGAATACCTGGGCGCGGGTCGAGGCCCTGCAGCGCAATCAGGCCTTCATCGACCGCTATCGCGAAGCCCGCGCTGACCACCTGGCCGGCCGTGAGGCTATCTTCCCCGCCGGCACCTGGTGGCTCCGTCGCTTCGCAGGCGTGAAGTGCGCTGAGCTAGACGCGACCGCCCCGCCGAGCTGAGCGACATCGGCTCTCCGGCTCTTCCGCGGCGCCTCGCCAAAGCCGACGTCTGCCCTCAATGCGCAAACGTAGCGTCGCTCACGTTGGTTTTCAGCCGAAAAATGCTGGTGCCGCGACGATCACTGCCAGGCCCGCCGGCAACTCCCCGCCACCAGTGTGGCGTCGCAGACTTCAACGTCGGTGAGGTTCCATCGGCAGACTTCAACGTCGGTGAGGTTCCATCCCGGTGAGGTTCCATCGACTTCAACGTCGGTGAGGTTCCATCAAGCGCTTCTTCCGAAGACGAAACACGAACATGAGAAGCGCGAGCAGAGTGAACCCCGGGTAACTCGTGGACTGGGCTCCGGCTATGCGGCAGGAGCAGCCGCCGGCGCTTGCCTCTGGCGTACCGGCCGTGGTCCCGCCCGTTGCACCGCCTCCCTGAGTTCCGCCTGTGGCAGCACTGCCCCCGCTTTCGCCCGGGCCAGTACTAGATGCTCCACCACTTGCAGCGACTCCGCCTGTTCCAATTGCTCCGCCACTCGCCACACTCCCGCCAGTTTCCACACTGCCCCCGGTTTGCACGGCACCCCCAGTGCCAACCATGCCACCCGTTCCACCGCCGCCAGTCCTCCCGCCGGTCGCCACGGCGCCGCCGGTTCCGAGTGCTCCTCCGGTCGCCACCACAATGCCGCCGCTTCCCGATGCTCCGCCGCTTGCTGGGACGCCGCCGGCCCCGGTAGCGCCGCCGGTGCCCGTCTTGCCGCCAGTTCCCGTGGCGCCGCCACTCGCTGTACCACCGCCGGTTCCGGTCCCACCACCCTTTCCCGTGGCACCGCCGGTTCCCGTGGCACCGCCCGCTCCCGTCGCCCCGCCGGCTCCTGTCGCACCGCCAGTCCCAGTGGCACCGGCGCTTCCACTAGCCCCATATTCATAGGCCCCCAAATCCGGGGCCGAGCCCACATACGGAAGACCGACGTCGGTGCCTTTGTCGATCATTCCGCTGCCAGCAGCCAGCTTCAGGAAGTCCACATTCGGCAGGCTGCCGTCGGCCTGCCGGGGTCCCAGCGCGGGTGAGGTTGTCTCGATGGCCTGCCCCGTGCCCGAGACGGTGGGATCCGTGATGCTGAGAAAATCCTTGGCTGCCGGGGTGATATTCAGATCCCAGGTGTTGAATGCCGTGTCGACCCCGTACCCGGTAATGTACTCGTTCTTGTTGGGATAGCCGAGGTTGTTCCTCATGATGTGGACCTTGTCCCCCGTCAGGATTACGCCGTCCGTTCTGGTGCCGCCGCCGTTGGGTTCACTCCAAGTGCTTGCCAGCATGTTGTACTGGGTTCCATTCTGAAACGACGTGTTGTTGTACCAGGTGTTTCCACCCGAGGAGTGGTTGGCATAAAACCCGTTCGCCTTGTTCTTCCAGGCCACGTTGTTCTGGATGAGGTGCCTGATGCCAGTCTTGCTGCTCCCCATCTTGAAGCCGTTGCCATTTCCTCCCGCGGCGGTACCGTAATTAGAGTACCCAGCGCCCATGGCCCAGGAGTTTTCGATGGTGACCGGAGCTTCCTGGTTGATGAAGTCGTAACCATCGTCGGAGTCCCACCAAGCCCGGCAACCCCTGATCGTGGTGGTGCCGCTCGTCCCGCCGTGGACACCGAAGCCGTCGGCATCCTCTCCGGCGCCGCCTCCGTTTGTTGAACCCGGATCGAAGTTGTCGTGCGAATCACAATTCAGGGCCAAGTTCCCCGCCCCGCCACCGATCTGAATCCCGCTGCCTTGGTTGTTGTGTGCGTTCAACAACTCAAATGTGTTGTTAGTGCCGTTATTCGCAAATCCGTTGTTGGCTTTAGTGTTCATCGGGACGCAGCATTCCTCGATCCCTTTGAGATGCAGCCAGTTGCCGCTGATCACGAAGCCAAAGGTATAGGCGCCGTTTGCTATCTGCAGGTTGGAGAAGTCGAAAAGCGGGGTTTCGCCTGGATAGGCCCAGTACTTGATTCGGTTGGTATCCGATGTTCCGCTCTTCGAGAGCTCGATTCCAGCGCCACTGTTCTTGGGCGTCGTGATCTTATACGTCCCGCCGCGGATCCAGACCGTGTCTCCAGCCCCCGCCGTGTCGGCCCCCTTCTGCAGAGTGGCAAAGGGCGAATCGATGGTGCCGGCATTCGTGTCGCTGCCCGTGGTGGCCACGTAGTACTCCGTGGCAGACACATTCTTTGCCGCGAACAGCGCTAGGCCGGCGACCAGCCAGAGCAGCAGGGAGTGTTGCCGAACCCTTTTTGACAGCCGTTCTGTGGAGTTCATCAGAGTCTCCTTTTGTGCAGGCAGGCGAAGGCGAAAAACCTCGCCGGGGGGAATGACGATGCGAAGGGCTCTCTTCCTTTGAGCGAAAGGATTACCATAGGTTATTGGGGCAGCGGCTCGGCGAAATGGGTCATTGCGGTGCCCAGAAAGGGTCGGCGGCTTGCACCAGCGCTAGGAACGCCTCGCGGCCTGACCCGCGCAAATCTCGGTCTTGCCGACGCGGACATCAACGGCCAACCTCTGCCCCTGCACGCGGCAGCTCCCGATCCGACACCGATCACGCGCCGACGCGGGCGCATTCGCGCGCGAGCGCGCCTTCGACTCCATATCCCGCCCGCGATCGAGCCCCAGGGGCCGCCCGTATGATAGGGCAGTCGAAGCACAGCCAGCGCGGATCGCAACGCCGATCGATTGCGCGTCAGGGCAACGCCCGATTTAGACGAAGGGCGGCAATGACCCGTTTTGCCTAGCGGCTGCCCCTTGTAAATTACAGGGGGTCATCCATGAACTGCAAAAGCGCCTTTTCGACCGTTCTCTTGTCTGCGACGCTCGTCGTTTCCGCTTGCTCAACAAACTCGCCCAAATCGACCGGCAGTACCGGCGGTGGCACGCAGAGTTCTGGTGGCTCGGTGGGCAACGGAGGTGCCGGGGGCAGCGGGGGCGGGCAAACCACGCCTGGCTCGGGAGGGAATAGCGCTGGCGGTCAAACCGTGCCGCTTGGTGGGAGCAGCGCTGCTGGCGGCCAGGCTGGCCAGGCCAGCGGCGGGGTGGCCACTGGCGGTCGGACAAGTCCGGCCACCGGCGGTCAGACAGGTCCGGGCACTGGCGGTCGGACAAGTCCGGCCACCGGCGGTCAGACAAGTCCAGCCACCGGCGGTGTGGTTACTGCAGGCGGCCAGGCCGGCTCGAACCCAGGCGGCGCTGGCGGGTTCATTCCCCCCACCGGCGGTGTGGCGGGCTCCGTGGCTCCGGGCGAAGCCGACTACAGCATGGAT
>PMKP01000011.1 GCA_003157775.1 Myxococcales bacterium | reverse complement strand
TGCTGATGCGAGCGCTGACGATTCCGGTGAACCCAGGGGACGTGGTCTGTCGGTTCCGCGGGGAGATTCAGATCAAGCTGGTGCTGCCGTCATGAGCGCGCCGTCCGCCTACGAAATCCGGGCTTTGGCTCAGATCAGAGAATGGAAGTCGCCCTCCCGCTCCCTCTGGAAACGGGCGCTGACAGCCATCAACAAACCCTTCGATGCGGCCGGGAACCTCGTGATGAAAGTCCCAGGTGTGGAGTTCGTCATGCANNCATCTTTGAGGAGTTCCGAGGCAAAGGGCATCAGGTACAGGCCCATGGTGACCTCTATTCGCTCGACCTGGAAGCGGTGGACAGCTCTATCGGCTATCTCGCCGCCAAGTACAAAAGCATCTCGGCGGTGGAGGGAGGAGGCACGGGTCTGATTGGGCTTCCGGGTATTGCCATCGACATTCCGGCCCTCGTCGGTATGAACCTGCGGGCGATTGGCGAGTACGCAACCTATTGCGGGTTCGACGTCGCCAAACAGCACGAGCGTCTCTTCCTGATGAACGTGCTCGGGTTTGCGTCCAGTAGCACCGACTCGGCAAAGCAGGTGGCGATGGCCCAGCTTGTCAAGATTGCCAAGGAGGTCGCCCAGAAGAGAACGTGGAAGGAGATCGAACGCCACGCCTTCGTTGCCGCAATCAAGAAAATCGCTCAGGCGCTAGGCATCCGCCTGACGAAGGCCAAGCTGGCACAGATAATCCCGGCGGCAGGCGCTATCGTAGGCGCAGGCTTCAACGGGTACTACACAGCGAAGGTCTGCGACGCTGCCTATCACCTGTACCGCGAGCGGTTCCTGGCCACGAAGTATGGGCCAGACATCATCCAGGGTGATTCCAGCCCATCAGCGGACGAGCCTTCATGAGGGGGAAGCCGATGCCCAGTCGTGAGCCTTGGCCTCGCCAGCGGCCCCGCCGCGCCCAACCAGACAGCCCTGCTGGCCGCGCAAATCGCGCCATCAATGCGGGGATAAGGAATGCAAGGAGGGTAACATGCCCAATACCAAGATTCTGATCGTCTTCGCATTCACAGCCGCATGCTCTGGGGGCGGTGGCACGACCATCAAGACCGATGCCAGCACAAGGGACGTGCCCAGCGGTACCGGCCAGGTGGCAGACGCCGCTACCTCGGATTCCATGGTCCCCCATGACTCTCCCGGCTCGCCCGACCTAGACCGTAGGCCAGACGTGGTCTTGACGCCAGATGCCGCCTTGGTGCTGGACACGCCGGTCAGCAAGGACGCACCGCAACCACTCACAGGAGCCTGCACCATCTCTGGTGTGCTGGCACCAGCAACTACCATCTGCCGACCGGCTGCTGGGGTGTGCGACAAGGCCGAGTACTGTGATGGCGTTCATCCCGATTGCCCCGCGGATATGTTCTTCGCAAATGGGACCACCTGTCGGGAGGCCCTCAACACCTGCGACATCGCAGAATTCTGCTCGGGCACCAGCGCTGACTGTCCTCCAGATCAGTTTCAGGGCGTCACGGTCGCGTGCAATGGCATAGGACATTGCTCAGGGGGCATCGTTTGCATAATGCCAACCGGTGATGCTGGGATTTCTGATACCAGTCCCCCCAATCAGCTGGACACCGCCGTACAGCCCGACTCGCCACAGGTGCTGCCGGAACCTGGACCGGATGCTGGGCCTGACGTCTCTGAGGGCGAAGTTGACGCTGCAACGCAGGCACCTGGAACGATGTGCACTTCCGGAAGTCAGTGTGCAAGCAACCTTTGCGAACAGGGTGTTTGCTGTCGAACCTCCTGCACCGGGATCTGTCAGTCGTGCGCTCTTGCTGGCTCGATGGGTACCTGCACTAATATCCCAGCCGGCCAGGACCCGCTCAATCAGTGCCCTGACCAAGGGAAAGCGAGTTGCGGATCTGATGGCTGGTGTGACGGCGCAGGGGCCTGCCAGCTCTACCCAAGTGGAAGTGTCTGCATCGCCCAGACGTGCGCCAATGGAACAGAAACCTCCGCCAGCACTTGCGACGGGCTCGGCATCTGCCATCCGGGAACTTCGCGAGCATGTGCGCCATCTCAGTGCAGCTCCGCGGGGACAGCTTGCAACACGACCTGCAGTGACAACGGCCAGTGCGTCGCACCGAACACCTGCAACAGCGGGCACTGCGGTCTGAAGGCGAGCGGCGCAACCTGCACCGCAGCCAACCAGTGTTCCTCGGGCTTCTGCGAACAGGGGGTCTGCTGCCTAACGGCATGCAGCGGCACATGCCTCTCCTGTGCGATAGCGGCCAACGTCGGAGCCTGCTCGAATGTACCGGCAGGCCAAGACCCTCTCAACCAATGTGCTGACCAAGGGGCGGCGAGTTGTGGGGCCGATGGCGCATGCAATGGCAATGGGGCCTGCCGCCTGTACTCGTCCGGGACAGCCTGTACTGCTCCCTTCTGTACCGGAGGCGTGGCCAGTCCGGCAGGTGCTTGCACCGGCACCGGCGCGTGTCACGTCGGCAGCGCGACAAGCTGTTCACCCTACGTTGCGTGTGCTGGCGTGGTCTGCGCGTCAAACTGCGCCCTTAGCACCGAGTGCGTGCCACCAAACACCTGCAACGGCGGCGTGTGTAGCAAGAAGGGGCAAGGTGCCACCTGTTCTGCTGCGGCGCAATGTGCCTCCGGGTACTGTGAGCAAGGCGTCTGTTGTGCTACCGCGTGCAGTGGTACATGCCGCTCATGCGCGGTCGCCGGCCCCAACCTTGGTACCTGCTCGAACGTGCCGAATGGCCAAGACCCATGGAGCCACTGCACCACTGACGCGTCTTCAACCTGCGGCAAAGACGGAACGTGTGACGGCAACGGTGCCTGTCGACTCTACTCCGCGGCGACAATCTGCGCCGCCCAGTCCTGCGCGGCAGGCGTGCAGACGTCCCAGAGAACGTGCAGCGGGATGGGAAGTTGTCCGGTCGGCGTCTCAAGGAGCTGCTCTCCCTACGTCTGCAACTCTGCCGCAATAGCGTGCCTTCTAGCCTGCACAGGTAACGCGGATTGCGAGGCTCCAGGCGCATGTACAGGCGGCACATGCGGCGTCGCGGCATGGCCAATGCTCGGCGGTGGTCAGCAACACACAGGCCGCAGCAGTCACGTCGGAGCCCAAAGCGCCACGCAGAAATGGACCTTCACCACCGGCGGGAACGTTGCTCCAGCGGTGGTTGACTCTGGAGGCATCATCTACGTCCACGCCCATGTGGATAACAACCTCCACGCTCTCAATCCCGACGGCACGGAGAAGTGGACGTGGACAACAGGGACCAACCTAACGGATTCGTCGGGCATTGGCCCAGACGGCACCGTCTACGTTGGGGGCAACGATGGCGTTCTATACGCGGTCAATCCGGACGGCACCCAGAAGTGGACCTTCTCCACAAACGCCAGAGCGGATATCTCGCTGGATTCTTCCCCGACGATTGATGCAAGCGGGACCATCTACATCTCCAACGGAGTCTCACCCTTTGCCAGTGCCAGCGTCAACGTCTTCGCAGTAAACCCTGATGGTTCTCAGAAGTGGGTCTTCACTGTAACGGGCGTTTCGGCAGGCGACGGTAGCGAGTCCCCCGGCATAGCGGCCGATGGTACCGTATACGCCAGCGTGTACTACCTGTACGCCATCAATCCAGATGGCACCCAGAAATGGATCTTCAACGGGAACTATATGACGTCTTCGCCAGCCATCGGAGCGGACGGCACGATATACGTCGGCACCGGCTCGCCGCAAGGTCTCGTTGCCGTGAACCCCAACGGCACGCAGAAGTGGTTTCACTCGCTCGCCGGCGCAGAGTACGGCGCACCCGCCATAGCCGCTGACGGGACGATCTACGCAGCAAGCCTGGATAAGAAACTCCACGCGATCAACCTCAATGGAACGGAAAGGTGGGCATTCACCACCGGTGATCAGCTGTTCTCCTCGCCGGCCATCGGGGCGGACGGTATCATCTACGTGGGCAGCTACGACAAGAACGTCTACGCGGTCAAACCGGACGGCACACAGAAGTGGGCGTTCGCCACCGGGTCGTATGTCGTGGCCTCGCCAGCAATCGGAGCGGACGGCACAGTCTACATCGGTAGCGCCGACCAGAAGATCTACGCCATCGGTCCATAGTGTGCGTTCTCCAGGTGCACATTCAGGTGATCCTCTATTGGGATGACTCGCAAAACTGGGTGGGCGTGTTGTAGTGTAGCCCGCCCCTCGCGGAACGGCTCCGGCTGGCATGTGAGTCCTCCAGCAGACGAGGTACCCCCCTGTTGACCTGCGCCTTTGCGCTACCCCAAGCTCCTCCGGTTACCTTTCTGCCATTGCTTCATCATGCATGTCGACCAGCGTCAGCAAATCTCTTGGCCTCCGGCATGCGGACGATGCTGAGTATACGTGCGCAAAGGGGACCCACTTCCCAAAGCTAACTGGATTTGGGGGCTACTTGCCCTCCATTCTCCGCCGCCACCCTTGGTTCCAGGAGGCCTACCAAACGTAGCCGTATGGCCTATTGGGAAGCGTTCAGACGGGCGTTTGGCTCCTTTGGCTGGTTTCTCCTTGCTGTGCCCCCAATTGAGCCCCGCGGCGAGCTCAGAGCGTCGGATGACTATGTCTGTTCCCTATCCCGCCTGCGGCAATGTTGTCCGCTGCCAGCACCAGGCCTTGAGGCGCTCCCGAAGGCCCAGTTTGCCTCCCGACCCTACCTACTTCTTACGCGCCGTCGCCACGCTCTCGATACTGGACGTCCCACACGCACTCGCCACGAGCTATCTGGCCAGGTCCAGGCTGGATAGCCGACGTGCTGACACACGCGACAGGCAAGCTGGTTGTTCCGAAGGTATAGGTGCCTCCTTCTCTTTCCGCAGGTCGGGCACGCCAGTAGCATGCGTTGCCCAAAGGTCGTCTTCTCGCGCAAGATGCGCAAGTCGAACCCTGCCAGTCCGGCCTCCGTATTCAGGTCAACATGGACGCCTGAGCAGCCCGGCCTCGATACGAGCTGGGGCTTGATATTCTTGATGTCCAGGCGGGGGCAGGTCTCTATGGTCAGCAAGATCGCTTTCTCTTTCCGCCCAAATTCACCGCCGCTTGCTGGGCGTTCACCTGTACCTGTTGTAGCCGCACGGTGGGCAAACTTGGGGCAACCATGTGGTGAAGGAGGCCCAGACTGCGCCTCAGCTCGGCCTGTTGCCGTATGCGAATACGACTGAGCTGCTCGATAATGGCGAGTAGAGCGCTCGGGGAAGCGTCGTGCTTGGTGAAGAACATGGCTGTCAATGCGTCAGTATGACCTGAAAGTTGATTGACTCTTGTCATTTCCGCCGACACTTGTTGGGAGACGAGGGCAATCAGGTCTTCAGGATCTAACTTGCGTGTCCCTTCCGCCGCCATTCGCAAACGCAAGCCCGGCGAAAGAGGTACGGGAAAGGGCTCACCCTGTACGAAGCTCTGTTGCTCCGTCAGATCAACTGGGGACAAATGCCGTAGGGCTTGATGCGATGCCATTCTTGAAGCGTACCAGAGGAAGTCCTATGTGGGGAGTACACTGTTGTTTCTCCGCCGCCGAATCCGTTCCGGCGACTGCATTGTTCGGAAAGGAAAAGAAAGGGGCGGAGCCATTCCTCTGGACACATTGTCAGGCATAAGTCCCGGGGAGTGTTTCCGGGAAGAACACAATGCGTCCAGCGTCTCGTAGAAACGGACAAGTCAACCGTCAACGGCATCCGCCCCTGTAGTGCCCATTGTGGCATTTGGCGCACAAGAATGCAAGATGGGTATTGACTGCGAGAATGCCTGTGGCTTTGGGATTGACTGTGCAGGAGGCCGATGGGCCGGCGTGGCGCGTAATCCCAATTGCCGGCCAACAATGGACGTGCGAATTATGTAGAAAGAATCCGCGTGTTGATCATATTGATTGCCGATGACGTCAACTACAGTTAGGAAGTGAACCATGATCCAACCCAAGTACCGCGAGATCGAGATTGGAATTCTGCGACCCGACCCAGTTCGCGGCGCGACTGCGCTGGATGATCCTGTTGTTGAGGAGCTGGTCGATAGCTTCCGCGAGGTGGGCATTCTGAACGCGCCGATTGTCAGACCGAGGCCGAAGGGACGCGGGAGAGGGTACTGGTACATCACCGGTGGACGTCGCATTGTTGCGGCCAGGAAAGACAGGAGCTGCAACACCATCACCTGTGGGGTGCTGAAGTGCGGCGACGAGATGGCCAAGGAGATATTCCTGCGTGAGCGCCTGGAGCGGGTTCACTCTTCGCAGGAGGACCTGGCTGATGCGAAACTTGAGTTGGCCTTTGCCGTCGATGACAGGAAGAAGGCGGAGAAGCTGGCGCCCAGCAAAGCGTTCCATGCGCTCAATGCGCCACGGGGCTTGGTAACAGCGGCTCACCAGCAGGATGAGGGGTTCGAGGCACGATTGAGCCTGCTGGCCGCGGACGCTCTGAAACGCGGGATAATCGCTGAGAGCGAGGCGAGGGAGCTTTCCGTGCTCACGAAGGAGGAGCAGTCGCAGACGGTCGTTGGGCTGATGACCGTCCGAATGAAGCGGAAGAGAGATGGTGGTGGCAAGGGCGCAGCCCAGACGCCTGGGGAGGGTGACGGGGAGAAGGAGACTGAGTCTATGGCAGAGCAGGTGGTTGACCAGCATGCCCACCCCGCGCCGGCGTCACCAGCTGCAGCGGGGCGGGACGCCCAGGGGGAGGCCAGGGGTGACGAACCTGGCAAGCATGCGGGCCTGAAGGATGAGCTGCCCAGCAGGCCGCAGGCCTCTTCCACACCCGTCAAGCGGGCATGGAGGACGTACCCGGTGTTGCCTTTGAGGAAGTCCAGACCACGCTGACAATTGATCTGAACCGCCACCAAGATGGGCGGAACCACCCAGAACCTGCAGGCCATGGGTTCCAGACAGCCCAGCTGCCTTCATTGGGCTACTGACGCGCTGTAGGCACGGATTTTTCACAGCCTATTACTAAAGTAAAATAGTAGTACCTATATACCTGACCCAACAGGGACTCTTACTATTACCCGCCATCTCTATTGTCCGCGGTAGTAGTGAAATACATGTGGCGGTATGGAATACAGCTCTAGTTGACCTATCAATTGGCGGAGTAATAAGGTCCTATTCTTTTACTTTAGTATATGGCTGTGAAAATTCCGTGTCTATGCTGCGTTAATGGCCTTGGTTTTTCTTGGTGTCTAGCAGGACGTTGAAAAGCGT
>PMKP01000163.1 GCA_003157775.1 Myxococcales bacterium | reverse complement strand
CCGATTCCTTCCGGCGCGCACATCGTCGTCGCCGAAGGTGACAAGATCGTCGCCGGCACCCTGATGGCCAAGACGCCGCGCAAGACCTCCAAGACCAAGGACATCACCGGTGGTCTGCCGCGAGTGGCGGAGTTGTTCGAGTCACGCAAGCCCAAGGAGCATGCGGTGATTTCCGAGATTGACGGGGTGGTCGGCTTCGGCAAGGACACCAAGGGCAAGCGCAAGGTGGTGGTCACGCCCGACAAGGGTGAGGCCAAGGAGTATCTCATCTCGAAGAGTAAGCACCTTTCGGTGCGCGAGGGCGATCCCATCCACGCGGGCGAGCCGCTCATGGATGGGGCGGCCAATCCGCACGACATCCTGCGCGTGCTGGGCGAGAAAGCGCTGGCCAAGTACTTGGTGGACGAGGTGCAGGAGGTGTACCGGCTTCAGGGCGTCAAGATCAACGACAAGCACATCGAGACCATCGTGCGGCAGATGCTTCGTCGGGTGCGCGTGATTGACGTGGGCGACACCGGCTTCTTGGTTGACGAGCACGTGGAGAAGTACATCTTCGAGGAAGAAAACGATCGCGTGTCGTCACGCGGCGGTCGCCCTGCCCAGGGCGAGCCGCTCCTGCTCGGCATCACCAAGGCGTCGCTTTCGACCGAGAGCTTCATCTCCGCGTCGTCGTTCCAGGAGACCACCAAGGTGCTGACCGAGGCGGCCGTGTGCGGCAAGGTCGACTACCTGCGCGGGCTCAAGGAAAACGTCATCATGGGCCGCCTCATCCCGGCCGGCACGGGCCTGGGGGCCTACAAGCGGCTTACCCTCAAGATCGACGAGCCGATAGCATCTGAAGCACCGGCGCCTCCCTCGGAGACGCCTCCGGCTCCGCCTTCGGCGGCCGGTGCAGGCGAATAGCGCCGCCAGGGCTGTGCGAGAGGCCCGGGGTCGGCCAGGGCCGGTTTCTTGCGCAGCGTGTGCCTGTGCGCGGCAAGCGGGACCGAGCGATAGGTCATGAAAAAGCGCACGGTCCTCGTTGACTTTGCGATCTCCATTCCTATAATGCACCCCTCCTCGGGCCCGGGGCTTCCGGGTAGGGCCGCTGCCCACGTGAGAGCGGCCTGGTTTTCGCGAGGGACGAATCAAACATGCCCACCATTAGTCAGCTTGTAAGAAATGGCCGCGACGTCATGCGGCGGAAGACGGACGCGCCTGCCCTGAGGGGTTGCCCGCAGCGACGGGGGGTGTGTGTGCGCGTCTACACCACGACTCCCAAGAAGCCGAACTCGGCACTGCGCAAGGTTGCCCGCGTCCGGCTGACCAACGGGATGGAAGTGACGACCTACATTCCGGGCGAGGGACACAACTTGCAGGAGCACTCGGTGGTGCTCATTCGCGGCGGGCGCGTCAAGGACCTGCCCGGCGTTCGCTATCACATCATCCGCGGCAGCCTGGATACGTCTGGGGTCACCAACCGCCGCCAGGGCCGCTCGAAGTACGGAGCCAAACGGCCCAAGTAGGGTCGCACTCGGAGTCGTCCACAGATGCCACGCAAAGGTGAAGTTCCCAAACGAAAGCTGCTGCCGGATCCGAAGTTCACGGACCAGCCGGCGGACATGCGTCGCCGTATCACCAAGTTCGTCAACACGGTGATGAGTTCGGGCAAGAAATCCGTTGCTGAGGGGATCGTGTATGGGGCGNNTGGGACAAGGCGATGGCCAACGTGCAGCCCAAGATCGAGGTGAAGTCCCGCCGCGTGGGTGGCGCGACCTACCAGGTTCCGGTGGACGTTCGCCCGGATCGGGCGTTGGCGCTGGGAATGCGTTGGCTCATCCACTCGGCGCGCGAGCGATCCGACGGACGCACCATGCGCGAGAAGTTGGCCGCCGAGTTGCTGGATGCCTCGGCCAACAAGGGCGCCGCGGTCAAGAAGCGCGAAGATACGCACAAGATGGCTGAGGCGAACAAGGCGTTTGCCCACTACCGTTGGTAGTGCGAAGGCCAGATTAGGAGAGAGAACGACAGTCGGTTAGCTTATACATAAGGAAGAGAAGATTCGGGCTCGTAGGGGGTTGAAGGGGTGGGCCGAAACGTGGTGCTTCGGGGCATCCTTCCAGCCGACCGAGTCAGTCCGGACCAGTTCTCGACCGTCAGACCTTTCAACCTGCGGACCTTGCGGTCGCTCGGGGGCAGACAGCCTGCCAAACGATCCGCATGCGCGCGGAGGATCAAGTTAAGTCGTGGTTCGGCAAGTCCCCATTACTCAGACCCGGAACATCGGGATCATGGCGCATATCGATGCGGGGAAAACCACGACTACCGAGCGCATCTTGTTCTACACCGGCGTGTCGCAGACCATGGGCGAAGTCCATGAAGGCACCGCGGTGATGGATTGGATGGAGCAGGAGCAGGAGCGCGGCATNNCCGGGTCAACATCATCGATACCCCCGGCCACGTGGATTTCACCGTCGAGGTCGAGCGTTGCCTGCGGGTGCTCGACGGCGCCGTGGCGGTCTTTTGCGCCGTGGGAGGGGTGGAGGCCCAGTCGGAGACCGTGTGGCGCCAGGCCGACAAGTACCGGGTTCCGCGCATTGCCTTTATCAACAAGTGTGACCGTCGCGGGGCTGATCCGGGGCGCTGCGTGGAACAGATGCGCGACCGAATCAAGGCCCATCCAGTGGTTACCCAGCTCCCTATGGGCCTGGAGGACTCGTTTGCCGGCGTCATCGATCTGGTCACCATGCGGGCCCTCGAATGGGTAGGCGACACCACGGGCGCGGCTTTCTTGGACCGCGAGATCCCTGCGTCGCTGGTCAAGCCAGCCAAGGATGCGCGCGTAGGGATGATTGAAGCTTTGGGCGAGGTCGATGACGAGATCTTCGCGCTCTACGTGGATGGGGCGGAGATCTCGGCCGCCCGGATTCGTGCCGCCCTTCGCCGCGCGACCATTGCGGGCAAGGCTGTGCCGGTCTTGCTGGGTTCGGCCTTCAAGAACAAGGGCGTGCAGCCGCTGCTCGATGCCGTGGTCGACTACCTTCCCTCGCCAGCTGACATGCCGCCGGTGGCGGGCCACGCACCTGACGGGGTGCCCTGCCTGCGCCACGCCTCCGACAACGAGCCCTTTTCGGCGCTGGCGTTCAAGATCATGAGCGACGTGGTGACGGGCCCGTTGACCTACTTTCGGGTCTACTCGGGGCAGGTGGAAGCGGGCGCCACGGTGTTCAACGCCACCAAGGGGAAGCGCGAGCGGGTGAGCCGGCTTCTGCGCATGCACGCCAATCGGCGCGAGGAGATCCGCCACGTGTCGTGCGGAAACATTGCCGCCGCCGTGGGCCTACGCATGACTTCCACCGGGGACACGCTGTGCGACGTGCGGGCGCCTATTTCCTTGGAATTGATCGATTTTCCACGTCCAACTTGTTCAGTTGCGATTGAGGCACGCTCGGAAGCTCAGCAGCAGAAGTTGGCGCAAGCGTTGGCGCAGTTGGCGGTTGAGGATCCGACCTTCTCGGTGCGTAGTGAGGCCGAGACAGGACAGACGCTGATTGCGGGCATGGGGGAACTTCACCTCGAGATCATCGTCGACCGGTTGGTGCGTGAGTACGAAGTAGAGGCCAAGGTGGGGCGTCCTTCCGTCGCATATCGCGAGATGATCACCCAGATGGCCGAGGCCCAAGGGTCTTGCATTCACCAGGTCGGCGGGCGGGGATTGTTCGCGCAGGTGAAGCTGAGGGTCGAGCCGCGGCCTGACGGTCGCGGCATCCTGTTCGTGAACCAGGCTTCGGCCGGCGCTGTGCCGCGCGATTTCGTCGCCGCGGTCGAAAGAGGCGCTCGCACTGCGCTCGAGCGCGGAGTTCTGGGCGGCTATGGTCTTGCCGACGTGCGGGTCACCTTGCTCGACGGCAAGCACCATCCTCTCGATTCCAACGAGATGGCTTTTCAGATTGCGGCGGCGCAGGCAGCGTCCGAGGCAGCGCGGTGCGCTAGTCCGCTCCTGTTGGAGCCCATCATGCGGCTCGACGTCTTGGTTCCCGATGAATTCGTGGGTGGGGTGCTCGGAAATCTTTCCGCCCGGCGGGGACGTGTGCTAGGCATGGACGCCCGCGGCGGGGTCCATGAGATCTCCGCCGAGGTGCCGCTCGCCACCATGTTCGGTTATTCAACAGATGTTCGTTCGTTGACCCAGGGACGGGCCACGTTCACCATGCAGTTCCTGCGCTACGCACCCGTGCCTCTCCCGGTGCGGGAAGCACTGTCCATGCGAGCCGGGGGTTCTTGAAGAGTCTCGTCGGCAGGAGGATTCTATGGCCAAAGAAAAGTTCATACGAAACAAACCGCACCTGAACGTTGGGACGATCGGGCACGTGGACCATGGGCAGACCCCGCTGACGGCCGCGATCACGAAGGCGCTGGCGAAGAAGAACTTGGCGAA
>PMKP01000225.1 GCA_003157775.1 Myxococcales bacterium | reverse complement strand
ATCACCCGGTCGATGGGTTTCTTCCCTGGTTCTCTCGTCGTCTCAGCCATCACGTCAACTCCAGTTCTCTCAAAGCCTGGCCGCAACTACAAGACGCCCGAGGCGTGGAGTTTCTGACCGGGTCACCAGGCTGGCCCCGCCGATCAACGTCGGCGCGGCGTTGCTCCGGCGCTGCCGGCGCCACCTGACTGGCGGGCAATGAACTTCTCGAACATGGGCACGGCAAAGCAGTACTTGCCGTGTCGGTTCTTGTACAGAAGCCCGTTGCCGGCCAGAGCCGCCAGCATCTGGTTCACGTGGCTGGGGCTGAAAACCTTACCGCCGACCTGCGCCGACTTGGCGGCGATCTTCTGCACGGTGAACTCGGTGCCAGCACTGTCCAGCCCGGCAATCACTGTAAGCAGATCGCGCTGGCGATCCGTGGCGCGCGCCCAGCGGCCGGCGAAGAAGTCGCTATCCAGCTTGCGCGTGATCTCCACGACGGGAATTGACCGCTGGCCCTGCAGGAAGGCGTCGTAGACCTCGCGGCAGACGAACTGGATGAAGTACGGGTAGCCGCCGGAAAGTGCAATAATCTGCTTGACGGCTCTATGGTTCAGCTTCACAGGGCAGCCGGCGGCCGCAATGGGCTTGATGATGGCGTCGCGGCTTTCGGTTTCGGTCAGCCGGTCCAGGAAGACCACCCGGAACATCCGCTCGGAGAAGGTGCGGGCTTGCACCAATCCGGGGAATAGGGTCGGCAGTCCGGCTAGGGCGAGCATGAACGGGATCTCCTTCTTCTGAATCGACTGGAACACGTCGAGCAGCAGGGACAGCGGGTACTGCTGCCTTGCCGCGTGGTCCGCCAGGTTCTGCGCCTCGTCGTACGCGAACACCACCCCGTGGATGCCACGCGCCTGAATCGCCGCCCACGCGATCTCGAGAACGCGCCTCAACTTGTCCGAGACCAGCCCCGGCGTGCCGCGGTAGAGGGCATCGAGTGTTTCAAAGTCGAGCCGCACCGGAATCTTGGTGGTCGATGCGCCAAACCCGATCGCCCGGCGCTCCTTTTCGGCGACCTGGAACCCCGCCGTGACCACGGCCATGTCCGTCAGCAGGCGCAGGACGACGTGTTCCTCGCTGAGACTCGAAGACTCGGACAGGTCGGTCCCTATCCATAGCCAGTTCGCCCCGGTCGCGACCGGCTTGAAGGTGTCAAGCAGGACCGTCTTGCCGGTGCCGCGCAAACCGGTCAACACCAGGTTCTCGAGGATCACGTCTTGGCGCACGAGGCGGCCCCACTCCTTGGCCTCCGCCACGCGGCCGGCAAGGTACGGCGGCATGTGCCCGGCGCCCGGCCGGAAGGGATTTGACAGTGCAGGATTCATGATGAAAACAGGTTAGGCATTGCACTAAATTTAGTCAAGTGATTACATTTAGACAAGTGACTCAGTCGGGCTCATCTTGCGTTCCCGCCCCGTGGCTAGTCGCGCTGGTCCTTGCGCTCGTCCGGGATGCCCCAACGCAGATCCACCTCGCCCCAGGTGACCCCGCGCGCCTCGCACAGCTTGCGCAGCTCAGGGAAGACGCGCTTGACCAGCTCCTCCCGCTCAGCGTGCATGTCGCGGAACGTGGACGACACGAAGACCCGGATCACCCGGTCGATGGGTTTCTTCTCTGCTTCTTTCGTCGCCTCAGCCATCACGTCAACTCCAGTTCTCGCAGGGTAGCGCCAGCGGGTTCCGTGGGCCGGCCGGAGAGGATTCACCCGGCTCCCCGGCGTCAGGTCGGCGCCTTTTCCGCCAGCCCGTACCCCGCAAGCGCCACAATCTCGGGATAGTGCAGAACGTTCTGGCGGTCCTTGTCCTTCTCCTTTTCGGACAGACGGCGGTACGGCACCAGCAGATCGTGGACGCGACTCGCGTCGTCGCGTGCGCCCTGGCGCCAGCCGTTGCGCAGCTTGTGCTCCATCCAACCGTCGTGCTCGGCCTCGGACAGGATCTCGATGTGCGCGCGGATGATCTCCCGCGCCCGCTCCGGGGCAAGGGCTGCCGGCCCGGCGGGAACCACCCACAGGGGCGCCAGACGCAGGATGAACGGCAAGCGATGCGCAGCGGCCTCGTTGTCAGACTTGATTTCGTCGGGTAGCTCGGCGTAGTCCGCGTCGTATTTGAAGGCCCAGCCTTCGCGTCTGCACAGTTCGCGGTAGAAGCGATGAAACGCGGGCGCCAACGTGGATGCCTGGCAACGAAAGCTGAAATCGCGCCGGCAGAGCTCTTCGATTTCGGCCAGCTCAGCGTGGATGGACACCACCTCGGCGGTGGGCAGATCCGATCGCCGAAGTGCGCCGCGTTTGCCGTGCTGGACCAGCAGATTGGCAATTTTCTCGACCGACCGACTGCCGTGCTTGTATTCCTTGATTTCAAGCAACGCGCCGAGAAGGCCGCGGTCGATTTCCAGTAGCTGTTTGTCCTTGACCCCAAAGAGAGCCCGCAGCAGCAAAGCCCGCCGGATCGGGAAGCAGATGTCTGCGGGATCCACGGCCTCGGACGGCCCACAGCCTTTGCGGCGGGGATTGGGGCCCAGAATGTTCAGGTATCCCGCAAGCCGGCTCTTGAAGTCTGGCCCCTTCAGCAGCTTCCACTCCTGCTTCGCCTTGCGCGCCTCTGCGCTTTCCTCCCCGGGCGGCCCGAAACCGGCGAAGTCCTTGCTGGTGCCTCCCGCGAACACGAACACGGCGCGCCCGATGGGGTGGGTTATCTGTCCCTCCAGGAACTTTCCGTCCTGCATGGGCGCCAGCAGGTATTGCAGCCAGAAGTATCCGCGCGAATCGAATTCATCCCAGAACACCACTGGAATCCGACCGTCGATGGCGATGTCACGAACCTGATGGAGCGCACCGATCAAATCTGCCGGGCCTTCGAACTGCGACAGGTTGAATTCCAGCAGCGGCACCTGATCGCCGAAGACACCTTTCGCGATCTCCTTCACGGCAAACGACTTGCCTGCGCCGGGCGGCCCGAAGACACCTATTGACAGGGGCTTTCGTTCGCCACCAGCAACGTACTCCCGCATGAGATCGCGCACGCCGCGTAGGCTTTCGATCTCTGCGCGGTCCACGGTCATCACCTTGCCGAAACGCTGCTTGGGCGCATCGACCAGGAAATCAGGCCCGGCCAGCGCCAGCTTAGTGGCGACGCCGAACAGGGGGCCACGCGTCTGAGCCGTCGCATGATTGGCGGCGATGATGGTCCAGGTCTCCGCAGCCGGGTCCGCAAGCGGGACGTCCACGCTGGCCAAGAACAGGCCTCTCTTCTGATCCGCAGGCTGCAGTTGGGCGCGAAGACCCGCGAAGTCCCACGACGGCGGCGGATCACGATCAACCGGACCGAGGCCGGTCTGGAGGAGGTGACGCGCGGCCGCGATTCCCGCCCGAACCCCCGATTGCAGATTCTGCGGATCGGCGTCCACGGCAAGCTGCCTTACCACGCCTGCCACCAGCGCCGACGTCGCGCCGAAAACCTCACCATCTATCTTCTCTCGTATGGTGTAGTCGCCTTCCATGAGATCGGGATCGAAAAGCAACCGCGCGCCCACGATCCGCCCGTGGGTCGAGGTCACGACAAGGGCGCCCTCGAGACCGATGCGAAGCACCAGATGGCGGCAGCCAAGCAGCGGACTGAGGCTCGGGTTGTCTTGCAATTCGCGGACAAGATCGAGTGCCGTGCGTTCCCATGACGCCCCTTGCGTGATGCGCGCTTCCTCGCGGCGGAGATCCTCAACGTCGAGCACGACGACCAGACGATCTTGGTGCGGTTCGAGCGCGCGCCACAAGTCGCCGGCAGCGAGCGGGGACGTCGTCTTGAGCACCATCCAGCGCGGCAGCCGATCCGACGCTGCCGTCGGCGTGGCCAAGAATGCCGGCCAGCCCGCCCGTTGCGGGGCCAGACGGTAAAGCAGGCCCGCATCGTCCAGGACGACGATGTCAGAAGGTGCGGCCAGAGCATCAGCGTTCACCAGCTTGCTGTAGGCGCCGTCGGCAATTGCGTTCTTGGGCTTCCAGCCATAGCCAAGCTTCTCCGCCAGGCGCCAGACGGCGCTGCCCGCCGCAGGAAAGGGCCGCCATGCTTCGTGGCTGGTGAGAAAACTCGGCAGGCTCGCAAGCCCCTTCTCGTCGAGACCCAAAACGACCTCTGCCGTCTTCTGCGCGTCGGCGGATGCTTCGCCGGAAAAGGCGCTTTCGAGAAGACGCGCCAGGAAGACCGCATTCCCAGTGGACGTCGCTTGGTGGGTTCCGCGCGACAGGAAATCCGATGGCAGGCAGCGCGATCCGCGGAAAACGCGAATCTCGCGTACAGCGTCGCCAGCGACGAGGATGCGTGGCAGGCGGTCAGGCTTCTTCTTGGTTGCTTCGTTCATGACGGGCGCGGGAATGATAGCCGAGATCGATCTACTGGGTGCGTTTCGGTGCGCTTGGGAGGATCTCCACCCGGCCGTTTCGGATAACGGCGCGCCAGAGGCCGTCGGGGGAAATGTCGCGGGGGGCGGAGAAGGAGGCAAACCAGGGGGAGGTTGCACGGAGGGTTTTTGCGTCAAGAACATGCGTCGTACCGTCGCGGGCGGTTGCGCAGAGTAGGGCTCCGTTGCGCGCCCACTGCAGGCCCTCGATGGGCGTGCCGGGGCACTTCGCGCTGGCGACCTCCCTAAAGCACTGCGAGCCTGGATCCCAGGCTTGCAGCAGGATTCGGCCGTTCATATGGGCTACGGCAAGCAGGGGCCGCCAGGGGTGCCAAGCGACGGCCGTGGTCTCTGGCATGATTGGGCCGGAGGGCATTAGCTTGAGGAAGAACACCTCGCCGCCTCCACATCCTGCAACAAAGACGCGGAAGCCGACCCCGCAGCGGGTTACCTCACCTGCCGCCTGCCACGTTGCGAGGCAGAGACCGGTGTCGAGATCCCACAGCTTCAGGGTGCCACCGGCCGAGATCGCCCGCCGTCCATCGGGCAGTACCGCCACGTCAACTACCATCATAGTGTGGCCCTCGAAGGTCCGCAGGC
>PMKP01000184.1 GCA_003157775.1 Myxococcales bacterium | reverse complement strand
GCGGAGTTGCGTCCGGCGTCCGTTTCTGCCCGGGTTCTGGACCGCAAGAACCCCACAATTGACCTGACGTCGTCGATTTCTGGTCCCAAAGTCGCCATCTTGGCGGAACGCCCGCCTACTCTTCGTCGTGGGCTGCCGGCTCTTTTCGTCGCCGACTGCCTCCCAGAAAAGCAACCTGGGTCGGGGATCAGGCAACCTGGGTCGGGGATCAGGGAGGACATTTTCACTGACCTTCAACAGCACTGACCTAAGACAGCAACATCAAGCCGCCTTGACAGTTCCTGCATCCAAGCACTAGCATCCGCCGTGGCAATTTCGCTGCAGCTCGCTTGTGTTTTCATGAGCGTGAGCCTCAACTGAAAGGGGGCACTGCGATGCGAGTCCTCGGGACAATCTGCTGCGTTTTCAGCCTGCTGTTCGCGGTGCACCTCGCCTGCGGGAACGCCCCGCTCGACGTGGGCGGCAGGCACGGCGGCTCGGATGCTGCCGGAGACGTGCAGGCGCCCCGCGATGTGGCCGATGACGGCAGTAACTTCGTTCCCGTGTCTCCGGATTGTCCAGGCTGTACGTTTCCCCCAGCCACGGCTTCTTCTTGTGCCGCGAGCGCGCCCCCCATCTCGCTCGTCTATCCTCCGGACGGGGCGCTCGTACCACCCAACATGGGTGTCATCTCGGTGCAATGGACGCCCTACGGCTCCTCCTTCGTACGCTTCGAAGTACACTTCAACAGTGCCAATTCCGATTGGGGCATCGTCACCAAGTGTGCGGCACAAACCATCGATGCCCAGTCCGGGGCGCCGTCAGGGGGATGCGAGCTGGTGGTGGACCCCCTGTCCTGGAGCACGCTGGCAAGCGAAAATCGCGGTGGAGATCCAGTCACCATCACCGTACGCGGCACGACGAACGGCGACTGTGTCACCTCGTCGAACAGCGTTCGCCTGTCGTTCGCGGAGCAAGATCTGAGCGGCACCTATTCCTATTGGAAATCGAACATCCAGGTTGTCGACATCACGGGTCAGGTCTGGGCCAAGACGTTTGGCCAGGTGGAGGCGTCCGAAGGCCAAGCGGCATCCGCGCTTTCAGCGACGTGCACCGGCTGTCACGTGCCCTCGCGCGACGGCTCGCGCATGGTGGTCTACCAGAACCCGCTCGACTCGGACACTGTCGATACCGACGTCTTCGGGGTGCTGCTCGACATGACCGCGTTTCCCGATGCGAAACCTATTGGCCCCGGCGCGGACCCCAACGCGGGGGTGCCTGCGGGGTTCAGCGCTATCTTTCCGACCGCGAGCATCTACGTAACTTCGAATGGTATCCCGCAAACGACGGATCCGTTCGCCGCGCCGGCCAACGGATTCACGGTCTGGGATGCGCAAACGGGGGCCTTCATCGGTCCAGCGACCATCGGAGCTGTGGGCACCCGTCCCACCATGCCGGACTGGTCGGCCGACGGAACGTCGCTGGTGTACGTGCAGCCGACCGCGGTGGCGAGCTGGCGCCAGGGCCAACTCAACGACGACAACCACATTTTCGGCGGTAGCCTCTATACCGTGCCGTATGCCAGCGGAACCGGATTCGGACCGCCCTCTTTGCTCCTGCAATCCGGCGGTGAAAACAACTACTACCCGAGCTATTCGCCGGACGTGCCCTCCTCGTTTGTCCTCTTCGACCGCGCACCGCTTGACACGAACGTCAGCACGCTCACCGGTTGCACGGGCACCTTCCCGAAGATCGTGTGTCCCAACGACAGCTACTACAACCCGGCGGCACGACTGATGGTGATTTCGGCGGCTGGCGGCTCGGAACTAGTCGATCTGGAGCTGGCGAACGGCTCGCCGGCCTCGTCCCCGGATACGCTTTCCAACTCGTTTCCGCGCTGGGTCCCAGTCGCACAGACGTACAAGGGCCAGCCGCTCATGTGGGTCGTGTTCTCATCCACGCGAGACTACGGGCTGCGCGTACTCAATCACAAGGCGACCGGGATGTACCCGTGCTACCCATCGGATTCGTACCAAGGGGGCGGCCGAGGCCTGCATACGTACACGTTCAGCTCCCAGTGCCAAGAGCCCCAGCTCTGGCTCGCTCCGGTGTTTCCCTCCGAGGTGCGGGCTGGCAATGACCCTTCAGGCGTCGCGATTTGGCTTCCCTACCAGGATCCCAGCAAACACAACCACATGCCTCAGTGGTCAATGAGCGAGTAACACGGAATTCTCGGACAGGATGAGAAGCCCTCCTGAATTCGTGAGGGCGAGCCCAAGGGGAAAGGTAATCTGCGCCGGTAGCGGTCCCAAAGCAACGCCTCCAGTCAGCGGCGTTCCAACGGTTGTCGTCACCTCGTCGGTTGCGACATCGATGTGGCGCACGGTATTATTCACCGTGTCCGAAACGAACAGGTCGCCCAGAGCGTTAGCGGCCACCGCGACGGGGTGGTTGAATAAGGCTGCCGCAGCAATCCCGTCGCTGTTGCCCAGGCTGCCGCTGCCGGCGACGGTGGATACGGTGGCGGTGGCAATCTCGATCTTGCGAATCGCAAGGTTCAGCTCGTCCGCGACATAAAGATTGCCGAGCCCATCGGCCGCGATACCGAACGGGGAATAGAACCTGGCGGCCGAGCCCACACCGTCAGCGAAGCCGCGCACGTCGGGCTGGCCCGCAACCGTCGACAGCAGACCTTGCTTGAGATCGATGGCAGCGACAACGTGCCGGTCGTAGTCGGTCACGAACAGGCTCCCGCCGAAAAGCGCGACGCCCGAAGGAGAACGAAAGCCAGAGAACGCGTCACCTGGCGCCAGCGTCGGGGTGAGCGTCGTCACCGTGCCTGCGCGGAGATTCATCTGACGAATGCGCTGGTTCTGGACGTCGGCCACGTAGAGCAACTGATTCTTGTCATCGAGGGCGAGCCCTGACGGGTTGTTGAAGCGAGCATCCGCCAGCGCGCCGTCCCCTGACCCGACCTGGCCCGCGGCGCCGGCCAGGGTCGTAACCTGCCCCTTGCCGAGGGAGACCTTGCGGATGGTGCTGCTGCCCGTGTCCGCGACGTAGGCAATCTCGCCGCTGGCGGCAGCAACAATCCCCTGCGGCCCCGTGAATCGCGCCTGGGTCCCAGTTCCAT
This sequence comes from Myxococcales bacterium, assembly GCA_003157775.1. Classification (GTDB taxonomy): domain Bacteria; phylum Myxococcota_A; class Polyangia; order Fen-1088; family Fen-1088; genus Fen-1137. Next base: position 15,638 of record PMKP01000184.1, on the reverse strand, counting down.
CGGAGCTCCCCACGGACGTGCCGCCCGCGTAGGTGCTCACCGTCCCGGTTGCGAGATCGATGGTGCGAATCGCGTAGTTTACTTCATCCGCAACGTATAGCGTTCCGGCGCCATCGTTCCACAGGCCGGCCGGGCCCCAGAATCGGGCCTCGCTCCCCACACCGTCGACAAAACCTTTCGCCTCGGCCCCTGCCACCGTGGTCATGGTGCCGTCAGCGGCGAGGCGCACGATACGGTCATCGAACGTGCTTCCGTCGGCAAAGAGCGAGACCAAGAGGTCGGCCCCGTCGATGGCGATGCCTTGCGGCACAGGCCCCAGGGGCACGGTGCCAAACGTGGCCACGGTCGACACGGCGAGCGTGCTGGTGTCGATCTTGCGAATGCTTTGGTTGTAGTCGTCGGCGAGGTACAAACTTCCTCTACCATCATCGACCACGGCCCTCGGCCCGAAAAGGAGCGCAGCCGCGCCCACGCCATCTGTGTTACCGCCATTTTGAGCCACACCAGCCACAGTCGTGACCTCGGCGCTATCGGGCGTCATCCTCCGAATCGTCTGGTTGTCCGTGTCGGCAATGTACAAGTTTCCATCCGGGTCCAGAGCAATACCCTCGGGCTCGTCGAAGCCGGCGGTGCTGCCAATGCCGTCAGCGGTACCGGCTTGTCCCTGACCGGCTACGGTGGTCACGAGCCCGGTCGCGACGTCGACTTTGCGTATCAAATGGTTCTCAGTGTCCGTGAGGTAAAGCGAACCAGCCAAGTAAGCCAGACCGCTCGGCTGATTGAAACGCGCCTGGGCGCCAGGGCCGTCGGCCGTTCCAACCTGGGTGGCGGAGCCGGCCAGCGTCGTGATGATCCCGGTCCCCAAGTCAATGGCGCGGATGCCGTTCCCATCGGCGAGATAGAGGTGCCCTTGTCCATCGCTGGCAAAGCTCCACGGGTCCACGAAGTGCGCTGCGGCCCGTGGTCCATCCACCCAACCCACACCGCCCGGTTGTCCGGCAATCAAGTCGAGCCGGGTGAGCTTCGATGGGACACAAACGCTTGCGCAATTGGGCGACTTCTTTGACGAACCGCACCCGGTTACGGCAAAACCTGCCACGAGTAGAAGAACTCTCACGATCAATGCCGGGGCTGCGAGCGCTCTCAAACGCGCGTGCCGCTTCGACGCGACCACTTCTCCCGCTGCCAGCCACCCAACCGACCGAATCGCGCTGGGATTGCTCATGAGAGACCTCCAGAACGGACGACACCATAGCACAAAAGTTGAGCGCGTAACCCTGCCCACACAGCCGTCCGACTCATACAGGCGCGCCAACTCGTCGAGAGCCTGTAGGTTGGACTCGTCGCTCTCGCGCCCTGCCTTCCAGGCGGCAATGGCCAGCGCAACATCGCCACGCTCTTCGCGCAGCTTGGCAGCCTCACCGTAGAGCGCCAGAAACGTAGTGCGTGCTCCTTTACCCAGGCATGCCCACTGGCTACTTGGGTAGGCCCGCCAGCGCCCGCCGCAAGGCCTCGTTCCTGCTGTCGATCTCCAACCCGCGCTCGAACATGTTGCGCGCCTTGGGCAACTCGCCCGCTTCCTGGTGCAGCTTGCCGAGCGCGAGATAGATCTGGGCCTTGCTCAGGCCCACCGCCTTTTCGTCAAAGCTCTGCAAGAGCAAAGTCCGATAGTACTTGCGCGCATTCTCGCTGTCATTCTGTGCCACCGCCAGATGCGCGAGCGCGGCCAAGGTGGTCGCCTGGGTGGGATCGATCTGATATGCGGCCAAGAAGCGCTGCTTGGCCATGGCCAGATCGCCCCGGGTCTCGGCGAACCCGCCCAGCAAGAACTGCAAGCGCGCCACGTTCTTGGGCTGCTTGGCCCGGCCGAACTGCTCTGCCAAGTGCGACAGCGCAAATTCGCCCTCGTCGACTCGACCGGCCGCAATCAGCGCCGTGCCCAGCCTTTCCTGCACCGCCACGTCCCCAGGCGACAGGCTGAGCAAGCGTTCCAGCGCAGCCACCCCCTGCTCCGGTGCCGCCAACGGCCCGACGTACAGTGATGCGATCTCCGAGAGCAGCGCCTTACGCTTGCCTTCGTCAGTCTCGATCCCTTCACGCGCCTCCAGTAGCTTCACCAGTTGACCCTGGTCGTTCGCCGCCCGCGCCATCTCTTCCAAGGCCACCACCGCGCCGAGGCAGGTGGGATCCTGGTCCAGGGCCGAGTGGTAGAGAGCGGACACCTCGTCGGCAGGGGCTACGCTGGCCGCCCGCACCTTGGCCATGCGGCACAGGAGCATCGCCCGATCTTGCGGCGACGAAGCGAGCTCGGTGGCCTTCTGCAAGGCTTCGCCCGCCTCGGTCCAACGTTCTTCGCTCTCGTAGATCTGAGCCACCGCCAGTAGCGAAGGGAAGTGACGTGGATTGCGTGCCAGCACCGCCTGCAGGGCCTGTAGCGCGCTGTCCGCGGCGCCCAGCTTCTCGCCCCAGATTCTCGCCACGGAAACCCGACAAGCCAATTCCAACTCGGCGTGGCCAGCGGCAGCCTCGATGTCAGCCCGACGCTCCAGCACGTCAATCAGCTCGTGCCAGCGCTCGAGCGAAGCCAATATCCGCTCGGTTTCGGCAAAGGCTTCGCGATTCTCGCGATCGGCATCCAGCACTTGGTGCAGGTACACCAGGGCGCGGTCCGCATCGTTGAGCTTGTCAGCCGCATTGCGCGCCAGGCGGGTCAGGACGGGAACCGAGTCAAGGCCACTCCTGGCAGACAACTGACGCAGCAACGCCTCCTCCAGCGCGGCAAAATCGCCGCGCTTCTCCTCGATGTCAGCCAGGGCTGCAAGGGCGACCGGATCTTCTGGTGCCAGGTCGAGCGCCTCGCGAAAGGCCGCTGCGGCGCCATCGGGGTCGGCCAAGGGCCCGGCCTTGAGCGTACCAATGCGCACGTAGAGTGCCGCACGCTCGGCATTGTCCTCGATCACCTGCGACTTGTCGGCCAGCGCCTCGGCCAAGCCGTCAAGTTGGCCCGCCTTCTCATACAGGCGCGCCAGCTCGTCGAGAGCCTGCAGGTTGGATTCGTCGCCCTCGCGCCCCGCCTTCCAGGCGGCAATGGCCAGCGCAACATCGCCACGCTCTTCGTGCAGCTTGGCAGCCTCAGCATAGAGCGCCAACCGGATATTCGGGTCCAGTTCCAGCGCCCCGCGCCGCTCCAAAATCGCAGCCAATCGCTGCCCGTCACCCCGACGGCGATAGAGCGCCTCTACCGCCTCCAGTGCAACCGTGCTCTCGGGCTCGGCTTGTAGAACCCGCGCATAGAGCCCCTCGGCCGCGTCCTCGTTCTGCACGCCCCCGGCCAGCAGGTACTGGCGTGCCGCCCGCATGCCCATCTCCACCAACTCCGATCCGTCAAGCGCGTCCAACACCGCCTCCAGCCGGCGAGCAGCCTCGACCGGCGTGCCCGCCCGCTCGGCCACCCGTTCGATCTGATCCGCGGTTTCGAAGGCATGGGGATCTTCCTTGAACGCGTGGCCCAGGGCATCCACCGCACGCGGCAAGTCGTCCAGACGCGTCTCCGCCAGTTCCGCGATTCGCCGCCACAATCCAGCCCTCTCGCCCGCATCCTCGCTGCATGAAATCCGCGCCTCGGCCAGTGCCGCCAGCTCGACGAAGTCACCCCGCGCCTCAGCCAGTGGTTCCAAGATGTCGAGCACGCTGAGCGGCGGTTCCGCGCTGGCCGCCATCGCGCGCAGGGCGGCCAAGGCCACGCCGTGCGTGGGCACGCGTTCGAGCGCAGCCCGGAAAGCATCAACGGCACCATCGGGATCGGATAGGTGCTGCAGGCGCAGCTCGCCCAAGGCGGCCCAGGCGTCCGCCTGAGCCGGCCCGTGCAGTGCGAGCTCGGCCCGGCGGGCCAACACCCCTTCCAGATCGGAGTTCCGGCCCAGCCCGCGCAGAAGGACCTCCAGGTGCCCCAGCGCCTCAGCCTCGCCGCCCGGCATGCCCGCGACCTCACGCCACAGTTCGACCGCCCGTTCCGGGTTGGCCAGCGACTGTTCGTACAGTGCAGCCAGACGCGAGGCCAGCCAGCGCTGCACCTCAGTGTCGTAGCTGTCTTTCAGGCGCTCCTCGTAGATCTTGGCCAACTCGGGGAGCGCGCCTCTGGCAGACGCCAGACGTTCCAGCGCCTCGCGCACGCTGGCATCACCAGCATTTTCGGCCAGGGCTCGCGCCCAGATGGCAAAGGCCGCCGCCGCATCGTGGACATCCTGCTCCTCCACCCGCGCCATCTCGGCCAAGGTCGGCATGCGCTGGGCGGGTGCGTCCTCGCCGAGCAAACGTAGTTCCAGAAGCTCCACCAACGACCGCCATTCCTGCCCGGCCCGCAGCACTGGCTCAAGGGCTGCAATAGCCGTCGCGCGTTGGTCATCGTGGCGCGCCAGCTCCCAAAGAGCCGCGCGTGCCTTTTCCTGCTTCGGGCTCTGCTCGAGGATGGCGCGATATCGTCCGACCGCGCCCACCACATCGCTGAGCTCCGTCTGCACAAGTTGCGCGGCCTGCAGCGCGAGCGCGTCTCGCACCTCGGCGCTGCGGGCCCCGCGCGCCCGCGCATCCAGCACTTCGACCAACTCGGCGTGCTTGCCCTCACGGCCGTAGATTTGACCGATGAACTCGAGCGCCTCGGCATCGTCGGGATCGATGTCCAGGATCGCGCGCAGTTGGCTGGCCGCTTCCGAAGCGTCATGCAGTTTCTCGTCATGAAGCTGGGCCGCCTGCAGATACAGGCGGCGCAAACTCACAACGTCGCGACAGGCCTCGACCTTACGCTGCAGTACCTCGGCCAGGCTCGTCCAGTCGCCTAGGGCGCTGTACAGTCGTTCGAGGGCATCGAGCGCCTCTGCGCTTTCCTCGTCTAGATCCAAAACCGAACGCCAAGCCGCGATGGCCTTTTCCGGCTGGCCAAGCACCTTCTCATGCAACCCAGCCACCCGCTTGGCCAGTTGCTCACGCTCGCTCGCCTCCACCGCCACCTCGGCGTGCCTCTCCAGGGTCTCGGCCAGCTCAGCCGCACGGCCCGCGGCCTCAAGCAATCGCTCGACGGCCACAAATGCCTCCTGATGGTCGGGCCGGCAAGCGATGGTTTCGCGCCACGCCTCGATGGCCAAATCTGGCGCTGCCAACCGCTCCTCGAGAATCTTGGCCTTGCGCGCGTACAGATCGGCGCGTAGGTCCGGAATCAAGGTTGCATCAACCCCCTTGTCCAAAACGGCCACCAACCGTTGCCAGCCGTTGGTAGCGGCGGCCAAGCTGTCCAACTCGGCCAGGGTCGAAACGTCCGTCACATCCTCGAGCCAGGCTCGTCCCAGCGCCTCCAGCGCCTCGGCGCGACGACCGAGCTGGGCCTCAGCCGCAGCCTTTTCCCGCAGGGCGGCCACGCGGCGAGGTGGATCCTCGACGGTCTCCAGCCGAACCTCGAGGATATCGGCCAATTTGCGCAAGTTGCGCATGGTCCGGTAGGCCGGTTCCAGCAACTCGGCCACCCGCGCCCGCAGCTCCAGTTCCCCCAGCATTCCCTCCAGTGCCGCGATGGCATTGGGATGACCTGGGGTTCGCCCCAGCACCTCGCCGTACAAATCGACCGCGCCCGAGGCGCGACCAAGGCGCTTGCCTTCCACCTCGGCCAGCTCCAGGGTGATGGCATCTTTGGCGGTGGTTTCCTCTGCCCGCGCCAACATCCAGACCAGATGGTCTCGTAGATCTTCCCAACGTTCCTCGGCGGCCAGAAGATGCTCCAGCGACGCGGCAGACAGGGCGTCGTCGGGATCGATTTCCAAGACCGCACGCAACGAATCCACCGCCGCGCTCGCCTCCGACAGGTTCTCCTCACTGATGCGCGCGCTCCGACGCAAGAGATCGGCACGTTCGCCGGGCGACTCGACCATGCGCACCTGTTCGTCGAGCAGGTCGCGCAACTCTCTCCACGCCTCCCAACGCTCCAACGCCTCCTCGAAGATTTCCGCAGCCGCACGGTTGCCCGGCTGGGCCTCGAGGTAGCGCCGGTAGTGCCGGCGGGCGGCTTCGCGATTGCCCAGCTCCTGGTCATAGACGCGAATGGCGATGCGGACCAACGCCAACACCTCGTCGGGGTTGGATAGCTCATTTTCGAGGAACTCGTCCAGGAGCTTGCCCACATCACGCCAACGACCCAGCTTGGGGGCCAGCCGCAGCAACTGCTCCTGCGCCGCCCGATCCGTGGCCTTCTCCTCGAACACGCGTCCGTACCAATTGAAGGCCTCGTCCAGATCCTCTATCTGCTCCTCGTAGACCTGGGCAATCCGCCGCGTCCAGACCAGGCGCTGCTCGGGATCCTCGCTGTACTTGAGTCGCAGGCTGTCGATTCCCACCAACTCCCTCCAAGCGCCGCGTCGGATGTAGACCGGCTCGAGCAGAGTGGCGGCCGTCATGCGCGCCTCGGGATCTTCCAGCAGCTCTTGCAGGATCTTGATGCTCGCCGCGTGGTCTGGCTCCCGCTGCAAAACCTGGCCCAGACACTCGAGGGCGCGCTCGCGGTTGGCCAACTCGATACGCTGGATCTCCGCCAGTCGGAAGCGCAACTCGATGTCTTCGTCTCGGCTCAGCTCCCGCTCCAAGCGCCGCTCGATCAGGTTCACCAGATCGTCCCAACGGCGCAACTCGAGGTAGAGCGCATCCAGCGCCGCCACCGCTTCCGCGTCGCCCGGCTGCAACGTCCAGACCCGCTCCCAGGCCGCGATGGCCTCGTCTTTCCGTGCCAAGCGGGCTGCCAGGCTGCCCGCCTCCCGCCGTAAGGTAACCTCAGCCTCGGGTGTGGCGGCCAAGTCCGCCCGCCGCAAGATGACTTCATAGAGAGACCCGAGATCCTCCTGCTGACGGTAGATTCGTTCCAGGGCGGCAAGGGCCGCGTCGTCGTCTGGCCGCCGCTCAGCGATGCGACCAAAGTAGTCAATGGCCAGAGGCAAGTCGCCCAGGCCGAGGGCGTGCTCTGCGATGGCCCTCTGCAGCCGCAGGCGCGTCTCCTCGGCCAAGACGTCAGGCTCCACCGCGCGATACAGATCGATGATCTCGATCACATGCTCGGTCCCAGGCATGAGCGCGAGTCGTTCGTAGTTGTCGAGCAACCGGCCCAAATCGGGATCGGATGTCCCATCGCGAATCGCTGCCGCCCAGGTCTGCAGGGCGGCCTGCTTGTCGCCAAGCTTGCTTTCCTCGATCTCAGCCAGGCGCGCCCGGTAGCCGGCCCGCGCTCGCGAATCCTCGGCCAAAGCGATGAAGACGCGCAGGACGCGGGCCAACCGCGGTCCATCGCCCGCCGCCCGGTAGATGGGCTCTAGGGTATCGGCCGCCGCGAAACGCAGAGCCAAGTCCGGATCGTCGAGCAGGCGCTCCATCTCGGCCAACGCGTCGGCTTCTTTGGGAGCCAGCTTGAGAATCTCCCGCCAGCGTTCCAGCGCCTCGGTGCGCCGGCCAAGAGGCCCTTGCAGAAGCCCCGCGATTACGCGCAACAGATTGATGCGATCCCGGTCAGCAACTGCCAGCAAGAGCAGCCGTTCCAAGATCTCGAGGTGCTCGGCCGCCGCCCCCTTGCTGTGATAGAGGCGCGCCAGGGTCCGCAAGACCTCCACGTCGTCGGGTGTGTCGTCGAGCACCGGGCGGATCGTGGCAATGGCCTCGTCCACATCATGCAGCTCGGTTTCCAGGATAGCAGCCATGCGGTGGCGCAACTGGTTGCGAGCCGCCGCCTCGACCATGTCCGCCCGACGACGAAGAAGCTCGACCCGCTCGCGCGCCTGACCCGACTGCTGGAAAATGCGTTCCAGGTTCTCGAATGCCTTGTCAGCCGCTTCACCCTCGCCGTCGAGCAAGCTGCGGTAGGTGGCCACCGCCGCCGCGAGATCGCGAAGGGCGTTTTCTTCTAGGTCAGCGATACGCAGACCAAGAATGGCTTGCTCACGATGATCCTCGGCCCACCCACTCCGTGCCCGCAGTACGTAGACCAGACCCTGGATGTCCCCTATCTCGGCGTAGAGAGCCTCCAGTGCCGCAGCGGCCGCCGCACCGGTCCGCGAGTTGCTGAGGTCCAAGTCGAGCACGCGGCGCCAGGTGCGGATGGCAGCGCTGCGATCCGCAAGCGGGCCCTGAAAGAGCCGGGCCGCACGCGACAACAAGTCGGCAATTCCAGCGATATCCGAGGGATCGCGTTTGCCTGCGAGATCTTGGTAGAGGGCCTGCAGATCGTTCCAGCATCCCAGCACGCCCGCCAGCCGCTCGGCCTCCCGCAAGGCCGCCTCGGACTGCGGGTCACACGCAAGCACCGCGCGCCGGGTGTCCCAGGCCGCAGCCGGTGCCTGCAGGTTGCTCTCCTGCACCTCGGCCTTGCGCACCAACAACGCAACCGCCGCCGGCCCCTCTTGCCCCTCGCGCTCGACGTCGAGGATTTCCACCAGGCGTGCCCAGTTTCCCGCCGCCGCGTACAGCGGTTCCAGCATGATGGCGGCGCGTCGGCGCTGGTCCGGATCGTCAAGCACGCGTTCGGTGAGTCCGACCGCTCGAGCGTGACCAGGCGCCATTTGCAGGACTTCAGCCAAAAGGTCGAGCGCCGCACCAGCGTTGTTGAAGCGCACCAACGCGAGTTCAGCCCGGCGTAGTCTCAGCTCGGGCAGCTCCTCGCTCGGCACCAAGTCAGCTTCATGGACAAGCAGGTCATCCAGATCCCGCCAGCGCTCAGCCGCCGCATAATTTCGTTCAAGCACGCGACAGGCGCGCAGATCCGTCGGATCCAACTCCTTGATCCGGCGCAGAATTCCGGTCGCGTGGTCGCGGTCATAGAGCAACGCCTCGTCGATCTCGACCGCCTGCCACAGCAGGGCCAACCGTTCCTTCACGTCGGGCAGGTGCTGCTCGCGCGCCTCGATCAGATCGCGCAATGCCGCCCAACGCTCGCCATCACGTACCAGGCGCGCCAGCGCACGATAGGCTCCCATATGCAGCGGATCGAGTTGCAGGACCGCGCGCAAGGCCGCCTCGGCCTCGTTCTTGCGAGCAGGCTGGCGCTCCTCGACCTCGGCGATGAGCATCAGGATCTCTTGCTGCAGGGATGGCTCTGGGGTGGCGGCCAGCACCTGCCGCGCCGCCTCGGCGAGGGCAGGCAGCTTGCCGGCGTCCGCTGCCAACGGCACCAGGCGTCCGCGCACCGACGGATTGGCGGGCTCCATTTCAAACACCCGCAGCACGGCACCAAAGGCGGCTGCCGCATCGGCCAGGGGGCCTTGGTACAAATCGGCAAGTAGCTCCAGATGCCCGCGTCGCTCGTTCCGGTCCGCGGTCACTGAACCCAACGCCTCGAGCATGCCGGCCCACTTGTCAAACCGTTCGGTCAGCTCGTAGTAGGGCAGCAGCCGGGCTGCCACCTTGGCAATGTCTTCTGAGCGTACCGAGCCTGCGCCAAACAACCGCTCCAAGCCCTCGACCGCCTCGGCCGAGATGGGGTCAGCCTCCAGTGCCCGCAAATACGCGTCGGTGGCCGACGCCGGCTCGGCCAGCGCCGTTTCCAGCAGCCGCCCCATGCGCAAGAGAACCGCGGCCCGCTCATCTTCGGCACACAAGCCCACCTGACGGACGAGCGCCTCGACCAACCCACGGACATCCCCTACCGCATCCAGAACGCGCGCCAGCTCACGCACAAGGCGCAGGTTTGCAGGCTCGACCTCGCAAGCCTCGCGCAGCGTGGCCACCGCGGCGGCGCGGTCACCCAGACGCTCCTCCTGCATGTGCGCCATGCGCAGCAGAATCTCAGCGCGCAAGGCCGGGTCTTGCATACGCCCCTGGCGCACGTGCTGCAAAGCGATCAGCGCAGCCCAGCGCTCAGTGCGCGTGTAGAGCTTGAGCAGGGCAGTCTCGGCCTCCTCGTCGGCGGGGACCAGGGCCAAGATGTGCTCGGCGAATCGCTGGAGATCATCGGGGCGGTCCACTCGCTCACTGGCAATGGACAAGCACCGGCGCAGAAGGGAGAGTTGCTCCTCCGGGTCCGGCCGCTCCCCGACCTCGCTGTCCAGCCGGGCAGCCAGCAGGCCCAGCAACGCCTCCCACTCTTCAGCCGCTTCGCCCGTACGTTCCAAATCGGCTCGCACGTCGGCGTTGGTGGGTGCCAGGCGGTAGGCCCGAGCGCACCACTTGAAGGCCAGCGATTTGGCCTCCAGCTTGGTCTCGCAGACGAAACGCGCCCGTTCGAGGATGGCCAGGCTCTCGCCCACAGACAGGGCTGGGGTTGACTCGGGACCAAGCAGGATCTCGTAAGTCGCCACCAGGCGGCCCCAGCGCTCGGTCGCCTCGTACAATTCAGCCGCGGCCCGCGCCACTGTCCGGTTTTCCGGGTCGGTCGCCAAAATGCCCTCATAAGCCTTGAGCACGCGCTCGGGCTGATTGAGCTTGCCCCGGGCCGCATCGGCCACGCGACCGAGCAGGCGGGTGCGCACCGCCATGTCGCTGGTGCGTTCCGCCACCTGCGAGAGCACCTCACACAGCTCTTCCCAAGCGCCCCGACTCGAATAGAGAGCCTCCAGCGAATCGAAATCGCCCATCTCGGTGTAGGCATCGCGCAGGGCTCGCAGCACCCGTGGGTTCTCGCCTTGGCTGCGCCGCACGCGCGAGAGCACGTCGACCGCGGCCGCCGGCGCGCCTAGCTTCTCGAACAAGATGAGGCCGCGCTTCTCCAAAAGAGTGCACCCTTCGGGCGTCGACTCCCCGCCCGCTGACTCGGCCAGGCGCCCGAGCATCTCCGCCAAAGCGGGCCACCGCTTCTCGCGTTCGTAAAGGACAGACAGCACCACGGCTGCGTCGCGGTCGTGCGGCGCGGCCTGCAGCACCTCGTTCCACAGACCGATAGCCTGGCGCAGGTCGGCCAGGCGATCGGCCGCCAAGACGGCCATCTCGGCCAGCCGGGCCTGCCGGGCACCCCCGTCCAGCAGGGGAAGCTCACGGCGCATGAAATCCAGCAACGCGCGCCAGGAGCGTGCGCGCGTGTAGATCTCACGCAAGGTGGCCCGCGCCTTCTCTTCGCTCGGCACCAGCTCGAGCACCTTTTCCAGCGCCGCCACGGCGTTGTGGTGGTTGTTGAACTTGTCCATCCACAACTGCGCCACGCGGTGGTATAGCGCCACCTTCTCGGCAGGCTGCGAACTCGCCTGCGCCTGGCGCGTCAAGATACTGGCCAGATCGCCCCACCGTCCCTGCGCTTGGTAGCGCTCAGCCAGCGCCGCGAGCGCCTCGGGATGGTCGGGGCGCAAGCCAAGGATGGCCACGTGGGTGTTGACCACCATCACGTCCAGCTTGAGGTGGTCGCGGTAGATGGGGATCATCTCCAAGTAAAGCGCGACCTTCTCATCCACTGCCTCGGACGGTAGCGATTCGCAGCGCTCCTTGAGCAGCTCGAGCAGCGCGTTCCACTTTTCGGTCTTGGTGTACAGGCGGCGCAAGGCGGTCACCGCCTCGGGCAACCCAGGCTTGAGACGGCGGAGTGCCTTCCAGGTGTCCACTGCCTTTTCCAGCAACTGCGGCCGGCGCTCGGCCAGCTCAGCCATCTCGATGCCATAGCGCACGCGGGCTTCGGGGTCGGCTTCGGCCTTCTGGGCCTGGCCAAGGAGCGCGAACAACTGGGGGATCTCGTCGCGCGACAGGTGGTATTCGCGGTAGAAGTCAAGCACGGGCTCGGCCGCAGGCATGGTTTTGCGCGCCCGACGGAAGCACGCCTCGGCCTGGGCGATCTGACCCAGGCGCTTCCAATAGAGGGTGCCCAACCCAACCAGGATGGGCCCCTCGGCCACCCCGCGCTTGCCGGTGCGCAGCGCCTCCTCGTACACCGTGACCAATTCGGCCCAGCTCTCGCGTGCGGTCAGGATGCGCGCCACGCCGTGAAGCGCGCGCTCGAGTCCCGGAGAAGCGGTCAGCGCCACGCGGTAGTGCGCGAGGGCCTGGTCGGTGCGGTTCATCTGCTCGGCCAAACGTCCCGCCGCCGCCCGGGCTGCAGCAAGGTCCTGGGGGCTGCCCGCGGCTTCGATGCGCCGCTGGAGGTGCTCGGCCAACTGGTCGCTCCGGCCGGCCCTGCGCAGCAGACGTTCCAGCAACACGTCAGCGCGACGCTGGTGTGCATCGAGGGCGAAGCTCTTGCGCAAAAAGGCTTCGCCTTCATCGGTCAGCGGGCGGTAGCGCAAATACAGCTCGCCGGCTGCCGCCAGCAAGGGAGCCGCGGCCGGGCTGTCGCCCGCCTCGTTCGCTTGCTTCACTAGCGCGTCTGCCCGTTCCTGCCAGCCGCCCTCCTCCTCCTCGAGAACCCGCTTGAACTCGATGGCCGCCGGGTGGTTGCGCGCGATCTCCAACGCCTCGTCCACGCACGCGTGGGCCGTTTCCCACTGACACATCTCACGGTGGAGCAGGCGCGCCTTCTCCACGAACAGGGTCGCGCGGCGAATCGGGTCTTGCGCCCAAGCCACCTCCAGGTCGATCAAACGCAAGCAAGGCTCGACGTTCTCCCGGTCGGTGTGCCAGGCCCGTTCGGCAGCCAGCGCCACCTGAACGGCATCGCGCTCGGCTGCGGTCGCATCGCCTGGTTGCAGTCCGGCGAGCAACCCTAGCGCCTGGCCATCTTCTGGATCCAATCTCAGCGTCGCGAGTGCGGTCGAAAGGTCGTTGTTCATGGTTGCGATCCAAGCCTCCCGCGCCCGGAATGGGCCACTGGTAGGGCGGGCCTCTGACTATACCTCTTTCGGCTCGCGCCAAATCGGAATCAAGCGCGTCCCCGACGCGTTTTGCCGCAAGCGGGAATGTTGGGTATGCCTCCCGAAAACTCGAAAGCATTCGCGGTTCCCCCAGCCCGCCTCTCTGTGTATGCTGCCGGCTGCTTCTCCCCCAAAACGGAGGTCCCCATCATGAAACCAGGGATGCATGGCAAGTCTGCTTTTTCTGCGGCCGTTCTTGGCGCAATGCTTCTACTTCCAAGCTGCGAGAGAAAGGGAGAAGGGCCCAAGCCCTGCTGTGATCAGCCTGACATTCCCGCGGGTGTCGCCAAGTTCAAGATCGTGGCCGATGATGTGTCGGGCCCCGGCGACGGCCTGAAGGTCATGCTGCGCGCGGGGCTAACCCAGCCTGCCAAGCGCGACCAGATCTATGGCCCGCTCAAGGTGCTCTACGCCTATGCCATGAAGCGGACGCCTCTCGAACCCATTCACGTCGAAGCTTGGCTGTATGTCAACGAGAGCGCCGCCCAGGAGGGTGGCGAGGCGAGTGCCATCGCCAAGGTCATCCGCGAACAGAAAGATCAGGCGCCCCGGTGTGAGAACAGGTTCAAATACGACTTCCCCGAGCAGGTGGAGCGAGCGTACATCTGGAGCACCCGCGGCGAGCAGGAACTGCAGGAGGATCTCAACGACACCTGTCACATCGCCGAAAAGAAGAAGGTGGTTCGCTACGACGAGAAGTTCACCCACAAGACCACCTACGCGCTCGACCCGGCCCGTGCAGGAGTCGAGATCACCTATCCGTATCTGGAGATGGGCAAGGACGAATACGTGGCCGAGCTGAAACTGAACTCAGCGCTCGGCACCTGGGCCGAGTTCATGACCAGCATGTTCAGCAAGGTCGACGGGTTGAAGGAAATGGCGTTCAACGGCGTCTACAAGGATGAGCCCGCGGTGAAGATCCGGGTGACCCGAGACCAGTTCGAGAACATCCTGGCGCGCCTGCAGGAGCAGATCGCCTCCCACGCCGCCTTCACCTTCCAGGTCATCGGCATGGGCAAGAAGACCAGCGAAGCGGCCGAGAAAGAGCAAGAGAAGTTCAAGAGCAAGAGCTACAAGGCCGCGCTCGAAAAGCTGCCCAAGGAGCAGGTGTCTATCTCGCCCAAGCTGAAATGGGTGAAGTAGGGACAGCTCTTCTCAAGCTCAGTTCGCCTGCACGATCACGTCGTCAACGTACACGCCGTCGAACTGCTGGTTGCCGTTCGAGGTGAAGCGGAAACGGATCTGCAGGCTGGTCGTGCCAGCGGAAAACGTGCCGGGCCCTGGACCTGGAGGGATGGTCTGGAGGTGCTGAGCCCAGTCGAGGGTGCCCGACCAACTCGCCAGATTGTTCCAGTTGAAGCCATTGGTCGAATACTCCACCAGGAGGAAGTCGAAGTTGGCCTGGGTTTGTCCACTCAGCCAATAGCTCAAGGAAACCGACGCGACGTTGGTGACGTCGAACAAGACACTGGTGGCCGAGGTGTTCGCGAAAGTTGCGTAGTTTCCACCCGGGCTGTCAGTCAGGCTGTGGTTCGGGCTCATGTACGAGCTCGTGGTCAGGCCCCACGGCGGACTCAGCGTCCAGTTGGCGGTGCCTGACTCGAACGAGTCGGAAAAGAGAATCTTGGCCGTGGTGAAGGTCGAGGTGAACCCCGCGGTCATGGCATTGCCCGCCAGGTCTTTCACGCCAGCCACCGTGACTGTGTAGAGAGTCTGGCTGGCCAAGACGGCCGACGGGACAAAGGTAGCCACCTGGTTGGCCGCATCGCAGCTCACGCTGCCCGCCACCGTGGTGGTACCGGCGGTCACTTGGATGCCGGCTGGAAGCGTGGTCGGATCGACCGGCTCGCTGAAGGTCACGACCACGCCCGTTCTCACAGACACATGGGTGGCTCCGGATGCAGGTGACACCGCCACCACCGTGGGGGGTGTGGTATTGGAATTCCTTCCGGTGGTGAAACTCCAATTCGAGTTGGAAGGGTTGCCCGACAGATCTTCGATGCCGGTAACCACCACGTTGTAGGTGGTTAGGGTCGTCAGGGGGGCGGCAGGGACGAACGTGACGGTAGATGTCGTGGCATCGTACGATAGGGTCCCGGCCACATTGCCGGAAACGGTCGAGACGGCGAAGTTGGTAGCCGTCACGGTGGCTGGGTCGAGCGTCTCGCTGAAGGTTGCCGACACGCTGGTGTTGGTGCCCACCCCCGTTGCCAACGGAGACGGGCTGCGAGAGACGATGGTCGGCGCGGACGTGTCGGAAGTGGACGTAGTCGTGAAACTGACCACGACGTCGTCCGGCAAGCGCTGCGGCCGGAGAGCATCGTTGGAAACGATTCCCGAGGCGCCCCCAACCAACGTCAGCGTGTACTGCGCCACGCTCGGGTTGTAAGTCGGCATGATGGTGAGCGTACGCAGAGGCGGGTTGTTGGTGTAGGAGAAGGGCACCGGGGTGCCGCTGGTGGACTCACGCAAGAGCACGGTATCGGTCGAAATCGACGAGGTCTTGACGGTGGCGCCGAACTGTACGAGCAAGGACGCTGACCTCGGGTATGCGGGTTCGCCGTCTGGTGGTGTGGTGCTCACCGGCAGGTTCACCCAAGCCGTGGTGCTGTCGCTGGCAGCGCAACCCCCGGAGCTGGTCACCGCCACGGTGTACATCGTCGACAGTCTCGGGTTTACCGTCGGCTGAGCCGCCGTCGCATCTGACAGGGCACAGGTCGACCGGTCGCAGGTCCAGGCATAGGTGTAGCCGGGCAAGGCCGGCGTACCGATGCGGACCGATGCGCCGGGATCGATCGAGACCTCAGGGCCGGCGTCGGCCACTGGGTTCACCACCGTTATGGTGACCGAGTC
>PMKP01000392.1 GCA_003157775.1 Myxococcales bacterium | reverse complement strand
GTCGAGTTTCGGCCGCGCCAGGACCACCTCGCCGCGATCGATCTCCGCGCGCAGATCCATCTTGGCACTGTGGTAGGCCGGCAGCGGCGGCAGTCGGATCGCGACGGCCGTGGGCAAGGGGGCACGCCTTGCTCGCCGGTGCCCCAGCAACCTCTGGACTGTCGCCTTCAAGCTGCCCGGCGTTGGGGTCCGATGAGAACGTCAGCCGAGATTCCGAGCCTGTCTCGAAGCTTCGCTATCATCGCGATGGTGAGTGGCCGGCGGCGGTTGAATTGCTGGCTTCTCTCTGGGTTTTGATCGCGACGACATTCGCGCCGGGAATCAAGGCTTGACGGCGGTGAGAAGCAGGATTGGGAAGTCCTTCGTCTCGCCGGATGTGACCTGCTTGCGGACGGTATGGGCGATGGTGGTGCGCGCGTCGGCGAATCCGGCGGTGGCGAAGGTTGTGCGCAACCAGTCGGCAGCAAACCCGAAGTGGTACACGCCGGTGTTGTCGGGGTGGAAATTGCCGGCCTCGGTGGAAAGGTCCGCCAGGGCGATGCGGCCGCCGGGTCCGAGCATGGAAAAGAAGATCCTAGCGAGCCGAGGAATGTCGCGTACGTGGTGCAGGGTCATGGAACTCACGATGGCGTCCACCGTCGGAGGGGTGGCGGCTGGATCCTCCAGATCGAGGAAGACGGGCTGGATGTTGACGATGCCGGCGGCCCTGATCTTGCCGCCCAGGACGTCCAGCATGCCGTGCGAGGAATCCGCGGCCAGGACCCGGGAGACCCGCTGGCGCACGGCCAAGGAAACCAGTCCGGTCCCGGCGCCGTAGTCCAGCACGGCGTCGCTGCTTTTCAGCGGCAAGGCCTCGGCGATAGCTTTGCCCACCGCCTCGCCCAGCTCCCGACGGACGGGGTTTTCGTCCCAGGATTGCGCGTCCTTGTCGAAATCCCGTTTGCCGTTTGTCATGAGTCTGTCCATTCCTTTCCGCGCCGAGGCGCCCTAAAGCACCGAACGGTTTGAATGTTGGCAAGATCGCGAGCCTGCGAGCGTCCGGGGAATTCGCCTCGCCCCGCGCAGCGGGGAGAGGCCGACGCGCGAAGCGCGTCGGGTGAGGGGCTCGGCCGCGCGAGAGAGTGCGCCGCCCCTCTCCCTGGCCCTCTCCCCGCTTCGCGGGGCGAGGGAATCGGACAGTGCCGGGCGTCGCAACTGCTGGATTTCATGGCTGGGTCAAACCGTTCGGTGCTCTGACTAGGCTGCACCAGATTGAGCTTCTCCGTCTACCACCGCGACGTAGATGCGGCAGGCCTGCCGGAGTGTGCCGTAGATCTTGCACCTCCCGGCTTCGGCCAGAATCTCTGCCTGTTCTGGTGGGCCCAGCCGGACCCGGCCGACATCGATCCGAACCGAAATGGCCGAGAGCCTCGAGTCCTCTCGGGCCGTATCGGATTCGGCCGACACGCGAAATACCGGCAGAGGCGAGCCCTTGGTGATGAAGTGCTCGCGAACGTAGTGGCCTATGCAACTACAGAGCGACACCAGCAGGGTGTCGACCGGGTTCGCCCCTTTCCCCTGCGTGTCCGTGACGAAACTCGAGTGGGGCGTGGTGGCGACGAATCTAGAGTCTCCCCAGTTTTCGACTGACGCTTGATACATGACCTTGGCTCCCTTCTCGTGGGTTACTCGCGCCCGTCCGCGGGCGCAGCCCTACCATTACGCTTTCGCGGTCGAAAAAACAGATACACCGATCCACTCAACGCGTGGGTACAGTCAAAATTCCGGCAACTGTATCCACGCTATTCGCCCAGAACTGCACCTGTCCCCTTGCTCTGCAGCAGCGTAGGCTAGGCGTGTGATCCATCGGAGCCAACCCGGCGCACAGCACTTCCTCTACGAGCGAGTCGCCGCGGAGATCGGCGAGCTGATTGAGCGCGGGACCTACAGGCCGGGCGATCGAATCCCATCCATTCGCGAGCTGGCCGGTCAGCGCCGGATCAGCATCAACACCGCGCTCGGGGCCTATGCCCGCCTCGAAGATCTCCACCTGGTCGAGGTCCGGCCGCAGTCGGGGTACTACGTGGCCAGCCGGCTGGCCGAGCCAGCCCAGGGTCTCGATGAGGACGCCGCCCGCAAGGACCTGCGGCCCAGGACCGTGTCGCTGGGGCGCGCACCGCTTGAGGTCATGCGATTCCTGCGTGACCCCGCCCTGCTCCCTCTGGGCCGCGCCCTGCCCAATCTCGATCTGCTCCCGGCGGATCGGCTGGCCCGCATGCTGGCCAGCGAGGCCCGCCGTTTTCGCAACGAGAGCGTCGCCTACGCTGGATCGCAAGGGCTGAAACGACTTCGGACGCAGATCGCGCAGCGAGCGGTGGCGGCGGGTTGCCGACTGGGACCCGATGACGTGATTGTCACCTCAGGCTGCGTGGAAGCCGTGACCCTCGCCTTGCAGGCCACCTGCAAGCCGGGTGATACGGTTGCCGTCGCTTCGCCCGTCTACTCCACCTTTCTCAACTCCATCCAGTGGCTGGGACTCAAGGTGCTGGAGATTCCGTCCAGAGCCCGGAAGGGGATGAGCCTTTCGGTTCTGGAGTATGCTCTCCGCCACCAGCGGGTCGACGCCTGTCTGAGCATCACCAACTTTAGCAACCCGCTGGGATCGGTGATGACCGACGGCGACCGCAAGCAGTTGGTTGAGATGCTGGCGCGGAGGGAGATCCCTCTCATTGAGGATGACGTCTACGGGGAGCTGGGCTTCGGCCCGGCACGGCCCTTCTCTCTCAAGGCGTTGGACCAGAAGGGCCTGGTCCTCGAATGTTCCTCCTTCTCCAAGACCTTGGCCCCAGGCTATCGCGTCGGCTGGATCGTGCCCGGACGATACCGGGAACGCGTCGAGCACACCAAGGCGCTGTTCAATGTCGCCACCGCATCGCCCACGCAACTTGCCATCGCCGAGTTCCTAGGCAGTGGCGGGTACGACCGGCACCTGCGTACGATTCGCCGAACCTATGCGCGGCAGGTGGCCGAGATGCGCGCCTCGATCGGTCGCTGGTTCCCGGACGAAACCCGCGTCAGCCGGCCGGAGGGGGGCTTCGTGCTATGGGTCGAGATGCCTCCGCACGCGGATGGGTTCGCCGTCTACGAACAGGCACTTCGCCGCGGCATTGGTGTCGCCCCGGGCTGCCTTTTCACCATAGGTGATGGCTTCCGGAACTGCCTGCGACTCAGCNNACGCTCGGGCTCATCGCCCACGACATGGTCGAGCACGTTCCGCGCCCGCGAGCCCCCTCGTCGCGGAAAGCGGGCGACTGATTCCCGGAGTGCCGAAGTCGAGTTGCCCTCGATCTGATGGTGCACGAG
>PMKP01000405.1 GCA_003157775.1 Myxococcales bacterium | reverse complement strand
GCACACAGCAGAGATCGAAGCCCGCTTCCAGCGCAGCCCGCGCGAACAGGCGATCTGCACCCTCGGCCAGCGGGGAGACGGCGCGCAGGCGTGGCTCCTGGCCGGCAAACAGAACGGCATGCTCGCGGCCGATACGCCGGACCTCCTCGGCGATCGTACTCAGCAGACTGGCGAGGGTATGGGCAAGGATGTCTTGGTCCGCGTGCTGGAGGCGGTTGGGTTTGTGTCCGACCACGCCCACCCGGAACGCAAGCGGCGCTCGCGGCGGGAATTCGGAATCGACTGCACGCGCGGCAGGGCTTTTGCTGCGCCTGTCGCTGTGATTGGCAGGTTCTGTGCTCATGTGCTCCCCCTGGCTAATATCGGGCGCGACTTTAGTCCCAATTGGTGAGCACGCGAAGGAGCAACCTTCACGGATTCGCGAACCGTCGTTGACGTTGTGCCCCTGAATGGGCGAGTCTGCCCACGCTGGGGACCACGAATCATGAACGGGCCGAAGGACCGAGAGGACATTGCCGGAAAGCCCCGCGCCGTAGGCTGGGAGACGGTCCACATCTTCATCTCCAGCACGTTCAATGACATGCACGCGGAGCGGGACTACCTGATCAAGGAGGTGTTTCCCGAGCTGCGCGACTGGTGCGAGGAGCGAAAGCTCCGCCTGGTCGACATCGACCTGCGCTGGGGAGTAACCGAGACGGACGCCACCCGCAACAAGAACGTCGTGCAGGTGTGCCTGGACCGCATCGACAAGGCGCGGCCGTTCTTCGTCTGTTTTCTCGGGCAGCGCTATGGCTGGGTGCCCACGGACGACGAGATCGCGCCGGAGACGTTCAGGAACTTCGCGGGTCTGGGCAATGCCGTCGAGCGGAGCGCCTCGGTGACCGAGATGGAGGTTCTGCACGCGCTCTTGCGTGATCCCTTCGACCGAGGCGCGGGCACGCGACTGCCAGCCGAGCATGCGTTCTTCTACCTGCGTGACCCCGGCTACCTGGCGCAGGTGCCCTCGGATCCGCCGGCGCTGCGGCGGACGTACACCGATGAGGCCGAGCCTGATTCGACGAGCCGCGAGTTTCTCCTGGGCAAGCAGGCCGATTTCCGCAAGACCGCAACCGAAAAGACCAACCGACCTGCCCGGCCGTATGGCGGTCTGTGGAACCCGGCGGCGCGCACACCCGAGCTCGCGTTGCCGCTCTTGTGTCCGAGCAGCGACAAGAAGAACCGCGATCGGTGGCGCAAGCAGTGGCAGGACTGGGCCGGGGTCGCGACCACGGACGAGGCCGTTGTGGCCGAGGACGAAGCCAAGGCGCGGTCGTTCAACGACCTGCTCTGCGCGGGCCGGCTGGAGGACTTCGGGTCAGAGGGTCGGACGCTTGGTGCGGTGATCCTCGACGATCTCAAAGGCGCGATCCTAGCGCGTTACCCCGAGCGCAAGGACTTGCCCGAGCAAGACGAGTTGGAGCAAGAGATTGACCGGCACGAGGACTTCGTGCGCACGGGAACCGATGTGTTCATCGAGCGCACCGGAGACTTCGCAGAGCTGGACGCATACGCCGCCGGGAACTCGCGGAAGCTCTTCGTGCTGGTGGCCAAGGCTGGCCTCGGCAAGTCCACCCTGCTGGCGAACTGGGTCCCGCGCTGGCGGGCACGCGAGGACAAGCCCGGCGACGAGACCATCCACGCGCGCTTCGTGGGCGTGGGGGAGCGATCGAGTACGGTCGACTCGCTGCTGCGGTCGATCTTGGAGGAGCTGCGCAGGGCCGAGAAGCTCGCAAGCGAGATCCCCGACAACTCCAACCTCTTGCGGAGCAAGTTCGCGGAGCTCCTGGGCGAGTGCGGGAAGAAGGGGCGCACCGTGGTTGTTATCGATGCCCTCAACCAGCTTCAGTCGGGGCTCACGGATCTCGACTGGCTGGCGCGTGACCTGCCCGAGAATGTGAAGCTGGTGGTCAGCTTCAAGCTCGGCGAAAAGCAAGGCGACGCCCTGGCCGCCCAGATGCGGGTGGATGGGCGGGTGACCGTGTGCGAGGTGCAGCCGTTTACGAACCTGCATCACCGCAGGGATCTGGTGGCCGCGTACCTGAGGCAGTACCTGAAAAAGTTGGACGAGCAGCACCTGGAGGCGCTCATCCGAGCAGACGGGGCTGAGAACCCACTCTTCCTGAAGGTCGTGCTCACCGAACTACGGGTCTTCGGGGCCTTCGCCCGCCTGGGCGAGATGATCAAGCACGAGTTCGGGACCACTCCACAGAGCGCCTTCGACGCTGTTCTGCGCCGCCTGGAGGACGACCCGAGCTACGCCGCCGTGCCCTCAAGGCAAGCCGCGCCCCTACTCTTCGGGCTACTGGCCCACTCGCGCGGCGGCCTGCCCGAGGACCTGCTGGTACGGATGTTTCTCGACGAGCTGGGGTTTGGCGAGAACCGCGGCGACAACATGCGAGCCGCCATCCGGCTCTTGTTGCGCCAGGTGCGGCCCTTCCTGGCCAGGCGAGACGGCAGAACGGACTTCTTCTACGAGGGATTTCAGTTCGCGGCCCGCCAGCGCTATGCAAGCTCGTTTGAACGCAAGGCCGAGGGACAGCAGCGGCCAATGACCGTCTGGCGGAGGCTGCTCGTCCGCCTGCTCGGCAGAGGGCAGGAGAGCGGGCGAGTCGCCAAGTGTCCTCCAGATATCTCGCTGTGCACGCGAGCAGAAGCCGTATCTGCAAGTACCTCCGCCCGCGCTTTGGGACCGGGTGAGGACTCCGGCGCGCATTCACTGAAACGGCAGGCCGAAAACCTCCGACGGCCGGCAGACCAGTGGCACTCCCAGCTCGCCAATGCGTGCGAGCGATGGGCCACGCTCAACGGCGCTGCCAAGCGATACGCGCTTAGAAGCCTGGTTCACCACGAGGTCGAGGCAGGCAACGCTACCGCAGCTGCCGAGGCGCTGGCGGAGTTTGCCTACCACCACGAGCGCCTTCGGAGGCTGGGGCGCGAGGACGTGGCCGACGTGACAACGGACTTCGCGCTCGCGTATGCGGCATGCGGTATTGCGCCCGCGCTGCGTGACCGTCTCGCGTTGTGGAAGGATTTTCACGCGGAGAATGCGCATGTGCTCAAGCGAGAAGACACACCCCCGCAGACTCTGCTGCTCCAATTTGCCGTGGGTCACGCGGACGCGAGCCCGGTGACAAGGAGCGCGGAGGAATGGCTGGAGTCCACGGGTAGCGAAGTGCAATGGCTCCGCTCGCTTCGCCGGCCAGCCGAGGTTGAGCGAAGTGCTTGCCTACGGACAATTGAGGGGCACCTCGGGCCGGTGCTTTCCGTGGGGTTGCTGCCCGACGGCCTCAGGGCTATCTCGGCGAGCCAGGACAAGACCCTCAAGCTATGGGACCTAGAGACAGGGACCTGTTTGCGCACCTTCGAGGGTCACACGTCGTTCGTGAACGCCGTGGCGGTGCTGCCCGACGGGTGGCGCGCTATCTCAGCGAGCCAGGACAAGACCCTCAAGCTATGGGACCTGGAGACGGGGGCGTGCCTGCGCACACTCGATGGCCACATATCATTCGTGAACGCCGTGGCGGTGCTGCCCGACGGGCGGCGGGCCATCTCGGCGAGCCGAGACAAGAACCTGAAGCTGTGGGACCTGGAGACAGGGGCCTGCCTGCGGACCTTCGAGGAGCACGCGGAACCCGTAAATGCTATCGCTGTGCTGCCCAACGGCCGCCGAGCTGTTTCGGCGAGCGGGGATACGACCATTAGGCTGTGGGACCTGGAGAGCGGTGACTGCCTGCGTATGATTGAGAGCCACACTGATAACGCGAGAGCGTTGGCGGCGCTCTCTGACGGACGACGGGCCATCTCGACGGGCGATAACGACACCCTGAATCTGTGGGACCTAGAGACAGGGGCCTGCTTGCGCACCTTTGAGGGCCACACGTCGTTCGTGAACACCGTGGCGGTGCTACCCGGCGGGCGACGGGCCATCTCCGGTGCTGGCCGTTTCTCAGGCAACAATAGCAGTATTGGCACTCTCTCCTGGGGCGACAACACTCTGAAGCTATGGGACCTAGAGGCCGAGGCCTCCCTGCGGACGCTAGAGGGACACTCATCGTCGGTGCATGCCTTGACGGCGCTGCTTGACAGGCCACGGGTCCTCTCGACGAGCAGGGACGCAACAGTGAAGCTTTGGGACCTAGAGACCGGGGTCTGCCTACAAACATTCGAGGGACACTCGTCGGCCGTGAGTGTAGTGAAGTTCCTACCCAACGGTCACCGGGCCATCTCTGGAAGCTGGGACCACACCCTAAAGCTGTGGGACCTGGAAACCGGCGCCTGTCTGCGGACCTTCGAGGGCCACACAAACACGGTGGACACCGTAGCGTTGCTCCCCGATGGTTCCTGGACCATTTCGGCGGGCGACAACGGGATCCTGAAGCTCTGGGACCTGGAAACCGGCGTCTGCCTGCGGACCTTTGAGGGCCACACGTCGGCAGTGAGCGCTGTGGCCTTCCTGCCCGATGGCCACCGGGCGATC
>PMKP01000358.1 GCA_003157775.1 Myxococcales bacterium | reverse complement strand
CCATCGCCACCTGACCCAGCCTCCGAGCCGGCGTTCAGTCCACGGAAGAAGGCCTCATCACCCATCAACTGGCGCTGGTTCCGCGCATCCTCGAAGATCCGTTCGGCCAGAAACACGCCCGGCAGCGGAGATCCCGGGTGCTTCTTCTGCACGTACTCCACGTAGTGGCCCAGCACCGCCGACTCCATGCTACGCGCGCCGATCATGTGGTACGGAACCAGCAGCAGCTTCTTGCCCTGCAACCAGGGGTTCGCTGCGATCACCGGCGCCAGGGCCGGCAGGGATCGCGCATCCGGGTTGTGTTGCAACAGAAGGTGCAGCACGGCCATGAAGTGGCTCTTGCCACTGCCGAAGCTGCCGTGCAGATAGGCGGCCTTGCTGCTCTTGCCATCGAGCGCGCTGCGGATGAACCCGAGTGCCTCCTTGAAGCAGGCGACCAACTGCTCGGTGACTACGTAGTCGCGCAGCGTCGCCGTGGGAGCGTTCACGCCCTCGGCCAGCTTGAGGACAAAGTCACCCTTGTGGACGCGCTCGGGGATCTCGATCAGGTCGCGGATGAGGATCTTGGTGGTCATTGGCTATCGGACCTCCGGCGGCCGGTCATAGGAGCTGAGGTGCTGGTCAAGGGACCAGACGTAGACGTGGCGGCCCCTGTTCTTTGCGCATGTCCTTTTCCATTCCTTCACGATTGTCAGATCGCCGAGGCCCACGCCTTCGTTGGCCTTGTCGGGAAATTCGCCAAGCCATTCCCTGAGTCCATCCACATCCCAGAACGCCAGGGGTACGAACGGCGACTTGCCGTCCAGGGCAGCCAAGACCATGTCCTTGAGTTTCTGCGCACATAGCCTCGCGGCAGTGCCGTTGCCATCGCGTCCGGCGTGTCCGATGTGGTTTCCGGTTTCCAAGACAGCCGTCATGGGAAGCAGCAGGGCTTCATCGTCGTCCACCTTCTTCTTCATCTCTGCCTTGACGGTGCTAGGGGACTGGCACTTGCCAGGTACCTCAAGTAGTTCGCACAGGACACTCGTGTCGACCAGTGCGACGGCTTTCACGAGCGCTTCTCCAGTGTTTCGAAGAACAACTGAAGGTTCTTTCCGCGACTCTCCGCCGTGGGCGGATTCTTGAGCACCCGCTCCAGGATCCCTCGGGTAATGATCTGGCCTAGCGGGCCCTGGGCTACAAGCTCCGGATATGCTTCCACATCCCCGAGACGTTGCAGACGGCTCAACCCATCCGACGGATCGCGATAGCATGCAACGGCGTCTGGCAACGCATCGACGGGAATGGCGTCGAGCAAGGCGGGGTTGTGGGTCGTAAGCAGCACGCGGATCTTCCGGCTGGCGGCTACCGCACGAATACTCTCCAGTAATGCCCGCGCGCGTGCCGGATGAACGCCGTTGTCGATCTCCTCGATGACCACTAGGGCGCCCTCGGGTACGGATAGCAGGGCCGCCGCAATCGCAAGCACCCGTAGCGTGCCGTCAGATAGCAGCCTAGCCGATACCGGGCGCCGGTGGCCGCCGAAGCTCTCGTGCAACTGCACCATAACCTCCCCTTGCGGCGCCTCAAGGAAGTCGATGCCCACAATGTCCTGCTCGGGCAACGAGCGGACGAACCCCAGGACGTCCTCCCTTCGCCCCGCACCGTTGCACAGGTAGCGCAACACTGCGGACAGGTTCGACCCGTCCCCATGCAGCTTCTTGTGGTCGATCTTCGGCCGGAAACTTCGCATCCGGCGTGGCACCGGGTCGAGGAATAGGATCGACTCCAGTGCCTTCTGAACTGCGCTCGCAGCGGTCGGGATCTCTTCTTGCGACCGCTTGTGTCGCTCCTCGAAACGGGCAGGCGTCGTGAGTTGGCTGAAGATCGCCTGCTGGTCGATAGCCGCGATGACCGGCTTCTTCCCCCCTCTCAAGAAATTGTTGTAGGCGACCAGAACCTGGTTCGTGAAGGCCTCGGCGGGCTTGTCGATCGAGTATAGCGGCACACCCTCCGTGCTGGACCAAAGGCTTTCCGACACGATTCTCAGACCGTCCTCGGAGATCCCCAGGCCCATTTCTAGAATCAGATGGCGCCCGGCCCCGTCATCGAGTTTGCAGCCGAGGCCGACCGGGCCCGCTTTCTGCGCCAATTCGGTTGGACTGCCGCGCAGATCAATCTCACGATTGACCAGGTCCGGCGCTGCCATCGTCTGAAGCAGGTAGTCCAGCCGTCGGCCCTCGGCAAGCCACATGAGCAACTGGATAGCTTCGAGCGCATTGCTCTTGCCCGAAGCGTTCGGGCCTAGCAGTACCGTCAACTCGGCCAGGGGTAGGGTGGCATCGGCGTAGCTCTTGAAGTTTTTGAGGGTGATGGACTTGAGCATGGTCGGCTCCGAGTCTGGGAGTGTTTCAGGTATCCGCGTCCTTGGCAGTCTTCTTCTTCACTTTCACGGGCTTCCTGGCAGGAGCGGTGGGTTGCAGGTCGCGCAGGCCGTCTATTGTGGTGCCGTGGCGGCGGGCGTGTTCGGCGACGAAGGATTCGAAGTAGTCGCCCATGCGTTCGCCTGTGGTGGGATCGATGTTGTTGTGCCACTGCTTGAGCCAGGGCACGAGCTCCAGCAGACCGGCCAGGAGCGGCAGCAGGCGCTCGACGGGCCAGGATTCCAGCTCCAGGGCTTCGAGGTATTGCGTGGCCAGGGTCTGGGCCTGCCGCAGGTGGTCCCAGCCGGCCCAACCGATCACCGGAGTCGTGTCGGCCCCGCGCTCGGCGCCCGGGTACGCGATGAAGCGCTCTTTGGGAACGTCCAGCTTGCCGCGCAGGTGCCAGAAGCTGCCTTTGAGAAAATCAGCGTTGGCGTACTTGGGCGGCGGCGCGAGCTTCCCGACCTCTTTGGCTTTGAGTGCCTGCGCAGCCTCGGGCGAAAGGTGTTGGGCGTTGTTGGCTGGCAGGGCAGCGCGGGCGTCGATTGCGTCTTCGTGGCGCTGCAGATCCCAGGTGCGCTCCCAGACCTGGCGCTTGCGCAGGCCCGCGGCCGTGTAGCGCAGGGGCGCCCAGTAGGGCACGGCCTCGGCCGCGGCCAGTTCGACCACCAGATTGGTCACGTCGAAGTCGGGATGGCCACGGTAGAGAGCTGCGACCTGCATGAAGTCGTGGTCATCGCGCAGCCGGTCCGCGAGACGCGCGCAGGAGACGGGCTTGGGCGTGGACCAGAGATGCGGCGCCTCGATGCGGTCGAGCAGCCAGTTGCGCAGGGCACGCTCTTGCTGCTCATCCCACGGCTCGTCGTTCCAGCGCCGCTTGTATTCGGGCCGCTCGATGAGTCGGATGTTCGGATTCGACTCGATGGCGGCGATGCGGCGCTCGACGAGCTGGCGGTAGGGCGCCGGCCAGTGCGTGGGGATCTCGGTGATTGGCCTGGAGCCGTGGCGATCGAACCAGGAGGTTTGTAGTTCGCCAGCGGCCATCTTGCGAGCCATGACGATCTCGAAGGCCCGTTCGCCGAGCGTCACGGGCGGGACATCGTCGACGGGGAAGGTGAGATCGTCGTTAAGGAGCTGATAGGCGCGATAGGAGTGCCAGTCGACCTCTTCTTGGACGGCGATCATTTTGCGTCGAATGGTGATCGAGGACTCCCGAGCTTTCATGAGTGCCTGCTGCTGGGGAGGATCTCGCCTGCCCAGTACGTCGGGCGCCTGCTGATTTCGACGCTGGGCGAGCTCGTCGAGCAAATGTGCAAGATTGACGAACTCGCCAGCGGGCAGTGGGAATGCCTGGAGCTTCGTCCCATCGAACTCGAAACGCGCTTCCCACAGCTCGTCCTGAATACCCCGACCCAAGCCGCTCCCACCCTTGTTCATGAAGACCTGCTTCATCCAAAAACAGGCTGTGGAGCTGTTGAGGACGCCAAGTAGCACGAGGTGATCGTCTGCCACAGCCTCGGGTTTGAGCTTCAAAACTGGCGCCGACCGGTTGAATACCTTGCCGCCACGGTCGAGGACAAAGTGGTTGTGGGTGGCAACGAAGGCCCAGGCGACCGAAAGCGGCGTGCGGAAGCGCTCTCGGGCGAAGTACCTGTACTCGTACCACCGAAGTCCACTCTCCTCCGGGAGCTTTNNGCTTTCCAAACATGAGGCGGTTTCGCAGGATGGCCCGAAGAATCCATGCGATTCTGGAGAAGAGTCCAAGTCGATCCAGCGGGACGGCAGCCAACCGGTCGCCGTACGGCCACACCACATGCTCGCCTTGACTGACTCCCCAGTCGCGCACAAGGTCCCCAATCGCGAATGGGCGTGATGCACAAGCCAGGCTCTTGAAGATTCGTTCAGGCCCAGCGAAAGCGTCATCTTCCCCGGTAATCGCCGAAAACCCGGCGGAGAAGATGAGTTCCTCCAGTCTTGAAGTTGCCTGTTCCTCCAGCGTTTCCTTCAACTCCGCCGCCCCTCCACCACCCATGCTCCAGGGATGTCGGTGCAGGCGCCCTCGCTCGATATCACCTACGCTGACAAAGGTGCCGTTGTACTTGGCCTGGTCGAGGTGGCTGATGATCTCGCTCCATACCTGGCCACGGGCGGGGTCGTCGGGCGTACTGGGCTCGCAGCGGATGCCCATTGCAGCGCGCACCACAGTGGAAACCGGCGCGCGATTCCGCCCGAAAATGATGGCTGTGAACGGGTGGGCCGGGATGCCAGCGCCCGAGGTGTCCACCACATGGGTAAGATCCCAGCTGGGGATGTGTTCTTCGATCAGTTTCTTGCCGAACTCGCGCTTCATGAACGAGTTGGCGGTGATCATGCCGACGAAGCCAGCACCGCCGTCCTCGCCCCTGGTCGCGAGGTCAAAGAGGCGCTCGAAGAATGGCACCGCCAGCGAGTACTTCCTGTGGCAGGAGCCGAAGCGTTCCCGGTACGCCTTGTTCAGCGCCGGATCTTTCGGCGTGATGTACGGCGGATTCCCGACCACTGCGTGATATCGCCGGCCCAGCAGCCGCCGCAACTCCTCCTTGTTCTCAACCTCATAGACGTGCTGCAGGGGATCCTCGCCGACCAGAGTCTGCTGGTAGCCCCTGGTTCCTGGCCGTGGCCCGTGCAGCAAGGAATCGCCCGCAGCCACGCTGATGCGAAAGGCGGGCGCGTCCCGCAGGCGCGTGATGTCGGAGGCCCGCAGGGCCGCCAGCAACAGCCGGAAGCGCGCGATGGCTGCGGCGAAAAGGTTCAAATCTACACCGCACACCGAGTCCAGCGTCCGCTGCACCAGTTCGCGGGGGTTGGTGCCGGGCTCGCTGTCTTGCCAGCGCTTGAAGATCCGGGCAAAGGCGTCGAGGAGGAAGTGACCGGAACCGCAGGCCGGATCGATGAGCCGCACCACCTTGTGCCCAAACTCGGCCAGCGCTGGATCCAGGGTGCGATCGAGGATGAACTCCTCGACGAAATCGGGCGTCTGCAGCAGGGCGTACTTCGTGCGCGCGGCCTCGGAGAGATCCTGGTACAGGTCACCGAGAAAGCGCGTGCCCCAGGCTGGGTCGGAAAAGTCGTGGGCAAGCTGCCCGCTATCCGGGTCGAGCTTGCGCCAGAACTCGACAAGCAGGCGCGCGCCATCGGGCGACAGCTCCAGCTTCCAGAGAGGATTCTTCTTCTCGTCGAACAGTGCGGCCGCGCCTGGCAACTGCCCAATCTCGCGAAAAACCCAGTGCAGATAGCCCAGCTCGGTATCACGCGGGTGCTGCTGGAAGTAGACAGTGTGACGGTCCTTGGCCTGGGCGTTGCGCGCGCCCACGCCCGCTAGCCGCGCCTCGGCCACCAGCTCGTTGTCTTCCAGGAAGCGCACGAACACGCACGCGAGCAGGTACGCCACGGCCACCTGGGTGATCCAC
>PMKP01000275.1 GCA_003157775.1 Myxococcales bacterium | reverse complement strand
TTGGCCGTGGTCGAGGGCTGCTTGTGGCCGTTGCGGCGATGCCCTACTGGTCGCAGCCGGCCGTGGGTCTCTCGCGACGGAGGAGCTCGGGGGCGATGTAGCGAGACACGCTGCCGACAGCCTCCCCTCTTCGACGTGGCTTACACAGGGCCATCCTCGACTCGGACCTGGTCGCCCTGTAAGGTGTGCGCGTCAAGCGCCTGAACGAGCAGGTGAAGCGAAACGCCGCCCGATTCCCGCCCGACTTCGCCTTCGTCCCGACCAAGGAGGGGCCGCGCCGCCGGGGAACAGACAGAACAAGGCCGAGCAGCCATTTGGGATCGCGGCTTCCATCAACCGCCCGGTCACCATGGCCACAAGCATGCGACAGTCGAGTACGTGCGGGGCGTGCGCTTGGGTCCAGCCGGTGACCTCCGGCGCCTGGGATCCCCCCAAGATACTGGCTGCCGCCAGGTCGGGGATAGGCGCCGCGATCTCATCAGAGTGGCCATCTACGTCTTCGCCGCTTTGTCGCGAACTTCGTCGCCCTCCGCTCGAAATCGGTTACGGTTTGTCGCTCGCCGCTGTTCTTGCGGCTCCCAGAGATCATCTTACTGGGTACGTGTAGAACACGTGGTCCCCAGACCCACCCCAACTTGAAGGAGATTCGATGGCTAAAGGTCCTCTTTCCAAATCCGCACTGATCCAACTTCTCGCCGACCAGTCTGAAAACAAACTCACGCGCAAGAGCGTCAAGGGCATCCTTGAAACCATGACCACCGTCGGCCATGCCGAGCTGAAGAAGAATGGCGTTTTCGTCGTGCCCGGGCTCGTTCGCATGGTCGTGGTGAAGAAGCCAGCGACCAANNCCCGTGAAGGCGGTGAAGGACGCCGTAGCGTAGCTTCCTCAAGTCCACCCTGCGCCGAGGGCTGCCCTTCTCGGTCAGCCCTCCTTGCAGGATGTGGCTGGCTATCCAGGGTTCCTACCCCTTGAGCAGATGGTCGAGCACCTCAAGGCGTTCCTAGGTCATCTCATCCTTCTCCGCGAAGAGCGCTTCATCTTTCTCCGCAAACGCGGTTTCGTCGGAACGATCGCGCTGGATGGCTGGTGGGGCTGGATGCAGACGCCATCATGGCCGCGATCATCGCCGTCCTGGCCGAGCGCCGTCTGAGCGAGGACACCAAAGTCGATCTCGTGTGGACCGGCCCCGACGTGGCCGCCAGCGCCGCCCGCGACACCGCCGTCGTGGTCCGCGAACTCTTCGCCCCGAGCGCAGCGTCCTGGTTGTTGGCTTCTCCTTCGACCACAGCGCCGACATCTTCGAGCCCCTACACCGCGCCATGAGGGACCGAGCCGTCGAGGCATCCATCTTCCTCGACCTGCACCGCGCACCGAGCCCGACGTCAACGCCCACGTCCGCCGCGAGATCCACACTTTTCTGATCGCCAACTGGCCCTTCGGCGACGCAAACTGGAGAACAGGAACCTGTTTCGAGCTACTGTAGTGGCCGGTAGCGACGGCACTTCATGGCTTCCGAACAGGTTCGTCTCGCCAGCAAGGCACTTGGGCCGCTTGTTCGACGGCACGGGACATCTCCTGCGCTGAAGGTGACCCTGCGCCAGGCGGTGAAGACACTGGCCAGGGCACTGGTCGAAACTGACACGAAGACGCAGGCGGAAACCATCCGCCAAACGATCGACGAGCTTCGCTTCGGGCTGCATCTCATCCAGAACTCCCAGCGCCCGGCCGACCATGCGCAGCTGCAAGGCACCACCGAGGCGTTGTCTTTCCTGGCACCGTTGGAAGGAGCCATGGCGCCGGAGCCCGTTCGCATTCTGGCACCAGCGCCGCCACCACCAGCGAGCGAACTGCCTAAGCCGCAAGCACATCCCTTTCTTTCGCCGCCAGCGCAAACCCCTGTTCTCCGGCCTGTGCCTGCCAAAGCAGAGGACAAGACACGGCCCTCCGAGCCGCAATCCCTCGATTTCCCGACGGTTCGCCTGCGTCTGATCGGCCTCACAAGGAAGTTCAAGAGCCTTCGTGTTGCGCTCACCGAACCCCTGACCACCCTTCGCGACCTCGACGTCGCGTGTGCCGAACTCGACAAGATCGTCCAGGCCGTGAAATGGCTGGGCGTGAAATGCGTACCGGCATTCCTCAAGGCGTCCGAGAACGCCGAGACGGTGGCGGACCGCTTGATAGCCAGCGCGGCGCTCATTCATCTCGGATCTCTGGGTGGCGTCGAGAAGATGATGTCGATGCTGGAAGGGGTCGTCGCGGAAGAGCAACCCCTGCCCCCTATTGCCGCCACGATCCTGCGCACGTTCACAGACGCAACTGTGCTCGACGGCATGCTCAAACTGCTTCTCAAACCGGGTGGCGATGCGCTCGGCAGCCTACTTCTGCCGCTCCTTGCCGAACAGGGCGTGCTCTCGTCTGAGCAGCTTCTGAAGCTCACCAACCATCCGAGGGATGCGCTCGCAGTTCCCGCTGCGGAGGCCCTTGCCTGGTCTGGCGACGCATACAATGCCCCGCTGCTCTTGGCCTCGGCACGCAAAGCGACGACTCCCGGGCGGGCGAATGCCCTGCTTTTCGCGGCGGTCGCGCTCGGCTCGGCCGAGGCGCTTGTAGAGGTGCGGGCACAACTGCCGGAACGCGCTGCCAGCAGCCATCATCTCGCCGAGGCGCTCGCGATCGCCGGCGACGACTCCGATGCGCCTCGGCTGATCGCGCTGGCCGAAAAGCCGGGCATTGATGCTGACCATCTCCTTCTCGCGGTGGCAAACCTAGGCTGCGTCGCCACTGTCCAGGCGCTGCCTGCTCTTGTGAGTCACGTGCGCCGAGAGACGCTTGAACGGGCCCGGCGCATGATCTTGGGAAGCGGTTCCACGCATCCTTCTGATGAGGCCTCGGCGATCCGCAGGCTCCACGGTGAGCCTTGGTCGGTGTCAGGCTTGCTCTCGCGTCTTGCGGCGCCGGACGAGCCGCTTCAATCGCAGCGACGGTTGGCGTTGGAAATTCGCGTGCGCACCGGCCTTGTGCCGCCGACGAAGTCTTCGCTGCTCATGTCGGCTGCGGCCCGCGCCGAATTGGTGGCCAATTGGACTGCCTATTTCGCGAAGACGAACGCCAAGCTGAAGCCCGGCGATTGGTACTACCAGGGTCACCCCGCCAGCTAGGCGCAGGATTGCGTCGGTCATTTCTTGGCGATCCGCGGCGGCGGGGTCAGAATCGCAGCGCCACGCCGGCCCCCTTCCGAGGCAAGCAGGCACAGCCCGGGACCGGCTATCACGTTCTTGTCGATCAGAAATGCCAGGGTGGCGAGCGAGAGGATCCCACTGGCGGCGCCGGTCTCGCCAACTGAATTGTAGGGGCACAGAATTTCAGTTTCCGACCGTGCGCTGAGGGCTTGGCAGGTCTTGGCCCAGTTGAGCTCCTCCAATCCCTCGCGCGATCCTGCCATGTCGTGGACCAAAGCCGAAAAGATGGGGTTTGCCAGGCGCGCCTCGGCCAGGGCCTTGTCGATGGCTGATACCAACCCTCGACCACGATTCGGTCGATCCCTTTGCAAAATCGACGGTTCGTCTGCCGTGCCCATCCCAGCTAGGACGGCGAGCGAATCCGTCTCCGGCTGCTGCGCGAGCACGATGGCCGCTGCGGCCTCGCCTGGAGCCAGTCCTTGCGGGCCAAGGACATGTCCTTGGTCGAGCAGCCTTTCCAGGCGGGCCTTGCTGACAAGACAATCGATCCCCAATACGCACACAAACGACAAGCCACTGCGCAAAGCTGTGCGCGCGAAATGCAGCGCCTCGAACACAGCGCCGCGTCCGGCAGGAAAGACTCGTCTGGCCTTGGCCGCGACGGTCAGACGCGCCTCGCTCGCCAGCCTGGCCAGCAGGGCGTCGCTTTGACCAGGCAACCCCTGTTCGTCTTCCTGCGATGGAACGCAAACGATCAGGCCCATTTCGACATTGGCGGGGGCGCCATCGATGGCTTCGCGAAACGCGTACGACCCCAAGATCGCCAAGCGCTCGATGCCGGAAATGTTGTCAGGGATGGGCGTCTTCGCCCCTTTCACGGGAAGGCGGCTGTCATCCGCAAGCGGCAGGTCGCTGAACTCTCGCTCCTCGGTATAGATGGAACCCACGGTTGCGGGCGCGTCCTCGCCCAGCGGCGTGATAGCGCCGACCGATCTGATGGCGTAGAGACTCACCCGACCTTCCCTCGCCTGGCCGGCCAACGGCAAGGCTTGCGTTTCTCAACGGCCTTGCGCGTGGCCCGGGTCAGCGCCCCGATCACGATTCGCCCCAGCGACATCGGTCCTTGGTCGAGCACCACCTGAACCCGGGCCAGCAAAGACAAGCGGCGCTCCTCTGGCTCGATGATCACCGTGTCGACCACGGCCGTTGTCTCGTCCAGCACCTCACTGGTGGCGACGGTCACCGGCACCTTCAGGCTGGGCAGACGGATGCGATCGTGGGTCGCCGTGGTCAGGTTGACCAAACGCATTTCTTCACCGGGCACATACCCATCCAGTTGCTGGTCGAGTGGGGCCAGATTGAAATACTTGGGCGAGAAATCCTCGGGACAGAGAGGCCGGCGCGACTTTTCCCACGCCTCGTCGTAGGTTCCGGCCAGGGCGAGCCGTTGCTGCCAATGAGCGGCGATAGGACCGAACCCGATGGGGGCTGGCCTGGTCAGCCGCGCCGGAAGCAGGTTCCGTGGATCCTCAAAATTCGGCGCGGGCTTGCCGTGAAGGGTCTTTGGATCCCTGACCACGCCCGAGCCAGCGGGATTTCTTGGGTCGCTTCGTTTTGCGTCCACTGGATCGGAGCCGCCATAGCAGCGTTCCCAGGCGATCGGAACTCGCGTGACCGGACGCGGGCGCGACGGCGCCAGATCAGCGGCTATGCCCGGTTGCCAGATCCGGTCTCCGAACACGCGCGCCCGCTTGCGCAGACGGGTGCCGACGATCAATTCCACATCGATCTCGGTGATGGGCCGTGCAAACACGATGGCGCCGGCCAACAACACATCGGGCTTGGGTTTAGGTTGCAACACCTCACTGGCGCGCAAGAGACCCGATGAAGCCGGCTCGCCCGCGAATTCGTCGGCCAGCAAGATTGGCAGAGCATCGATGGGGATCGCGGCCCCGGTCTGGTCCCAAGCATAGCTGGCCTTGACCGTGACCGTGACTTGCCAGCGGCCTTCGTGGTCTGTACTGACCAGTGGAGCTACCTGGTACTCGGTCAAATTGACGATCTGGCTCACGTGAATTCTTTCTCGGGATCTGACTACCGCCTGCAGTGGCAAGTCCTCGGCTCCGGCGGATAGAGGAAGCTGCCGTCGCCGAGCACGTCGATCTGAACGGCAATCTGCATTTCCCGGTAGTCCTTGGCCCAGGCCCCGTCGAGAAATCTGAAAGCACCCTCCATTCGACCCTGGCCCGGCTGCCCCAGATTCGGTGGTGATCCCGTGGTGTGCCAGTCCGTTTCATTGCGCACGCACTTCAATTGGCCCCGATCAAGAGCCAGGACAGCCATGCGGACCTTTGAATAGATCTTGAGCTGGCGAAAGGCGACATCGATGGTCAGCATGGGGCGGCCATGCTTGTCGGTGAATTCGCCGGCGATCTGAAAGTCGAATAGGACCTGGTCCAGTACGTCGATCTGTAGGGCGAGATCCTTGTGATATTCGTACAGACGCTTTCCTCGGGTGAAGGTCTCCTCTTCATCGATCGCAGAGAGACGGTGTTTGCCGACGAAGCTGTGCATGAGCCACTTTTCCACATCGCTGCGTACCAGTCCGGGCCAGCGGGCTTGGCCAACCACTCCTGTTGCTGTGACGATGCTTCCGGCCACAACAATGACCGCACCGACTGGGTTCGCAAAAGCGATCATGCCGTAGCCCACACACACGACAGCCGATCCGACCACCCCGAGCCCTGGCCAGATCCAGATGCGGTCAGGTGAATCGCCGGTCTTGGCCTCGTGCAAGCCCTGGGACCACTCGATTCCACTCGTGCAGATGTCGGCCACCGCGCCCAGTGCCCCCAGCCATTTCGTTGCGCCTCGCAAAGCAGTCAGACGCGCAATCCCTCGGGTCGCGGCACCCTGCCTCTCATAGCGGGCAAGGCGTATGCCTTCGTCCCAGGAAATCCTGCCCTTGGCAGCAAGCTGCTGCAGATCTGCAAGCTCCGCCTCGCCAATGTGGACAGTGGTGCTTTCGGCAAAACCGAGAGCAGAACTCAGGAAGGATGCTAAACCACTCGCGGCTGCAGCCATCCGCTTACTTTTGTCCAACCCATCTTTGAAGTCCCCGTCCAGGAGCGCCCTCATGGTGAACGCGAGGTTGACCGCATCGACCATGCAAAACAGGCCATTGAGCCTTGGGTTCAGGTTCACCTTGGCTTTGAGCTGGGCCACCCTGTCCGGGCTGAACTTGAACGGCGTGGGCTCCAACGCTTTCAGCTTGGCAGCCCACGGAGGTTCCGGGCCGCCAACGGGACCCACTTTCCAGCGCTGGCGATCCCATTCCCCGAATTCCGCTGGCGAAAGCGCGGCTCTCGCTTGCTTTTCAGACACACTATCGAGCCATGCGCAGTCAGACAGGAGCTGCACTCCGCCGAACCGCGAGGATTGCTTGTCCGCCCATTTGATCAGGGCGGCCGGCACCTCGCCTTTGTGCTCGCCAGAGGGATAGCCGGCGGCCACGTCGGCCCAGGATTTTGCCCAGGCCCAGATGGCCTTGGGAACCTTGCGCGTCACCTTGAGGCCGGCCGCTGCGTCGAAGATCACCAGACGGTGGTGCTCCTCGAACCATTCCTGGCGGTACTTCCGGCCTTTGGGCGTCTCTGACAGGCGCCGCTCCAGCGCTTCGCGGATGGCGGCAAAGCGCTCGCGCGCATCCATGTCCGTGGCGGCGGCGGCATCCAGCTCCATGGCCTTCATGGCTGGGCTGCTCAGGAAGTCGATCAGCTTGCCCGCTGCCTCTTCCACCTTGGCGAAGAGCTTGTCGTCCTCAAGCAGCAGCTTGTGAACCCGTTCCTTCTCGTCCTGGTCGAGCAAGATCTTCAAATCGTGGCTCTTGCCGATCTGGTCGATGACGGCCAGCAGGGTCCGTTGTTGGCAGCGCTCCTCGGTCGCAGCCCGGTCCTTCCACTCCGAAAGCATGGCCTGGTATGCGCGCGCCAGACAATTGCACTGGCCCCAAGGCGACCAGATGGCCTTGATGCGGATCCTGCCGCCTGGGCCGCGTTCGGTGTTCTTGTCGTCCAGCAGAAGCTTTTCCAGCCCGCGTTCTTGCATGGCCAGGCGCTCGAAATCCTCGGCGCTCTGTTTCTTTGCCAGATCCTTGATACGCGACCAGTGCAGTTGGAAGGGCGAGCACAGAATGTAGTATCGAACCTCCTTCAGCACATGGACG
The DNA here is from genome assembly GCA_003157775.1 of Myxococcales bacterium. Taxonomy (GTDB): domain Bacteria; phylum Myxococcota_A; class Polyangia; order Fen-1088; family Fen-1088; genus Fen-1137. The sequence goes on along the minus strand of PMKP01000275.1, from coordinate 6,212 downwards.
CTATTGTCGTCGAGCCAGCAAGTATCCGTCCCGGGTTCGGCCACGGGCCGCGGGTCTTGCCCGGCATGCTGCGCGAGATCAACGCGTAGGTAGCGTTGCCTTTCCGCCTCAAGATAGACCTCCTCATACAGCCGTGAGCCGGCCTTGTGCACCTGGAAGATGTAGAGCCAGACATCTTCCTTGGTGGGCTTGGGCGTTCCCCCGTGCCTGGTGGGCCAGTCGTAGAATCGGAAGATGAACGGGCTCGTGCCGATGTGGGCGTCAGCCATGAGGATCGCCTTCTGACCCAAAGTCCAGTCCAGCCCATCGCTGCAGCTGCGCGACTGCCACCCCGAACTCTTTGAAGTTTGATTCCGCACTGGTGGTGCCTTTCCAGGCAGGAGTGCGAACCCAAAGACAGCTGAGCATCTCGGTGCCCTTTCCATCGCTGGCCCAGATCGTCAAGTCACCAAGAAAAGGAAACTCCCCCAAGCTTCGTCGTCCAACCTGAATTTCAATCCGCCGCTGGCCCTTGGGGATGACCGCCACCGCCCGACGAAACCAGGGGTCTACCCAGATACAGACCGCGGCCATGCACAAAGTGAACAGCACAGAAGGCAGCCACAGAGGCATCGCGCTGATGCTGCAGACGACTACGTCTTTCGTAGCGTAGAAGCAGTAGGTCGATGGATAGAGACGCCAGTAGAGTAGCGTCAGAGAGCTCATGATCAGCACAATCAGCCCGACGGCCCAGCCGTACCAGATTTGGGGCAGCAGCATCACCACCACCTCGTTCTCCGTCACGAACGCCTCGCCGAAGGCTTTTGCCCAGAGCATCCTTTCAGTTGAGAGCAGCATCTCAGCGTGACCGCCGCCGCGCAACAGCAGCTCCCGCAGGGCCGTGGTCGCCGGGGCCAAAGTGCCAGCGACGACATGGGCAGCGCGTGTGATCGGAATCAGGGTCTGCCACCAGCGTCGCACCAGAGTGTAGCGAATCATGTCCACGTGGAAATTGCACCAGAGGTAGCGATTGGAGATGGAGCAACAGCTTGCGAGACGCTGCTGTTCAAAGCCCAATCCCCGCATTGTGATGTCCCGTCCCCCGGGTCGCAGGACCAATTCAAAACGCGGGTTGTACGCACCCGGCAGGAGGAAGAAGACCAGAATGTCCAGGCAGGCCACAAGAAGGCACGCCGCCCAGAAATCGGACACCAGCAGACCACCGACCACCCGATCGTGCTGGTACGCCTGACTGCCAATAAAGGCCATGGCAACACCGCACATGACAGTGGTGAAGATTCCCATGCCCACCAAGTACGCACTTCGTCGCCTCGGCCGCACCACCAGACACACCTCCTCGGGCGTGGCCTTGCGCACGCAGAAAGCGCGATGGAGCGTCCGCAACTCGGAATCAGAAAACGTCGTTGCAACGTCCATGGGTCCCCTATTCGCAGCCATCCAAGACATCGGGCGTTCCGCCGTGCCTGGTCGGCCAGTCGTAGAATCGGAAGATGAACGGGCTCGTGCCGATGTGGGCGTCAGCCATGAGAATCGCCTTCTGGCGCGAAATCAAGTCCAGCCCATCGCTGCAGCTGAGCGACCGCTACCACTGCCTCCTCGTATCTTGAGCCAACGCCAGTAGTGCCTTTCCAGACGGGAGTGCGGATCCAGAGGTAGCTGCTGACCATGTCGCTGCCTCTTCCGTCGCTGACCCAGATGGTCAGGTCGCCAAAGAATGGAAACTCCCCCAGGCTGCGTTTTCCAACCTGAATTCGAATCCGCCGCTGGCCCTTGGGGATGACAGCCACCGCACGGCGGAACCAGGGATCTACCCAGATACAAATCAAGGCCACCGCCAAGATGACCAGGGCTGCAGGCAGCCACATGGGTATCTTGCTGACGCTGCAAGTGACGGCGTCTCTGGTAGCATAGTAGCAGTATGCGGGTGGGCAGATTGCCATAGGCCAGAAGATGGCTGCTGAGCCGCCAAAGATCAGGATCAGGGAAGCGAACCAAGCCCACCAGCCCTGAGGCACTAGCATCACGACCACCTCGTCTTCCGTCACGAACGCCTCCCCGAAGGTCCTTGCCCAGAGCATTCTTTCGGTTGATAGAAGCATCTCGGCGTGACCGCCGCCGCCTAGCACCAGTTCCCGCAGGGCCGTGGTCGCCGGGGCCAAGGCGCGAGCGGCCACATGGGCAGCGCGTGTGATCGGAATCAGGGTCTGCCACCAGCGCCGCGCCAGGGTGTAGCGAATCGTATCCACGTAGAAATTGCACCATAGGTACCGATTGGCGACGGAGCAACAGCTCGCGAGGCGGTGTTGTTGGAATCCCAGGCCCCGCATGGTGATATCCCGTCCCCCAGGGCGCAGGACCAGTTCAAAGCGCGGGGCGTACGCGCCAGGTACGAGAAAGAAGACCAGAATGTCCAGACAAGCCACTAGAACACAGGCCCACCAGAAACTGGGCACGAGAAGACCGCCAACCGCGCTGTCCAGGTCATACGCCTTCAAGCCAGAAAAATGCATCGCCGCCCCAAGCAGGAGCGCGGTGGCGATTCCCATCAGCGCCAGATGCATGCTTCGTCGCCTCGGCCGGACGACCAGACACACCTCCTCGGGCGTGGCCTTGCGCACGCAGAAGGCGCGCTGGAGCGTCCGCAACTCAGAATCAGAAAACGTCGTTACAACGTCCATGGGTCGTTCTATCCGTTGCCACCAGGGGCAGGTGGCTCGTCGTGCAGTTGGATCTCGTCGTCTTCCTCGTCCAGGGCATGCGGCTCGTTGTCATCCTCGGGTCCCGTCCCACTGACGTGGCTTTCGATCTCGCTTCGCACTTCACGGTGCCTCGCTGCTTTGCCCCCGGCCTTGGGGAACAGCTCTTCGTACGACAGGTCGGCGAAGAGAATCCTGGATGGCAGCCCAGCGCCGAGATGATAGGTCAGGGTGTAGGACTTGCCAGGCTCAAGCCCGTAGTATTCCAGCGTGAGTCCCTCATCGCCCGCGATGCGATCGTCGGCGATGGTCAGGGTCACCCGGTATGACCCGTCCTTGCTGTGAAGCACGAACTCGTCGTCGCGCGTATCCGGGTCATCCACGCGCACTGGCAGATCGACCCACAGTGACTTCGTGTACGGCACCACCACGACATGTTGCTTGCCAGTGTGCAGGCGCAACTGCTTTCCCGGCACATAGGCCTTCTGGTCACCCGTGACCTTGGCCGGTCGGTTCAGCCTGAGCTGTCGCGCCCTCTCATCGGCCAGGGGCAGCACGACTTCGCAAGCGCCGCTGGCTATTTGCCGAAGCTCGACCTTCCCGGCACGCAGGATGTTTCCGCTGACCTGCTCTCCGCCAGGGGTCTTGATCTCGTACCTGCCCTTGCCGAGAGGCTCGCTGTCCTCGTCCACCAGAACAAGTTCAATCCAGTCCTTGCCCTCGGCCAAGGTCCTTCGCACCTTGCCCGGCGCTGTCATGGGCAAGTCCGTGGTGCTGGACATCCACACAGTGGGCGGTGTGTTCGGCGGCATCTTGGATAGGTGATTGCACGTCAGCAGATCGGCGTGGCGAACAGCTGGCTGTCCCTCGATGAAGACATTGGGCGATCCGGTCTGAAAATAGGCCATGCCCTGGGTTGCGTGGCTGATGACCCCGCCGCCCGTGCTGCGCGAAACCTCGTTCCCCGTGGATTTGGCGAAAAACGACTTCAAGTGCGCGGCCGGTTTGCCCGCGATGAGCACCGTTCTTGCGCAGCCTTGCAGATCGGCGGCCACGACGGTGTTCGACAAGGGCACCGGGACCGGCCCTGCCGGCGGGCCGGGCGGACAAAGGCACACGTCAGGAAAGGCAACCGCCTGCCCCGGACCGTCCTTATAGACAGCGGCGCGGCCATTGATGAATACAAGGCCCATCTATGCTCCTTCCCGGTTGTGGCGGTGCCGAATCTGTCGAAGAACACCTGACTTGTCAAACGCGTCATCAGGGCGCGCGGCTGCGCGAGCCCACCTCGTGCCCGCAATTGCGTGCCCTCGCCAGATGGTCGCGGTTTGTGCGTCCATCTCTCAAGGATCTCCCTATTCGTCGCCAGTTCCTCATAGACGTTCTTCCTACATGCGGAGATCCTGGTCGACCTCGTGCAGCCGTAGCTTCGAGATGCAGGCCTTGTCATCATTTGCGACCTCAATGCACGAGAATCCCTCGGGGCAAGAGCTGTCCTTCACACACCTCTGACTGCATTGACCGGGAGTCCACGCCGCGACATGCGGATCTCCGCCCTGGTAGAAGAGACATAGCGAGCTGGTGCATTCCAGGGAATGGCGGCAGTCCTCGCCGATGCCGAGAGTGGCGCGCGGTACGCATCGATCCTGGTAGCATCTCATTCCAGGACACTCCTTGTTGCTCCAGCAGGTCTCCGTGCAGAAGCCACTGACCCAGCTGAAGCTGAGACACTTGCCCGATCGGCATTGATCCCCATTGTCGCATTGCTGGCCCAGTCCACGGCCGGCAAGGTATCTGTCGAAGCCAAGGACACGCGAGAGGCTTATCAGGCACATCAAGGCTCCGCTGGCGATGACCAACCAGCGCCGGATATTCGGCTTTGGTTTTTCGGGCGGGGGAGCCTCGTACAGGAGAGGCTGTGCAGGTGGAGAGCCACCTGAAGGCCCAGCGGAACTAGAAAACGCAGACGCGTAGGGATTGAAAGGATCGGACGGATCTGGATTGCCTCCCATCTGGCAACCATCGTCCCGCTCGGAAGAAGAATCAACGTGGAATCCGGGGGACGAGCGGAGCGAAGGGCGGCTCGCTGCTGGGCCTCTCCATGATCAAGTCGCGCACCCAATCGTGGCGATCGGTGATTGTCGTACCGTGATCCTGGTCGTTTTCGTGGCAACGGTGATCACGCCGGCGACGGCCAGCGAGAGATTGGGGGCCTGCGTCGGCCAGGTCACACACAGGTCAACACACCCCTTGACTCGCCTTCCCTCTCTCGCCATCGTTTACCGCATGACGGTACCGCGCAGACTGCGTAGGGGCGCAACGTGAACAAGCCTGGGCAGGGCAGTTCGGACACTCTGTCTTATGACCGTCCTGTGCCGCCGGACGGTGCCGGGAAGCCATCGCCGGCCTCTCGGCCTGACAATCCAGCAACCGCCGTGCTGCCCGATAGCCTCACCGAGGATAGCGCTACGGCTGGAGAACGCCCCGGCAGCCGCACCGATCCGCTTGCCGTCGCACCCGCACCGCAAGTGCCCATCTCGCTCACTCCATCCGAGACCCCTGCGACAGGCCCCGTCGCCGAGAGGGCTCCTGGCGCTTTTCGCGCTGGCGATCAGGTGGACCATTTTGAAATCGTCGGCCTGGTCGGCCAAGGCGGCATGGGCTGCGTGTACAAGGCGCTCGACCGCGATCTCGGCCGGACGGTGGCCATCAAGACCCTCCACGGCATCGACCAGCACCAGCCTCAATCGCTTGCCCGGTTCCGGCGCGAGGCCCAGGCCGCATCCCGCGTGGTCCATCCCAACCTGGTCATCATCTACAGCTCCGGCACCTTCGGCGACACACCCTACATCGTGATGGAGTACCTGTCGGGCCGCAGCCTGGCGGCCGAAATCGCTGACGGCCCCATCGCGGTCGAGCGCACTGCCGACATTCTTGGCGCGGCCTGCGCCGGTGTGTATGCCGCCCACCGCGCCGAGGTTGTTCACCGCGATCTCAAGCCAGCCAACATCTTCCTCGCGCACACGCCCATGGGCGAAACGCCCAAGATCCTGGACTTCGGCATCTCCCGCATCGGCGATGACAACTCCAGCCTGACCGGCACGGGTGACGTCATAGGTACGACGTACTACCTTGCGCCTGAACAGGCGGCCGGTCGCGCGATCGACGCACGCGCCGATCAGTACGCCCTGGGCGTGATCCTGTACGAATGCCTCACCGGGGTGCGGCCGTTCACCGGGGCGGCCGTCTACACGATCATGCGAAACATCGTGGAAGGAATCTTCCAGCCGCCTTCCCATCTGCGCCCCGAGATCCCGCGTGATCTGGAAACTGTAGTCCTGCGCGCCATGAGCCGCGTGCCTGAAGATCGCTTCGCCCGCGTCCGCGATTTGGGTCTAGCCCTCGTGCCATTCATGTCAACGCAGGGCCGGCAGCAATGGAGACACCACTTCATTGCACCCGAGGCAGAAATGCCCATCGCGCCAACGATGGCCGTGCCCGTTCCCGCTGGCGCAA
>PMKP01000105.1:158-5941 GCA_003157775.1 Myxococcales bacterium | reverse complement strand
GCCAAGCAGCTCAAGGCCATCTTCGCCATCGGGCACGTGAAGCGGATGACCGACGGCGAGATCCGTCAGACCAGCGTCAAAACCTTCGGCTGTGCGCCCGAGTACCTGAGCCGCAGCGACGCTTCGACGTACATCGACCAGCTTAAGGCCGCGTAGGCCATGACCGGCCATCCGTTCCGCGACACGCTCCACGTGTCGGCGAGCCAGGTGAACGCATACCTTATCTGTCCCGAGCGGTTCCGATTGCAGTACGCGGAGTGTCGTCGACCAAGCCACAGGTCGGGTGACCTCGTCTTCGGCAGCGCGGTGCACGGCGCCCTGGCGGAATACCATCGCCGGCTGCAGAAGAAGCCAGAGGTGCCGGTGCCCATCGGCGACCTGCTGCAGGACTTCGAGCGCCAGATACAGGAGGGAGAGCGCGGGTCGGTACCGATCATGTGGGAAGATGACGACGGCCCGGACAAGCTCCGGGCAATCGGGCGCGGCCTGTTGGAGATGTACCACCAGACAGTCCGCCACAATCGCATCCTGGCCGTCGAGCAGGAGTTCCGGCTTCCACGGCGCGACCCCGCCACGGGCAGGGAGCTGGACGAGTGCCTGGTGGGCGTGGTCGACCTGATGGAACAGGAGACTGACGGCACTGTCTGGATAACCGAGCTGAAGACCGCGGCCAAGCGCTTCGACGACACGAGGCTCAGCTACGACCACCAGGCGACCATCTACGGTCTGGCCCGGGCGGTTCTGGGATACCCGGAAGCGCGCGTCAGATTCCGGGTTCTGCTGAAGACGAAGAAGCCAGCCATCGAAATCTACGAACTGCGCCGGGACGCCCAGCAGTTCGCCGAGACGAAGCGGGTCATGCACCAAGTCCTGCGCGCGGTGGATGCCGGCATCTTCTACCCACAGCGCGGCTGGCAGTGTGCGAACTGCGCCTACCGGGCAGCCTGCGGGACATGAGCCATGTCCCTGGTGATCGAACTGGAACGGGGCGGGCGCAAGGCCGGTCACGTCTGCGACCCCAGCTACCGTCGGGGCCGGAACTGCCCGCTCATACTGAGACAGACCTCGGAGGACGTGGTCACCGCCAACGTGTTCGGGATTCTCCGTCGGATGCCACCCGCGCTCTGGCTACGACCGCTGCTGAACCAAGCTTTCCGCACCAAGCACTTCCGCACGTGCTCGCTGACGGGGCTGCAAGTGTCATTCTGGCACACGGTTGCACCGCCGGCCGGGAGGGCACACATGGAGGGATTCACCGAGGCGGACGTGCTCATCCGCGCCCGCGAGCTAGTCGTGTTCATCGAGGCCAAGTACCGTGCCCAACTGGCGACACGCACCAGCGAGGACGAGTCGAGGGACCAGGTGATCCGGCTGCTCGATGTCGCGTTCGAGATGGCCATGGCCAGCCAGATGTTCACCCGCGTTCCATACGTGTTGGTTCTCGGGGCCACACCGAGCGAGCCCGAGCTGGTGACCCGCTACCGAAGCGCGACCGCGGTCGACCAAGCCCTGGCGACCCGGCACAGGCACCCCGACCACCGGGCCATAGCGGAGTTGCTGTGCCGCCGACTGGGGTACGCCTCGTGGCAGGACTTGGCGGCCATCATCGAAGCCCACCTGGAGGACGCAGGACGAACCGAGCGACTGCTCCTCGGTGATGTGGCGGACTACATCAAGCTCAAGGTGGCGACAGTCCACATGACCAGTGAGGCGCGACGGCAGACGATGTTCCCCGGGTTGGCGGCGGGCGAGCTGGCCGAGGATGAGCGCTGAGCTGGTATTAGGAGGCCATGGACCAGTCGACCAGGCAGCCACGCGAAACACGCGCGCAGGCGGGCGCCACGATTCCTCTCCGAAACGGCGACGTGCGCGCCCTGCAGGTCATCGTAACCGATGGACAAATCATCATCGCAGTGTTCGACGAAGCCGACAGCGGTCGACCGCTCATCCAAGCCGTTCTCGACCAAAGTGAACAGGCCTCTCTGGTTCACGCCCTCTGGGACCGGGTGTGGGCGTTGCTACTTCCGACGCCGGCGCGGCTCCTCGAACGTCAGCAACTCCGGCAGGGTCATGTCGAACGCGTGGCACAGCTTGAGCAGGGTACTGACCTTCGGGTCGGTGGCCGCGTACTCCAGCTTCTGGATGGACTTCCAGGAAATGTCGTAGTCCTCAAGATCTTCCTGCCGGAGTTTGCGCGCCGTTCGCAGGGCACGAACGCGGTCGGCAAGGCGGCGCTGGAACTCGGGTAGGTCCACCGCCCACCATGCTCACGATTGCTCTCGGCGCTGTACACCTACCGCGGTAGGTATTACGATGAAATTGGAGGAGGAGTGAAGATGAAGCCGCGTTCGTTGTATCCTGCGCATGACCACGATTCATGGTTCAGAACGGAAGGCAGCGTTCGTGATGATGGACGGCTTACCCTCCATGCCGGGGTCATCTGCAGAAGGCGCCGCAGCCGCAGTTATTGTGAGTTCGTGTTCCTAGCGCTAGTCGCTTCTGCGCCAGCCGGGGTTTCTCCCCGGGTTGCAGCGCAAACTGCCGGACACCCTGATGGGATGGATGCCGAAACCGTGTTGGCCGTCGTCGGAACAAGGAAACCCATGTCCAATTCCAGCGTCGAGGCTCTTTTCGGGTCGTGTGCCACACGAGGTGCGTGTCCTGGGATTTGGAACGATTACTGTGCCGAACCCAACCGAGCTGCCATCATGAATGATGCCCGCACGTGCGAGGCCTTCGATTGCGTCAACGTGACCGTCCGAGCTGCGCAGTTGGAATATGAATGCACCACGGTGCCGAACGTCGTGATGTGGCTGAACAAGAACCGCCACTCACCGCCAGTCCCCCACGGTGAAGTACGCGGATTCACCAGGATGGTTTCGCGTCTTGCCCAAACTCGGGCGACAGCGGTGGCAGCAAGAGCCAGCCGTTGTCGAGCGACGGTCGCGTTCCCGACCCGATGCCTGATGCAGGCAGGAGTGACAGAGACATCCTTCGATGCTTACGTAGAGCCCCTTCGAGTGGGGATGAACCATTTCCCCACGCTGGCAAAGAGCCATTTTGCAGATCTCTATGACATCGCAAAGGCAGAGGTGGATCTGTTCACGCAACAGGCAAACGTCCTTGACGGAACGTGCAGGGTTCAGAAGGTGGATGCCGACGTCGACCCGGAGATACTGCTAGAAAGGCGCGGCTGCACGCTCGCGAATATGCCGGCCGCCCGCTTCAACGAGATCAGGGAAAGCCTTCAGTCGATCCAAGATCAGATGCGGCGAGACGCGCAAGCCCGGGAGGACGAGGCCGCCCAAGCGGAGTTGGCACGTGCGGATCAAATCGTGCGTGAGTGCTCGCAGAAGCTACGGGCGCTGCAGGAAACGAAGATGCAGTCCTCCGGTTGTCGCTCGGCCCGTGCGGAAGAGCAGGCTCTGGCCAGCTACTGTGCCGATTCGCGTGATCTCAAGATGTTAAACGCGGAACTGGAGCGAATGAGGCGCGTGGATGTCGCTTCCGGCACAGTCGACCTCCACCGTCGGCGCAATATGATCGAGACGAGGCTCTTTCTCGAAGACCGTGCTGGGCGCGCTAAGAAGACGTTGGTTGCTGCCGGGAAGAGTCCGGGCGACTGCAAGCCCGAGGGTGAGGTGCGCACGAAGCAAAGGGCATCCCAATCGTGCGTGGTGTCGCATCCCATTGAAGCCCTGCCCGAATGTGCCTCAGTGTGCTGGCCGTCACCCTGCCCGGAGTTCTTCCAAGGCACCTTGGCGGAAGAACGCGGCCGCGGTGAGGCATCGGCGCACCTGCTATCGTCGCCCACCGGGATCGCGCGACGTCTTCAGCGCATCAGAGCAGTTGCAGGTACAGATGTCCTCGCCGGGGCCAGCGCCCTGACGAAAATGCGGGTGTCCGCAAACGGCCTCGTCGAGTCGGTCGTGGTTTTGCAGGCTAAACCCAGGGCACTCGGCGACGCTATCGCCTACGACGTACGGGACTGGAGATTCAAGCCCTACCTATATCGAGGCGAACCTGTGCCGTTCTACTTCTTCGAAAGAATCGAACCGAGAAGGGCGAGTAGCGTGGTGGCCTGCAGTTCGAAAGCCTGGGCTCCATTCAGGGATGCGCTGCGGAAATTCTGCGCCGACAACAAGAAGGCCGCTGGTTGCAACGCCACCATCGGGGAGTGCAGCAAAAACGCTGACGACCGAATCTTGCCCATACGCGTACCGGCGGACCACGACGATTTCGAGTACGTGCTCGGGGGCGGAGACGACGGTTCCGCCTGGGTCGCCAGATTCCACTGGGCGGACGGGTGGAGCGTGACAGACGTGGGCATGACCGGGCTGGGCGATGGGGAAGCCGCATCCGCGTCAGACATCTCGTCGACCCCAAAGGCCGCGATTCCCATCCAAGCACCCCGCGAGACGGCGGCTCCATGAAACCGTGACGAGATGCGTGCATGCACCAACCTTGGCCTCTTGCAAAAGCAGGCGGGCAACCTCGCCGAGGCCAGGCGGCTGTTCACGAAGGCATGCAGTGGTGGCGAGGCGGTTGCGTGCAACGGGCTCAACGCACTGGAAGGGAAAGTGCAATCTCGCTGACGCGAAACCGCACAAGCTGCCGCGGCAGGGCAGCAACGGCACCGTGATGAAAGTCGCGAAGAAGGTATCTCCGACAGGTTCCACCCTGGAATGCGGGCGATCTTGCTGGATGGTGTTCGTGCTGGCGTGCAGCTCGACACCGCCGCTGGTGTCGCCTGCGACGCCTACTATGTCTTCTTTCGGCGGTAGAGACCGAGGGTGGTTCCGGCAGGATTCACCAGACCATCTTGCGCCGGAACCCTGATCTGCAAACTGCGCGTGTCGAGGAACGTGACTTCCACCTCCTGCCTTTTCACGAGCATCCGTAGGGCCCTGGTCAGAAGACTGGAAGCCCCATACGTCTTCCCCTCGCCACCGCCTGCTCGACCACGTTCTTCGATGAGTGCCTTTGCTTCGCGAAGCACCGCGAGGATCTGATGCGCGGTCAGAAATGCGTACTCGCCTCGTTTCTTCCTTGCCTTGAAAAGAATAGCCCGCACCGCAGGCAGCATCTCGGTGGCCGTCGTCCGTGTCTTGTGGATTGGCATCGGCTCCCTCCTCGGTAGAGGATAACACGATACACCTACGGCAGTAGGTGCAGCGAGTGGCATCTTGCCTGGCTGTTCCCGACGGGTGTGTCCAATGGGGCTCCGTTCTTGCCGCACTTGAAGCCAGCGCCGCCAGCTCACCGGCGGTGCGAGCGAGCTTGTGGTGGCTGCGCTTCAAATCGAAGCCAGGGTAGGTGGGACCCCACGGAAACCAGTTGGGCAGCCGGCACCCTCCGGGTCGACCAGTCCTGCTGCGCCAGTCGTCTCTGGCAGAGTCCACCACTGCTGGATTGACCGAAATCTCTGCCTTTCGGTATCGGCTCCGGGTCAAGAATTCGGCTTGCGCCCAGGACGCAAGCGTTCACGCCGGTATTCCTTCAAGATGTGGAAGACCTGGTATCGGCTGATGCCTACCAGCTTGGCTATCTGCTCTTGCGTGTGTCCACCTGTGCGATGGAGATCCAGTACACGTTGGGTCTGGTCGGACGACACGGTCGAACGCCGGCCCGTACGGGGACCCACGGCTCAAGCGCATAGCTCAACTGGCCGGCAGGTTCACCCGTATCGCCCAGCAGAAGCGCAGGACCAAGGTCAAGCACGGGGCGGAAGAGATAACCGATGTCGAGCTGGGCAACGACATTGGCCGATTGCTGCCTGTAGA
>PMKP01000105.1:0-152 GCA_003157775.1 Myxococcales bacterium | reverse complement strand
AGGGCGAGAAAGACACATGGTCGAGCGCGGTGGCGCTGGCGCTCATGGGGCTGGCCCACATCGAGCACAGGACGTTCGCGGTCGTCGCATTCACCGATCAGATCTTGTTCGAGGCCGTGGTCAAGCCTGGGGAGAATCTGAATGGGGATGCC
>PMKP01000220.1 GCA_003157775.1 Myxococcales bacterium | reverse complement strand
AAAGAGCATCTGCCTGACCACCACGGACGTGCTGGGCACGAGCGAGCGGATCTCACATACCTACCTGCCCCTGGCGCGCGACGTGAAACCCGGCGATCCCATCCTGCTCGACGATGGTCTCCTGCAGCTCCAAGTAGAGTCCATCAAGGGCGACGACGTGGTGTGCCGGGTGGTCGACGGTGGCGTGCTCAAAGACAAGAAGGGCATGAACCTGCCGGGTTCCGCGCTGTCCGTGCCGGCGCTGACCGAAAAGGACAAGAAGGACATTGTGTTCGGCCGCGAGTTGGGTGTGGACTGGTTCGCCCTGTCCTTTGTGCGGACCCCGCAGGACGTGAAAGAAGCCAAAGAGCTGGCCGGTGGGATCCCCATCATCGCCAAGATTGAAAAGCCGGAGGCGGTCGACCGGCTCGACGAGATCTTGGACATCACCGACGCGGTCATGGTGGCGCGCGGCGACCTGGGCGTGGAAGCAGGCGATGAGAAGGTGCCGTTGATTCAGAAGCGCATCCTGCGGGACATCAAGTTGCGCGCCAAACCCGCCATTACCGCCACCCAGATGCTAGATTCCATGATCAAGAACCCGCGGCCCACGCGCGCCGAGGTTTCCGATGTGGCCAACGCGGTTCTCGACGGCACCGATGCGGTCATGCTGTCAGCCGAGACCTCGGTGGGCGACTATCCGGTGGAAGCCGTCAAGACCCTGGCGCGCATCATCGACGAGATCGAGGGCAGCGAGTACTACCACAAGCTGTGGAAGGAGCGGCCTGACGTAACCGAACGGACCTACTCCAGCTCGATAGCCGACGCTGCCGCGGAGATCGCCGAGGACCTCAAGCTGGCCGCCATCGCCGTGTACACTGAGAGCGGACATTCCGCGGCTGTGCTCTCCGCGCAGCGCCCCCTGTCCAACATCGTGGCATTCTCGCGACACGATACCGTTCTGCACCGGCTGGGCCTGTATTGGGGCGTGTACCCGCTGTTTGGCACCTGGGTCAAGGGTGTTCCTGCTGTGATCAAACAGGCCGAATGCGAGATCTGCGCCCATGGCATGGCCAAGCCCGGGGACGATATCATCGTCACCTATGGACTGGTGCTAGGGAGCGAGCCGTTCCAGACCAACATGCTCACGCTGCACAAGATCGGCGGCGGGTGATCGTCAAAGGTTGGGCGCGGCCGCGCGCACGAAGCTGCGGGAGAGTCTGGCGCGGGGCACGGGAAATCCGAACCAACTGCGCACGTCAGCCTGCAACCCCTGGCCGTGCATGAAGTTGTAGACCGCGCGCCGCAGACCAGGAGCGAGAGGTGCCGGATCCTCTCCCGCGGGCTCGGAAAACCCGATCTCATTGCGCGAAAAGGTCGTGGGCTGCGGGTCGAGGATCTGAATCCCAAGCTGGTCCGCTTCGCGAAAGGCCGGGCTGTGCACAGTCAGCGCAAAACGGTGCCAGTAGGCCGAATGGAGAAAGCCGGCAGCAAAGAGCTGGCGGACCAACTCCAGCGCGTCCACGGTTTCCTGCGCAGTTTGCGTGGGATAACCGTACATCAGATAGGCGTGGACTAACACTCCGGCGCGGGCAAAGGCGGCCATCACGCGCGTGGCTTGCGTCAGGTCAAAGCCCTTGCGTTGCAGCGCCAGCAACCGATCGGTGCCGCATTCCAGCCCGCCGGTGACCGCCAGGCAACCCGAGCGCGCCAGCAGGCCGGCGAGCGCGGGCGTGAAGTGTCGCTCGAAGCGGATGTTGGTCCACCACTGCACCTTGAGGCCGCGGTCAAGAATACGGCGGGCCACCGCCGCGAGCAGCGCCGGAGGCGCTGCTTCGTCTACGAAGTGAAAACCCTGCTCCCCGGTTTGGACCATCGCCGCTTCCATCCAGCCCACGATTGTTCCGGCGTCGGCTAGATCGAAACGGCTGATGGTGTCGAGACAGGTGTCGCAGAAAGTGCAGCGGTGCCAGTAGCATCCATGAGCCAAGGTCAGCTTGAGCCAACGTCGTTCCGACCACAGCCGGTACATGGGGTTGGGGCTCTCGACCATGGCCAAGTAGCCTTGGGTGAGAAGCGGCGAGAAGTCAGGCGCGGGTCGGTCGCGGTGGCGCAGCACCGGTGCCGTGGCATCGTCCAACCAGACCACGCGGCCGCGCCGGCGCACCCGCGTGCGCACCAAGGGTCCCTTCTCCACAATGCGAAGCAGAGGCATTTCCCCGTCGTCATAGGTCACATAGTCGAAGTCGTCGAACAGGCGCGGATCAGAAAGCTCGCGCAGCTCGGTGTTGACGTAGCCGCCGCCCAGGACCGTGGCGACGCGCGGATCGAGCGCCTTCATTCGGCGGGCGATGCGAAGGGCGCCGTAGAGCGCGCCGGGAAACGGAACCGTGATCCCCACGACGCATGGCTGGTGGCAGCGCCAGGCCGCTTGTGCTCCCTCGTCGATGAAGCGGTCGACTAGGCTGCGACGCCTGGACAGTGCCCGGCGCAGCGACTCGAAATCACCCATCGTCGCCAGGTGTTCAGCATAGCGGGCCAGCTCGAAGCGATCGTCTAGACCGTCATGCACAGCATCCGCAATCTCGTCGAGAAACAGGCTCGCCCGATGGCGCGCCAACGCTGTCGCATCGTTGTTTGGGAAAAGCCCGCGCAGGAACGAAAAGCGCGGGCCTTCGGGCAGGCCACCCGGCCGCACCAGCCACGCCTGCAGTTCCGGCGCGCATCCCTGCAAGAAGGCGATGACCCCTGCAACCGCGGATTCGATCTTTGTCGCGTGGACCAGAAAATGCCGCACTGAAGGTGGGCGGCGCCGGCGGGCAAAGTGCCGGCGCAGGGCTCGTTCGACGTCCTTCACCCCTTCCGGCGAAAACAGCCGCAGAGCCAGCGCCAGCGAAAGATCCTCCTGCGCCACCTCGTATCCATGGCGGCGCAAGAACGCGGCCAACATGGGCGTGGCAGGATACGCCGTGTTGAATTGCACCATGGGCGGCGTGATGAGAAGCACGGGCCTCAAAGCAACTCCCTATCGGCCATGCGTATCAGCGAGGCCGAGCTTCATGCCGGCTGCCGTCGTACGCTTGACCATGCACGCGAGTCTACATATCTTGCCCTTGCGACGCCATGTGGGTCGAGGCAAAGGATATGCGAAACACCCTGCCCAGATGGGAGCACTTTGATCATCAGTCGGACGTCGGGGTGCGGGGCCTGGGGCGTTCGCGCGAGGAGGCGTTCGCGCAAACTGCGCAGGCCCTGACCGCCGTGGTGACGGATCCTGCGCGCGTGGTCACGCGCGAAAGCGTGCGCGTTTCGTGTCAGGCGCCGGACGACGAGATGCTGCTCGTCGATTGGCTCAACGCCGTCATCTACGAAATGGCGACCCGCGGAATGATCTTCGGGCGCTTCACGCTAGTTCGTGAGGGAATGCGTCTCGATGGGGAAATGGTCGGAGAGCGCATCGATGTCGAGCGCCACCAGCCAGCGGTCGAGGTGAAGGCCGCCACCGTGACTTGTCTGCGCGTCGCGTGTGATGCCGAAGGAGTTTGGACAGCTCAGTGTGTGGTCGACGTATAGGAACTCATAGGAGCAGCGAAGCATGGATCCGAATCGGCTGTTGAAGAAATCGGACACTGAGTGGTGGCTCGCGCCCTCGGGCCGGATGCGCGTTCCAGGTATTTTCTTCGCCAGCGAGGAACTGGTGCGTGCGATGGACGAGAAGGTGCTGGAGCAGGTGGCCAACGTCGCGGGCTTGCCCGGGATAGTGCGCGCCTCTTTCGCCATGCCCGATGCGCACTGGGGCTACGGTTTTCCTATTGGCGGCGTGGCGGCGTTTTCGGCAGAGGCGGGCGGGGTGATCTCGGCCGGGGGTGTGGGTTTCGACATTTCGTGTGGCGTGCGCACCCTGTGCACCGGGCTTTCCATCGACGAGGTCGAGCCCCGACGCGCAGCCCTGGCCGACGCACTTTTCCGCGCGGTTCCCTGCGGGGTTGGCAGCACGGGCCCGGTGCGATTGTCCTTCTCGGAGCTCAACGATCTTATGCTGGGCGGCGCGCGTTGGTCGGTGAAGAAAGGCTTTGGCAAAGCGACGGACCTCGAAACTATCGAGGAGGATGGTGCGATGGCGGGTGCGGATCCAGAGGCAGTTTCCCCGGAGGCGAAGAAACGGCAACGCGACCAGCTCGGCACCCTGGGCTCGGGCAACCACTACCTGGAGGTGCAGGAGGTGGCTGAGATCTTCGCGCCCGAGATCGCCGCGGCCTACCAGCTCCGCGCTGGAGAGGTCGTGGTGAGCATCCACTGCGGCTCGCGCGGCCTGGGCCACCAGATCGGCACGGACTATCTCAGGTCCATGCTGGCCGAGATCGGCAGTTACGGGACTCCACTGCCTGAGCGCGAGCTGGCCTGCGCGCCCATCGACTCTGCGCTGGGCCGACGCTACCTAGGCGCCATGCGCGCGGCTATGAACTGCGCCATGGCCAACCGTCAGGTCATCGCACACCTCGTGCGCGAGACTTTTGACGAGATCTTTCCCGCTGCCGAGCTGACATTGCTCTACGACGTTTCCCACAACACCTGCAAAGAGGAAGAGCATGAGGTCGACGGCCAGAACTGCCGGCTCTTCGTTCATCGCAAGGGTGCCACGCGCGCCTTCGGGCCAGGCCATCCCGCTCTGCCGGCCGTCTATCGTCGGGTCGGCCAACCTGTGCTCGTCGGCGGGAGCATGGGGACTGCGTCCTATGTACTGGCAGGCACGACTGAGGGCATGGGCCGTGCCTTTGGCTCCGCGGTTCACGGCGCGGGTCGCAGCCTGAGCCGCCACGAGGCGACGCGACGCTGGAAAGGCCGCGCTGTGGTCGACGCGCTGGCCGGACATGGGATCGTGATCCGCAGTCCGTCTTTGCGCGGCGTGGCCGAGGAAGCGCCCGGCGCATACAAAGACGTTGGCGCAGTAGTGGATGCCGCTGAACAGGCGGGACTGGCACGCAAGGTTGTTCGCCTGCGGCCGCTGGTTTGCATCAAAGGGTAGCAACAAGCCTGACGGATGGGGACCAGTTGGTCTCAGATTTCTGAGGGAGATGCGAAAGACTCTGGCGTTTTCACAGCGGAATCGCGTTCGTGGGTGGCGGCATCGGGCTTGCAAAGGCAGAATTGAAGACAAGCAGCCGTCGAAAAGGAGCCCAAGCCATGTTGAGCAGCGCCTCGCACCCTTCGCGTCATGTTCTTCTGATCTTCGCCGCTGTCTCGCTATTGCTTGGAGGGCTGGGCCGGACAGCGGCAGCAAGGGATTGCACGACCGACTCGGATTGCGACACCGGGGATCAATGCATCTTTGGGCAGGCCACGGACGGGATCGGAACCGTGGGCGGCGGCGTGGCTAGTTCCGGGGGGGCGGACGCCGGGCTGTTGTCGGCCACTCCGGCCGTAGTCGGGATCTGCCAGCCCAAACCCATTGTCTGCACCAGCGTGGCCGACTGTCCTAGCGCGGATTTCGATTGCGCCAAAGACTACATCGTGACCCCTACTTCTCCGTGTCCGGCGGACACGAAGTGCGAAACACCAGCGCCGCAGATGAGTGATACCGGTATCTGCGTGGCCAAGCCGCACGCGTGCAGCACGGCCGCTGACTGCCCGGCGCCACTCATCTGCCAGGCCGAGGGCGCAATATGCTCGGGCAGTGGGACTGGGGGCGTCGGCGGGCCCGCAACCACGACGGCGGATACCTGCACCCCTGGACCATCAGTTTGCACCTGGGTTCCAGTTACCTGCACGGCTGACACCGGCTGCGCGGACCCGCTCTACCAGTGTGTCAAGGTCAGTGAATACGGTTGGTGTAACAGTTCGGGCGGGACCTGCGCGGGCGGAACCTGTCCGACGCCCGAGCCGGAAACCTGCGGCAGCACAGTGATCATGAACTGCATGCCCAAGCCCATTGACTGCACATGTGGTCCATGTCCCGCGGGCGCGGCGTGCGGAGCATGCGCGGCCTGCCCCGCGGGCTGGAGCTGCTTCGATTTCTCCAACTACAACGGCGGGGTACGTCCGGCCTGGAGTCCAAACGCTCCTGACAAGTCCTGCCTTCCCGACGGAATCATCCTGGCGACGCAAGGGCATGCTTCGGACGGCGGTCAGTTCGCGCCGAATTCGGCAGGGGGCGGGGGTACGGCGGGTTTGACCCCGGAGCAGATCGGCGGGGCCGGCGGCACAGGAGGCAACCGTGGAACTGGCAGCGACGCGAACCCGCCTACGGTGAATCCGGTGTCCTCCACTCGGGGCGCTGCCAACGCCAACACGGACGGAGGCAGCGCGCTTCAGCCCATGGCCCCTTCTAGTGGTTGCGCCTACGGCGGCAGCGAGGCAGGCCCGCTCAGCCTGTGGCTGGCTCTCATGGCCGGGCTGGTCGTTCGGCTGGTACGTAGACGCCACCACGCTCGGTGACATCACTATCACAGGCCAGCCTGACGGCTACAGTGGGTCCGACGTGGCCTTTGTTCAGGGAGGGTTGACTGACGGCGTGGATATCTCGGACCTGGTTTCCCTGGGTACGGTGTTCGTGCAACCGCTCATGGTCTACTAACCAGCTCAAACTGCCGCTGGCATTTGCTGATCAGCTCTACGTGCTCCGCGACCACGTGGCGATGGTCAGCCGCCGCTTGCAGGCCGGCTTCTACGCTTCGGCCTGATCCTTTCGGCTCTCTGCAGCGAGGGTGGGCAGAGCGCGACGGGCGATAGGTGAGCGCGGCGCAGGCCGGGTATCCGAGCGTTTCACCAGTGGATGGGACGGGTATTGCCAGAGACCGCGCCTGGTCGCTGTTTGTTCTTCAGTGGACAGCCCGGCGCATTTTCAAAAGCGATTTCCAATGAGTCCTCTTTTTTTGATGGAGTGTTCCCCAAAGGTTGCCCTCACCAGCCAAGAAAGCTGAAGCCTATCTAGCCGAGCCTTTGCTCAGAAAGTAGGCAGGTTCCAAAACGATCTAGAACCGGGAGGCTACAAATGAAGTCCAGGTACTGGTTATCGATTTGCGCCGGTGGCGCACTGATAGTTGGTTTTGAAATCGGGGGTTGCTCCTCGGACAGCGGTCTAGGCCCCCCCGATAGCGGCACTGGGGAAGGTGGCACGATCGGCGGTAGCAATGGTGGGCAGATCGCCAGCTCGGGTGGAAACTTGGCGACTGGCGGGTACGTAGGTAGCGGTGGCTACGTAGGGACTGGCGGGTACATCGCTAGCGGTGGGCGAGTTTCCAGCGGTGGGGAAATCGCCAGCGGTGGGGAAATCGCTAGCGGTGGGGAAATCGCTAGCGGCGGCAACATGGGGACTGGCGGTTTCGTGCCACCTACTAGCACGAGAACGAATACGTTCACCGGCCCG
>PMKP01000455.1 GCA_003157775.1 Myxococcales bacterium | reverse complement strand
TCCATCTCTGTGGTGGAAAAGCTAACTCATTCCGTACCGGACTTTGTGCGATGGGCGCATGTCTGCGTGCTAGTCTGACGAAGGCCTCCCTCCGATGGCCCGAATCTACGCCCCATGATCCCCATCAGCGACGACAACCCGACCCTCCACTTTCCGCTGGTGACCATCGCCCTGTTGGTGGCTATGGGCGCGGTATGGGTCGTAGTCCAGGGCGCGGGCCTCAGCCCGACCGTGCTGGCGGCCAGCGTGTGCAACCTGGGTTTGGTGGCGGGCGAGATCACCGGCCGCGCCCCGATCGGGCAGGCCGTGCCGCTTGGCCGCGGGCTTCTCTGCCTGGTCGACCGCGACCCCATCAACTACCTGACGCCGGTCTTTTCCATGTTCCTGCACGGCGGGTGGATGCACATCCTGGGCAACGCCCTGTTTCTCTGGGTGTTTGGCAAGAACGTGGAAGACAGCATGGGGCGATGGCGCTTCCTGGCCTTCTACTTCGTGTGCGGCCTGGCTGCCGCGGCTACCCAAGTTGCCGTCGATCCCGCGTCGCCAGTTCCCATGGTGGGCGCCTCGGGTGCCATCTCGGGCGTGCTGGGCGCGTACCTGATGCTGTATCCGCGCGTGCGGGTCAATGTGCTGTTCATCTGGGTGATCTTCGTGCAGGTGATCTCACTGCCCGCCTACCTGGTGCTGCTGTGGTGGATCGGGCTGCAACTCTTGAACGGCCTGCCCCAGCTTTCGTCGGTGAGACCTGAAATCTCGTCGGGCGTCGCGGTCTGGGCGCATATCGGCGGCTTCTTCGCCGGATTCGTCCTGGTCAAGCTGTTCGAAAACCCGGCGCTGGTCCGCGCGCGCACCTTGGTGCGACGGCGCGCCCATCCTGATCACTGGTAGGCAAGGGATGCACAGGGCAACGACCCTCAGTTGGTTTGGCATTCTCTTCGTCCTGTTGGCGCGGTCTCCGGTTCGGGCGTCCGAGGCTTGTCGCGAATCGCCCGAGGCCCGCATTTGGTGGTCACCCCAAAATCCCTCAGCGGGCTCGCCCTTGCGCCTAATGGTGGTCAGCGAACAGGCCCACGACGGGACCATCACTGTGAGCACGGTTGGGCGGCCGGTGCAGAAGCTGGCCACCGTGCGTCGGGGCGGACCGCCCTTCAGCTTCTCAGCCGAGCTGCCCGCGCCGGTGGCGGGTGAGGCTCGTGTCGCACTGGTTTCCGGCGGCGAGGTCATCTCGTGCCACCGCATTTCGGTGGCTGCGCGCGGCCGCGCGGTGGCTGCGCGCGTCCGCTCACAAGCGCCGGGCGCCTGGCCGGTCACGCGCGCCTGGAACCGCAGCCTGGAGAATTTCTATTCGGCGTGGATCGAGCGCCTGTTCGACGCGCCTGCCGATGTCGCGCTCGGCTTCCCGTCGCTACAACCCGTGGTCCGTGATCCGGCGCGCAACTTCCTCTGGGGGTACCTCGGGCTGCGCGAAGACGATCCCAAGAACCGCGCCGCGCCCCCGGCCACGCCCGACTGTGCCGATCTGCCCTACTACCTGCGCGCCACCTTTGCCTGGAAGATGGGCTTGCCCTTCGGCCTGCGCGACTGCAATCGCGGCACCAGTGAGCAGCCGCCCACCTGTGGTGCGCTCACCAGTCAGGATGAACCGGTGGCCGGCAGCGACCCACTCGACCGTTTTCGCAAGTTCCTGCGGCTGGTCGCCAACAAGGTCCACTCGGGCAGCGCGCGCACTGCACTGGAGAACGACGAGACCGATTTTTACCCGGTCAAGCTGGCGCGCGACGTGCTGCGACCGGGCCTGATCTACGCCGATCCCTACGGACACGTGATGATGATCGCCAAGTGGGTGGAGCAGGATGGGCACAACGGCGGGCGCCTCTTCGCGGTGGACGGCCAGCCCGACAATTCGGTGGGCCGCAAGCGCTTCTGGGAGGGCACATTCCTCTTTGCCAGCGATGTGAAGAGCGCAGGCCCCGGTTTCAAGGCTTTTCGTCCTGTGGAAAAATCCCAAAACGGGTCTCTGGTCGCGCTGTCCAACCGCGCCCTCGCCAGTGACCGTCGTTTCGCGCCGTTCTCGGCCGAGCAGGCCACCATGTCTGCCGACGACTTCTACGCGCGCATTGCCAAGCTCATCAACCCCAAGGGCCTGGATGCCCAGGCCAGCTATGAAGAAACCCTGAACGCGCTGGTGGAACAGCTCGAGACGCGCCTGGGTTCGGTCGACAACGGCGAGTGCTTCATGCGCGAGAAAGGCAACCCCGTGGTGCCCATGCCCGTGGGCGCCAAGATCTTCGAGACCGTAGGTCCCTGGGAAGACTACGCCACCCCTTCGCGCGACATGCGCCTGCTCATCGCGCTCGACGTGCTGGCGCGCCTGCCCGCCCGCGCCTCCGCGCACCCCGAGCTGTTCGTGCTGGGCGGCCACAAACCCGATGAGCTTCGCGCCGAACTGGAGAAGCTGCATCAGCGCCGCGTCCACGAGCGCCGGGTGGAATACCGGCGCAGCGACGGGACGCCTTTCCCGCTGACCGTCGCCGATGTGTACGCGCGCCGCAGCGCCTTGGAGATAGCGTACAACCCCAACGACTGCGTTGAGGTGCGCTGGGGGGCTGATCCGAAGACCGCCGACTACGCCACCTGCAACCGGCACGCACCCGCCGAGCAGCGCAGCCGCATGCAGGAATATCGCCCCTGGTTCCACGAGGCTCGCCGCCCACCGCGATAGCTGGCTGTGTAGTCGGGTGCGGCAGCATGTGTGCATGTGCGCACCTGGGAGCACGAACGGCCTTGCGCCCCATGAAATGTTTTCCTAGCGGGCGCCTCTTCTATCTTATGATCGAGTGGGATTCTCCCGAGAATTCTTGATGGCCGCACCTTTGCAGGCGCAAGATTGGGGAGTCATGTCGCCCAGCCGCAGTCACCAGACTGGATTCACTGTCACCGAGCTCATGGTGGTGCTAGTCATCATCGGGATACTCGCTGCAGTTGCGACCCCCTCCTTGACCCGCGATAGCACAGCGCGCAAGGGGCGCGACTTCTCCAACCAGGTCGCCCAGGGCCTGCAGCGGGCCCACTCCGATGCCATGAGCTTGCGCGTCCGTCAGTCGGCGTTGATCAGCAGCGACCGGATTGTATTTTACCAGGAGGACCCAAACGGGCCCACGATCATACGCAGCTTGTTTGCACCTCCGGGCGTTGCCATCTCGGATGCTGTTCCAGCGGACAACTCAAACCCCACGCCTCTAAAGATCTATTTCAATGCGATGGGCAATGCATGCTCGGCCTCCGCCTGTACAAGCCCGACCTCGTGGTTGATCCACATTCACAATGGGAACCTTCTCCCCAAGCACCCCGACTACGGCTTTGTCATTTCCGTGACCGGCCTCACGGCATTTGTTTCCACGCGGAGTTCCTCTTAGCAATGAGGCGCAATTCTGGATTCACGCTGGTCGAGGTCCTGGTGGCCCTGCTGCTGGGGGCCATCGGACTTCTCGGAACCCTGGCTGTCCAGCAGGCCATGATCAGCGCATCGAAGACCGCCAATGATTCGGCTGTGGCCTTGCGCCTGGCCAGCCAAAAGCTGGAAGAATTCAGCACCGTGCTGACCACCGGGGACCCCAACCTGCCGACCGGGTATTCTACGCCCAACGTGGACCAGTTCTATTCGAGTCTGATGGCGACCGGGACCTGGACGGCGGGCATGCCAGTGAACGCCGAGGGCATCGAGTCTGCCACCGGCAAGGCCCCGGAATATCGCTGGACCCGGATATGGCGGGTGGTGAACGTCGGGTACGCACAGCCCTACGTCATTTCTGTAGCCGTCACCTACCTTTCGGACACTGGAAACCCCAAAACCGTGCGTCTGGACATGGAACGGAGGAAGTCGTGGTAGTCCGGCGCGTGCACGAGCAGGGCATGACCCTGGTCGAGTTGATGGTGACCATGGTCATCGCGTCCATTGTGGCCGCCTCCACTTTCATGTTCTTTGCCGGCCAGCAGCGCGTGTACGAAACCCAGACCAAGATGCTCAACGTTCAGCAGAACGCATGGGCCGCAATGGAGGTCCTCACCCGGTTCGTCCGTGCCGCGGGCTCGGGCATGTATGGCTGCGTGCGGCCGGTAGGGGGAATCGTAGTGGCTCCTCCCCTCACTCGCACGCCTGCGGCTACCGTCGATGACAGTGACGATCCACCTGTGGCCCCGCCAAACACCGTACACAACCTTAGCGTGCGTCCCAGCGCGGGCCTGCGCGCGTACAACGCTGCCACCGGCCAGATGCAGCGGATCCCCCCCCTGTGGATCGTCGACCAAGAGGACGGAACCGACACCGGAATCGTCGCCGGGACTGACGTGATCACGGTTGCCTTTGGCAACAAGACCTCCGGCACGACTTTCGATTCGCCACTCGCCGGAATCGGAGTCGTGAGCGTTGCCTCGAACGTCACAATTCCGCTTCCATCCGGCAACGCCGCCATGTTCCAGCCAAACGAGTTCATCGTGCTGGTCGGTGAGCCAGGAATGGGAGGGAATGCCAGCGACATCGGGTGTACCCTGCTTCAGGTAACTAGCTCTAGTGCGTCTGACCCGAACAACAACTTCCTCGTGCATGCACAGAACTCGTGGAACCCTGCGAGCAACATCCCGGCCATGATTCCTGGCACCACTGGCTACGGTGCCTTCGCGCCAGACCAGAACCTGAACACCGGTGTCCGCAATTTCGGAGAATTCTGGTGGGTCCGCTTTGCCATAAGAACTAAGGACGCGAATGGTAATTATCTCTCCAACCCGGGGAAATGTGTATCAACAGGAGGTTCGACTCATGACATTCCTGTTCTCACCATGGAACGTCTTGATGGCACAGCCGCCACCACTGGTCCCCAAGTGCTGGCCGAGGGCATCGAGGATCTACAGGTGGCCTTTGCTTGCGACCTCGACGCCAACGGCCGTCTGATCGCGACCAACGACCAGAACACGGATGAGTGGAAGCTCGATCCCAACGACACGACGATCATGCTGACCAGAGGCGCCAAGTGCAACCAGCCATCAGCGATCCGCCTGACGCTGCTTGCCCGCTCGTTGACCGAGGACAATGGCATCAATGCCAGCCTGACCGACAACGGCCGGCCCGCGGTCGAGAATCACGCGGCCCACGCCCAGAACCCCTACCCCGCCTGCACCGATGACCTGAATGACCCAAACTGGAACAGCAGCAACTTCCAAGACCAGTTCCGCCGCCGGGTCTTGACCACCACTGTGTATCCGCGCAACAACTGAGGAGAGCTGTTATGAAAACCGACGACTCTTCAATGCGATTCTCGCTTCGCCGCCAGCAGGACGGGGCGGTTCTGGTGGTGGTCCTGCTCGCCATGATCGGCCTGCTTGGCATGGGCTTGGCCGGCCTGTACCTGACCAGCGGCAACATCCAGATGAGCTCCAACATCAACATGCGCAACCAGGCCCTCTACGTCGCCGAGGCAGGAATTCAGACCGCAAAAACCATCCTCAACCGAAACACCCCCGGATCTCCCTATTGGCAACCCGACCTGCTGAGCCATATGCTTGCCGGCAAGAGCCCTTCGGGTGTCTCGGTTTCCCTGCCGTCACCCTACACCGACGAGATCCCGGGCACGATTGGCGACTCGACTGACCCTGCTGCTTGTCTCGGGAAGACTAGCAACGGCGTTTCCACGCGCGGGGCCTACCTGCGCGACGAAAGCCCTCTGCCAACCGACCCACCGGGTTTGGGGTGTCAAACCGACCCCGACCCATCACAACCACTCTCATCAGTGTACATCAATTGCTACTACCCTCCCAAATACTCTTCCAACAGCGTTGCCTACAATGAGGCGCCACCCGACCCTAATACCATGAGTCCCACGCCTACCCAATACATGGGCCGCTACACCCTGTTCATTCGTCAGGACTTGGGCGAGTGCCGGCAGAAATTCTTCACTACCGATTACAACGGAATCGCGGTGGTTCGCTCCGAGGGCATCGCCGCGGACAACCGCACCAAGGTCGTCCTGGAAGTGACCATGTCGGCCAACCCGAATACCCAGATCCTGTCCCAAGGACTCGCCACGGTCTGCCCGGCCGGCGCAGCGGGCTGCGACGACAACTCTTCGGTGCAACAGGGTATCACCGTGGGCCCCGCCAACCCGGGCAGCGGCGGCGCCAGCGGCACCGGCGGCTCAACCGGTAGCCCCTGGACCCCCTGCACGAGCAACCCTGACTGCGCCTCCGGAACCTTTTGCTGTGACGGCACCTGCATGGACACACAGGACTACAACACGCATTGCGGCGGCTGCGGAGCATCCGGAGACAATGGATCTCCCTGCACCGGAGGACATTGCTGCAACGGAAAGTGCTGCTCCTCCGACAACACCTGCTGCGACATTCCCCCGGGCGGCCTTCAGTGCCACCCGACAGCGGGCAACCAGAACCTACCGACTAGCTGCGGCTTGTGCGGCACCAACTGCCAGGCCCAGGGCCCAACCACCACCTGCTGCCTCATCAGCGGCACCACCATGCACACCTGCACAGACACAAACACGGACAACAGCAACTGCGGCGCGTGCGGCAACACCTGCGGTGGCTCCACACCGACCTGCTGCAACGGCACGTGCGTGAACACAAGCGCCGACAAGAACAACTGCGGCAAGTGCAGCAATGCCTGCAGCAACGGAACTTGTTGCGCCGGCGCTTGCTGCGCTAGCCCCAATATTTGTTGCAATTATGGGAGTGCATCTGGATGCCAGCCGAACCCCGGCTGCCCGAGGATCGCCACAATTGGTATCCCCGGACCTTGGGATGCCGATACTAGTAATGTTGGTAGTAACTGCGATGGTCAAAAGGTCTACTCCTCTGACGACCTCTGGGCGGGCTCCGCGGGATTCCGAGCCTGGCTGATTGCACATAGCGCAGCGTGCTTGGACCCATCTCTGACGATCTTTGACCCCGCCAACCCAAACGATCCCAATAATCTGCTGACGGCTGACCGACTTGCTCCGTACCAGGTCATCATCCTCCTGGACGTCGTCCACACCCCGGCAGACTGGGCACAGTTCCTGAACAACAAGCGGACTGGGTACTACTACGGAGCCAACGATTCTCAGAAGTATGCTGCACTAATCAAGGCCGACAAGTGCGGCGATCCCAACCGTGCTCAGATGCGACCGCTCCAACCCTCCGAAGCCCAGGCTTTGGGGAATTGGGTCCGGGGCGGGGGCGGTCTCATGACGAACGTCGGTGTCGAATGCTTGGGTACGGAGATAATGTTTGCAAATAGCGTACTGCAATCCGCTACCAACGGTACTGTCTCATACTTCGACGACAGCAGCTATCGCCATTGCGTGGGGCAGAAGTGGCAGCTCAAGGGCGACTGGACCAACGGGATGCCGGCGCCGCCCGCTGGGTTTAGGAGAGACTATTCAATTGCCAGAGCGATTACCTATGGGGTTAGCCCGCCTCAGTCGGTGGTCGATTTCATGTGGGTGGATGGCATGTTTGTCGTTAAGACCAGTCTCAGTGACTCTAATGGGCCTCCTGGTTTCGCCAGTTATGCTCGCGTCCTAGATGTCAACGGCGCTGCGAACGGCGACACCAACGCCGACTGCGTCACCAGCGGCACGACCACATCCTGCTCCCACCTCGTGGGCTTTGCCGGAGAATTCGGCCAGGGACGCCTGAACGTCTGGGGTGACGAGTGGCTCGCATACGACGCAGTGTGGAACGTGCCCAACGTCAGCAACAGCGATGCAGGGAGCAACAACGGGTCTGCCTACTGGACCAATCTCATCACTTGGCTCGGCAACTGCAATTAGAGCACCGTTTTCGCCTGCAGTCCAATCCATCCCCAGAATGCGCGAAGCTCAGTGCTGGCTGACCCTTGGGACAACCAGCACTGGGCCTCGTCGGTCTTGTGGCCGCGAACGCGGTCTACATCATGCCGCCCATGCCACCCATGCCGCCCATGCCGCCACCGCCGTGGCCACCGGGCGCGGGCTTGTCTTCCTTGGGCGCCTCTACAATCAGCGCCTGGGTAGTGATGAGCAGGCCGGCGACCGAGGCGGCGTTCTGCAGGGCCGAGCGCACGACCTTGGTGGGATCGATAACACCGGCTTCGAACAGATCCTCGTAGACGTCGGTCTGCGCGTTGTAGCCGAATGCGCCTTTGCCTTCCTTGATCCGCTGCACCACGATCGAGCCTTCTTGGCCCGCGTTGGCCGCGATTATGCGGCAGGGCTCCTCGCAGGCGCGCGTGACGATGGCCACGCCCACCGCTTGCTCTTCGCTCGGCTTGTCCAGCTTCTCCATGCTGGCCACCGCGCGAATCAGCGCCACGCCGCCGCCTGCCACGATGCCCTCTTCCACCGCGGCGCGCGTCGCGTGCAGGGCGTCCTCGACCCGGGCCTTTTTCTCCTTCATCTCGGTCTCGGTGGCCGCGCCCACCTTGATGACCGCGACCCCGCCCACCACCTTGGCCAGCNNGATCTGCTTCACCCGGCCCTCGATCTCGGCGCGCTTGCCCGCCCCATCCACGATGGTGGTGTTGTCCTTGTCGATGCTGACCCGCTTGGCCCGGCCCATGTCCTTGATCCCGATGCTCTCCAGCTTCAGGCCCAGGTCCTCGGTGATGGCCTGGCCGCCGGTGAGCACCGCGATGTCTTTCAGCATTTCCTTGCGCCGATCGCCGAACCCGGGCGCCTTGACCGCGCACACCTGCA
>PMKP01000210.1 GCA_003157775.1 Myxococcales bacterium | reverse complement strand
CGGAGGCGCTAGCGGCTCCGGCGGTTCGACCGGCGCGGGCGGCGCGACTGGCAGCGGTGGCACCACGTCAAGCGGCGGTGGTGGTGGCGGCTTGGCCCGCACCGGGGGTAGCCCTAGGACCGGAGGCACTACCGGACCAGTGGGCACCGGGGGCACGATCACAACCGGCGGAACGCCTGCGTCAGGTGGGACGCCGGGAAGCGGCGGCAATGTGACGACCGGCGGGACCACCGCGGCAAGCACCGGAGGTACGACCGGGGGCACCTCTGCGGCTGCAACCGGGGGCAGCACGAGCAGCGGAGCCGGCGGACAAAGCGGCACGAGTTCAGTCCCAGCCGCGGCTGATTCGGGCTGTTCGTGCGCCATCGGCGCAACCTCCGGGCGCGCCTCAGCGGGCTATCTGGTTGCGATGCTGGGCATGCTGTGCCTGGCTCTGCACCGGCGACGTCGGCGGGGCGGCTTCCGCGACTAGCGGGCCGCTCAGCCTACCCGAGTACCGCCCGGGTCCATTAAGGAGAGCGTCGAGGCCCCAAAACCGGGTGCAGGGCGCAGACTGCTTGAACTCAAGACCACTTCGACGCCGACGTGAGGTAGACTGTCCTGCGTGGTCAATACGGCGTCATCAGCAGCCGGAAACGGCGGCGACGGTGTCCCGTCGCGCTGCCTGCACCCAATCGAGGTCGCACAGATCCAGGGTGGGAGGGTTCTCGGACGCTCAAAAACCACCTTCGATTTGACTATGCTCAGGTGCTCTGCGTGAAGAAGATCAATGCCTCCGCCTTCGAGGGCGCGCTCTATTGCCTCCTGTTTGCCGGGGCGGCCCTGTATCTCGAGGCAAGGATCAGGCCGCAGGTTCTGTACTATTGGAATCCCGAACTGTTCTTGAAGACTTTCGCCTTCTTCCGCGATATCGCGCTGCTGCCCGGCGGAATGACGACATATGCGGACAAGTTCCTTTTCCAGCTCAACGCGCTCCCCTGGTTGGGCACACTATCAATGGTCTCCCTTGCCTTTCTGGCCGGCGTCTTTGCCAATAGGATTCATTCGGCGCTTACTGGCGTGCGCTCCTCCTTCTTCACCATTGTCCCGCTCTTCTTCGTGCTCTGTACCCTCAATCAATTCCGCATCATTCCCCTGACCAAACTGCTTGCCACGCTCGTGCTCGCGGACGTCTTCATTCATCTCCCGGGCAAGAATGTGTTTCCTAGGGTCTTGGTCTTCTTGATCACCTCATGCTTCTTCATCCTGATAGTGCATGACCTCTATTGGCTCTTCGCAGCCCTGTGCATGCTCTTTGAAATCCTGCGCCGCGAGGATCGATGGGTGGGGGCTCTGTATGCCGTCTTGGCATTCGCTATTCTCTTGATCGACCATAGATATCTCTACCTCTTGCATCCGAAGGTCGAATCCCCGGGTACCGCTCTTGCGGGTGCGCTCCAACGCGGTTCCATTATCGAGCAGGCCATCCTTATGGGCCTATTACTGCTTGCTCTTCACGTAGCATACAAGAAGAGATCGCTCTCCGGCCTTGCCTTGCTGCCGCTTCTGGTCACCGGCTATGTCGACCTCCAGACCTGGTCGCCGAGCTCCAAGGGCCTCTTTTGCCTACTCCTCGGCGCGCCGCTCTTGCCTGCGCTTTTCTCCAGTCGCCGGACTTCCTCAACACGCTGGCCTGTCTGGACAAGGGCGGCATCAATCATTTCTATTTGCCTTCTCGCCGCGATAACCATAGGCCTTACCTTCAACGGCCATTGGAGCTCCGTCCTAAGACTCAATCTCTATTCTGCGACACGGCAATGGACCGCTGTTTTACAGGAGATACGAAAGCCCTCACTCGCCGATGCCGATCCCATATTGGTATCGCCATTCATACTCGAAGCCCTGCATCATACGGGAAGGTTGCCCGACGACCTTTTCAAGTACCGCCAACTCTATCCGCCCTACGTCGCCAATGTCACCCCGGAGACCCTTCGTGAAGACCTGGAACATGGGAAATACATAATCAACCTTCAGCAGAGCGCCCGGGTATCCTTTGATCTCGGACTTATCAACTACGCCGAGCTTACGGCCTACGATGTATTGGAATATCGTGGCGATCTGCTTTCATCCTATCAAACGATCGCTCTCGTCTACCTGCTAAAGGGCAACTATGAGGCCAGCCGCCACTTCCTCACCGTGGCAAAACAGAATCTCCTCTCAAGCACTTGGGCCGACCGGTACCTGGTTTATGCCGACGACCCGAAACGGATGCAGAGCGACGACTACCTGATGTCGATCAAGTCGCGAATGCTCTTGGCCGACGATCCCGTCGATTCGCTGCTGCAACGGCCTCCCTTTTTCGAAGTTGCGCATCGCCTCGTGGCGCACAATCCACAAAATGCCATGGCACGCGAATACCTTCTGTCCTCATATCTACTTAACGGACAAGTTACCAATATATATGAGACCTTCTTTCGGCACGATGGCTCCCTCGCGCCGCTGGATAGCGCCGCAATCCCGCGGCCTTGTCAAGAGGCCGCCCTGGTGTATCTGGCCGCCACCGGCCAAGAAGCATCACCGGCTGTCGCAAAGCGCATCGACCAAGCAACGATGCAGGATTTTATGGAGTACTCTGAAATCCTGCAAAGACGTGCTGCCGGCTATCCTGTGAGCGCCAAAGCGTATCCAGGGAGATTCTCTACCACATACGTTCATTATTACACATCCCTATCCAGCCAAAGACGATCATGGGCGAATACCGTCGATTCAGCTCACTAGTGCTCGCGGCATGCCTGGCCGGGCTATTAGGAACGGGCATTTCCTGCGCTGGGTTCGACGAGCGCTCGGCCTTCCCAGCAGGAATCCCTCCGACCATCCGGCCGGACTACTCCAACAGTGTTATTCCGCCCAACATAGCACCACTGAACTTCACTATTGCTGATTCCGGTGAAAAATTCGCCGTGGTGATCAGCTCGATCAAAGGGCCAGGCATTTCCATCGTCAGCGCATCGCCCGAAATCGCCATTCCTTCGCGCAAATGGCGGCGGCTTCTGGAGCAGAACACGGGAAATGATCTGACATTTCAGACATATATCAGGCGAAATGGACGCTGGTATTCCTTTTCCCCGATTACGAACAGAATCGCCCCTGAGCCCATCGACCGCTACATAACCTATCGCATGAGCTATCCGCAGTTTTACATGAAGGACAAGCTCCAGATCCTTCAGCGCGACCTGGAATCGTTCGAGGAAAGACTCATCCTTTCGCCGAAGGAGGGCTGTTTCAATTGCCACACCTTCTATCAGCATTCCACCGATAGATTTCTGTTTCAGGCACGGTTTTACGGCAAGAACTACCTGCTGCTCCACGACCAGGGGAAGACCTCGCTGATTACGCCGGTCCTCAGAAGGCCAGGATCATCCTATGCTTCCTGGCATCCCAACGGTAACCTCATCGCGTTTGCTACCGATGCGAAGGTGAGCGTGTCGGTCTTCGCGGCGGGAAAGGGCGCCGAAGAGGTCCTCGAATACACGGATCTAGACGGCGACCTGGCGGTCTACAATATCCAGCGGAATACGATGTCGACGACTGCGGCTATTTCCCGCGAGGACAGGGTGGAGAACCAGCCGGCTTGGTCTCCCGATGGCAGGTTCCTCTACTTCCTGAGCTCCCCGAAGGTCTCCAAAAAGGATTTCGTAAAAGTTCAATACGATCTCCAGCGCATCGGCTACGACGCGGACCACGACACATGGGGCGAGGTGGAAACGCTTGTCTCGGCAAAGGAGACAGGATTAGGCTCCACTTTTCCGGCACCCTCGCCGGACGGCAAATTCCTTCTTTTCTGTATGACCGACCGTGGGTCGTTTTCCATCGTCCGGCAGGGTACCGATTTGTATTTGATGGACCTTGAAAAGAAGAGTTTCAGGAAGCTGGAGATCAACAGTGATCACTCCGATTCCTATCATGCCTGGTCAAGCAACGGTAGATGGATCGTTTTTACCAGCAAGCGTAGCGATGGAATATTCGGGAAGTTGTTTTTCAGCTACTTCGACAGCAATGGTGTTGCGCACAAACCCGTTGTCTTGCCGCAGGAGGATCCCCGCTTTTATGAGAGCTTCACCAGAAGCTTTCAACGCGCCGAATTTACCACGGCACCTTTCAGAGTCAGCCCCGCGGATCTCAACGAGATCATTGGTGACACCAGCAAGATCATCACCGCATATTGGGATGGGCAAGGGCGGTAGGTCCTGCTCGCGGGAAATTGCTTGCAAGGGATAGCCGCACGCGGGTTTATAGGCGAATGGATCTATTGAGTGTGAAAGCGCTGCACGGTCCGAATGTCTGGAGCCACGCCTCTGTGCTCGAGGCGCGGATCTGCGCGGCGGCTTGGCAGCACCTAGGTGACGAGGACATCCTGGCGTTTCAGCAACGGCTTGCCGCTTGCCTGCCGGGCTGCTTTCTTGCGCGCGCCGCCAGCAACGGCGAGACCGCGCATGGACGGCCCGGCACGCCTCTCGCCGAGGCGCTGCGGGACGTTGCGCTGGCGCTGCAAACTCTGGTGGGCACACCAGTGAGTTCGGGTGGGATCGGGTCGCTTTCCGCATCCGGCACGCTGGACGTCGCGGTGGAATGCGAGGAGGAGAGACTTGGTCGCGCCTGCCTCGACTCGGCCCAACGCATCTGCCTGGCGGCGCTCGAAGCCCGGGACTTGGACGTCGCGGCCGAGCTGCTGCGTCTCCGAGCGCTGGCCGAGGATGTGTGTCTGGGCCGGGCGACCGGTCCGTTGGTGGCTGCGGCGCGAGCCAGGGGCATCCCATTTCGTCGTCTGGACGGGGAGAGCCTGGTACAGCTTGGGCATGGCGGGCAACAGCGGCGGATTCGGACTTCAGTCACCGACCGCACCGGCAAGATTGCCGAGTGGATTTCGCTCGACAAAGAACTCAGCAAGCAGCTTCTTGCGGAACTGGGGCTTCCCGTGCCCCTGGGCCGCCCGGTCAGCAGCGCCGAGCAGGCCTGGGCCACCGCGTGCGAGTTGGGCCTTCCCGTAGCCGTCAAGCCGCGCAATGCTGACTACGGCCACGGCATAGGCCTGAACTTGAATACCCGCGAACAAGTTGTGGCCGCGTATGCCGCCGCCCGAGAGTATCGCGACGAGGTCCTGGTCGAACGATTCGCCCGTGGGTCGCAGTTCCGCATCACAGTGGTCGGCAATCAGATGATCGCGACCGTGCGCCGCGAGCCGGTGCGTCTGGTTGGCGACGGCCGGCACACCATCGTGCAGTTGATCGAGCTGGCGAATCTGGATCCTCGCCGGGGGGACGACCTGCGGTTGCCG
>PMKP01000441.1 GCA_003157775.1 Myxococcales bacterium | reverse complement strand
GGTTCATCTCGATCACCACCATCTCGCCGTTCTTCGGATCCACCGCAAACTGGATGTTGGACCCGCCCGTGTCCACCCCGATCTCGCGGATCACGGCCAGGGCGGCATCGCGCATGTACTGGTATTCCTTGTCGGTCAAGGTCATGGCGGGCGCGATGGTGACGGAGTCACCCGTGTGCACGCCCATGGGNNGGGTCGAAGTTTTCGATCGAGCAGACGATGACCGCGTTGTCTTTCCCGTCGCGCATCACCTCCAGCTCGTATTCCTTCCAGCCCAGCACCGACTGCTCGACCAGCACCTCGTGGCGTGGGCTCTGCTGCAGGCCCCACAGCACCTTGCTGTCGAACTCCTCGCCGTTCCATGCGATGGCCGCACCCGAGCCGCCCAGGGTGAAGGAGGGCCGCAGGATGACTGGATAGCCCTGACCGGTGCGGAGATGCAGGTCGTCCCGGATCTTGCGCGCCTCAGCCAGCGAATGTGCGTAGCCGGAAAACGGCACGCGCAAGCCGATGTTGCTCATGGCCTGCTTGAACAGGTCGCGGTCCTCGGCCTTCTCGATGGCCGCGATCTGCGCGCCGATGAGCTTGACCCCGAAGCGATCGAGAACGCCGGCGCGGCCCAACTCGACGGTGAGGTTGAGCGCGGTCTGGCCGCCCAACGTGGGCAGAAGCGCGTCGGGCCGCTCGCGTTCAATGATCTTGGCTACGAAGTCAAGGGTGAGCGGCTCGACATAGGTACGGTCGGCCATCTCCGGGTCGGTCATGATGGTGGCTGGGTTGGAGTTGACCAGCACCACCCGGAAGCCCTCCTCGCGCAAGGCCTTCACCCCTTGAGTGCCCGAGTAGTCGAACTCGCAGGCCTGCCCGATGACGATGGGGCCGGAACCGATGATGAGGACGGATTGGAGATCGGTTCTTCGAGGCATTACTCGGACCGCTTCCGGTCAAGGATGTGGCCCTCGCGGTCGAGCTGGAAACCCTCGGGCAGTTTCTTTTCTACGCCGCCCCGGTGACCATGCACCAGCCAGCCGAGATCGGCGAACCCCTCTGCGATGCGGATACGCAGGCGCAAGCTCTCCTCGGTGTCAGAGACGAAGATCTGCAAGAGCGCCTCGCGCGCCACCTCTTCGTTTTTCAGGCGCAGCAGGCTTTCCGCCGCGGCGAAGCGCACGCCCTCATCCATGTCGCCCAGATAGGGGGCCACCAGCGACGGCGCCCTTGGGTCTTTCTGCTGGCTGAGATGGCGCAGGAGCTGAATCTTCTTGGTCGGGTCACGTTCGTAGCCCGGCTCGTGCTCGGCCAAGACCTGCTCGACGATGGCGAATTCTTCTTCCTTGCTGGCCACCTTGGGCAGCAGGCGTAGCGGCCACGACACTGAATCCGCAGAGCGCAGGTAGCGCTTGACCGCTGGCAGGGCCTTCGGACCTTTGGCCGCAACGGTGTCGAAAACCCACTCTTTCTCCTGCTCGTCCTCAATGGACTTGTCGTACACCATGCCGAACCGGCACAGCAGGCCGTAGAGGGCTGCTTCGGAGCCGTCGTTGGCCAACCCTTCCATGGCCTTGTAGCGCTCGGGAGACTGCAAGTATTTGTGCGTTGCGCGCCGAATGAGGTTCGCCAGCGCGCGTTCCTCGCGCTTCTCCTTCGAGAAGAGATCCATAAGGCCCATGGGTCGGCGGAATCTATACCACAGCGCTCGCGCGTGCTGGCAGGGGACTTGAGGTAACGGCAAGAAAACGAGGCCGGCCACCCCCTGCGGTGGGCTTCCCAACCCACCTGCCCCCGCGCGCTTCGCGCGCGCCCGTCGAGCTGCGACCACGACGTCCGTCATCACCCAAGGTCCGAATGTCCGTCGACTTGGTGTATACACAGCTTCTCCCTTGGCCCTCACAGAGTTGAAAAAGCGCCCCTGGCGCCGGCTGGTCGACCGTCTGCCCATATTCGACGCCGACGCCAAGGTCTTCGGGGTCTGCTTTCTGGCGCTTTTGCCCCTGTACTGGGCGCCGCTTTTCGTCACGGAGATTTTGCCCGGGCTGGACCTGCCGTTCCATCTGGCGGTGGCCGACATGCTGGGCAAGCGTGGCTCGCCGGCCTCGCCCTACGCGGATTTCTACCAGGGCGGCCTCCGCGTGGCGCCCTATGCGGCTCACTACCTCATGCTGGTCGCTCTCGGCAAGGTGATGAGCCTGCTCACCGCCCACAAGCTGATCGTGGCGCTCTATGTCGCGGCGATGCCGCTCTCCACAGCGTCGCTGCTTGCGGCCTGTGGTCGCAGCCGGATTCCGGCGCTGCTGGCATTTCCGCTCGCGTACAACCTGACGCTGCACTACGGTTTCGTCAGCTTTGCACTGTCTCTGCCGGTGCTTCTGCTGCTGCTGGCGCAGGTGGTGAAGCAGCTTTTTGGCCCGCCCGGCCGGGTGTGGCGGAGCTGGCTGTGGACAGCCGCGATGGCCTTGTTCCTCTTTCTGTGTCACCTGCAGAACTTCTTCTACGGTGTGGGCGCGGTCCTGGGGTTTGCGCTCTTGGTTTCCGTGCCTTGGCGCCGACGCCTGCTGGGAGCAAGCACGCTCTTGCCGGCTCTTGCTGCCCTGGCGTACCGGCAATTGGTGAGCTCCGGATCCGCGGCTCCTCAGCCCCCGCTTTCCTACGTTTGGGCATTAGCCAAGCGCCATCGTCTGGGGGAACTCGGCGGCAGAACTTTCTTGCGCGATTTTGGCGAGCGTCTTTTGCTCATTCCGGCGCATGCCATGCGTGGCTTTGCCGATCAGGTGGATGTTCGAGCCTGCAAGGCCTTGCTTCTTGTGATCGCTGTCTATCTAGTCGCTGGGCTGGTGGCCTGGGCGGCCCTGCCCAAGCAGAAGTTTTTGCGCCCGCAGCCGCGCATATGGCTTGCCATCCTGGTTGCCTTTACGGGTGCGCTGGCCGCCTATCTATTGTTTCCGCACCACCTGAACGAGATCGGTCTGACGACGTTCTTTCCGCGCTTTGCCGTGCTGGTCATCCTCACGGCAATCGCGCTGGTGCCGGCCGGACTCGGCCGTGTGAGCGGCGTGTTTCGGCTGGTCGTTCCCGTGCCGGCTGTGGTGCTGTGCGCTCTTTACGGACACCAACTGATCGTGCACTACCGTCTCTACGCACGGGAAACCGCGGACTTCGTCGAGGTGATGTACAAGACGCCGACGGGTGGCAAGGCCGTGGGCCTGGTGTTCGACCGCAGCTCGCGCGTCATGCGGGTGGAGTCGGCTTTCCTGGGCTTGCCGGATTTCTACGTGGCGGTTCGATCCGCGCCCGGCAGCATGGCGCCTTTGCTCTACTGCGGGATGCACGATATCCCCTGCATAGCAAAGCCTGCGAGCGCGGCCCTGCCTAACCCCTGGAGCCCCACCGACATCAGTGTTGGCAAGAACCCGCCGGTTTTTGACTACTTCTTCGTGCGCAGTCCACCCCGGGGCGCCAACCCCTTCGGGCCGTATCGAGGCAGCGTGGAGGTTCTGGCCCAAAGTGGAACCTGGATCGTGTACCGCAAGAAGCCTGGCGCTGCTATTCCGGCGCCTGCGCAGCCTCCGCCGGTCAAGCCCGCGCCCCATTGATTTCAAGAGGGCCAGAAGTCGTGTCAGGCGCCCATCGAGACTGCTTCGAGTACCGCGTCTTGTTGGCAACTAGTGGATGGTGGGCACTCCTGCTGAAGCGCGTGTTCATGACAGACGCGCTGACGTGTCCGAAGTGCCATGGGCGCATGAAGATNNCGAAGCCCCGCGCCGCACCGCCGCACGCCCGCCGCCGCAAGCCTAGCTTTCGGGCACGGCTGACCTCGTCGAAGTCGACTACGCTGACCCGCCAGCCCCGAGTGGTGACTGATCAGCGCCCCCAAAAGCGGGGCCAGGGATAGGCTATGCCCACGACGGCACCCACCGCAAAATTGGGCTTGTTTTCCCTTGGGTATAGGGATAAGTTCGCCTGGTTCTGGCGTGTAGGTAAATGTAGTTAGCGCAAGATCGATTATCAGCCATTTTGCGGATGCGATTCGGTGAGGGAAAAGGTGATGGAAGAGCAAACCCAGTCTGAGAGTCCCGTCGACACGATACTGCGGCCAGGCCAGCTCATAGATGGGAAATACCGAGTCGAGAATATGCTTGGGCAAGGCGGGATGGCTGCGGTATGGGCCGGAACGAATGAACGAACGGGCAAGCGAGTCGCACTGAAGGTCATTCTTCGGTCCCTGGCCAAGATGAGCGTGGTGCAGGGTCTGTTTCACAGCGAAGTCTTGGCCGCGAGCCGAGTGAACCATCCCAATGTGGTGACGGTATTCGACGTCATTCAACATGAGGGAATGGCGTGCATCGTGATGGAGCTACTCGACGGGGAGCCTCTTGGCAGCTACATCGCGCGTAGGGGATTTCTCAGCGTCAATGAAGCCACCGCGCTGCTCCTACCAGCCATGCGAGGGGTGGCCGCCGCGAACGCTCAAGGTGTGATCCATCGAGATCTCAAGCCGCAGAACATCTTCATTTGCATGGAGCCCGACGGACGGATCGTGACCACCAAGGTCTTGGACTTCGGCATATCAATCATGGTGGAACGAGGAATGGACTCTTCGGCAGGGCCGAAAATGGCCATGGGCACGCCAGCGTACATGTCTCCTGAGCATATTTTGGGCGTGCCAGACATCGATGGACGCGCTGACGTGTACGGCTTCGGTGTGCTGCTGTACGAAGCTTTGACTGGACAGACGCCGTTCCCGGGGGAGCCAAGCCCAACCCTCTTCGACCGCGTCCTCTACAGACCCGCTCCGCCCGTCGCCGCGATGCGTCCCGATTTGCCACCTAGGCTGGTGCGCATAATCGAAAGGGCCATGGCCAAGGATCGTGACCAGCGCTATGCGGACGTGAATATGATGGTGATGGCCCTCGAAGATGAGCTGATGCCGCCCATGCTTCCACCGCGTTCGCTCACGCCACTCACTGGCGTGCCATCATTTGTCGCACACGATTCCCTGTCAGGGACTCATGGGTCTGCGGTAGAAGCCATTCTCAGGAAGGAGCCATCCGTACAACATCAGGCAAAGAAGATGTTCTTCGCGTTCCCCGTGGAAACGGACAGCAAGGAGAGCGCCGCCCACGGAGGACCCAATGCTGGGTCGAAGGGCGGCCCGGAAGAGTTGCAGCCCCCGGCAACCTGGGATCGCGACAAGACACTGGTTGTCCGGAAGGGTTCGTTGCGCATGAGGCGGTTTCTTGGGATTGGGGCGCGCTTTGCTCTTCCTGGTCGGGCTGGCTTGGCAAGCGTGGTGTTCGCGGTCATCACAGGAGTTCTTGCAGTGTCGGTGGCCGTGCTAGGAGCCCGCAGAGTGCAATCAGGCACGCCAGCTTCGATTGCGAATGTCACGCAGCCGACAAGGGGGCCCGTTGTGCTGTCGGCTGTTCCTGCCGTGATCTCAACTGCGACCGTCGACCCGGTGGCGGTTGCCCCTTTGACGGCTTCACCATCCCCAACCGCATCAGGTGCGCTCGCAACCCGCGAGCTCGGCCAATCCGTGCGCCATACCCGCGCCATGCCCGTTCGCTTGACTCCCGTTCACTCACGTGTGGCGGTGACAAGAGCCTCGACTGATCTTCCGCCGGGGCGGCAGGCTCAACGCCGAGCCTCGAGGGGGTATGCACTATCCTGGGCGTCATCAGCGGCACGAAGGACTGGCACATCCGCGAAGTTCGCCGAGCCACGCGCCGGTCATCTGTCCAAGGAGGATTTCTAGCGACAAGCCTAGTCCATCGAAGGCGCGAACGGCGGTCACGGGTAGGCGGCTCGCCGACGGCTTGAGGTTCGCCACCGTTTGTCGAACGAATTCCGCCAGGCTGTCTGCGGTCAAGGCAGTCCAGCGGTTGTCCCCCAAAGCACGGGAGCGCCATTCAAGGCGATAAAGGCCACGGGTGGAACAGTTTCAACCGGCGGGGCGACGACTGGAGGGGCAAGCGGCGGTCAGGTCGGTTCGGGCGGTACCACCAGTTCGGGTGGAACCTCCGGCACGGGCGGAAAAATCGGTTCGGGCGGCACGACAACGTCCGGCACCGGGCCTTGCGACATCTTTGCAGCCGGCAATACCCCCTGTGTTGCAGCCCACAGCACGGTTCGGGCTCTTTTGGGTGCGTACAACGGAAACCTATACCAGGTCAAACGCGCCTCGGACAGCACGACGAAAGACATCGGAGCGCTGAGCCCCCCGGAGGCTTCGCCAACTCGGCCATGCAGGACACCTTCTGCACAGGCACGACGTGCACCAGCACCATCATCTACGACCAGTCCGGTAAGAATAACCACCTCACGCAGGCGCCCATCGGTCAGAGGAATACGACGGCTCCCAAAGAGGCCGACGCTACGGCCCTCAAATTTACCATCTCCGGTCACACGGTCTACGGCGTCCACCTCCCTGTCGGATACGGCTACCGAATCGACCAGACCACGGGCGTCGCGACCGGCGACGAGCCGGAGACCGAATACATGGTGACGAGCGGCACCTTCTTCAACGCCAGTTGCCGCTTCGATTACGGAAACGCCGAGACGGACAATCATGACGATGGCGCGGGCACCATGGAGGCTGTCTATTTTGGCAACTGGACGTCTCAAGGAAAGGGGGGTGGCGCCGGTCCCTGGGTCATGGCGGACATGGAAAACGGCGTCTACGCGCAAGCGAGCTTTGCCGCGAACGCCGCGGATCCTTCGCAAACGTCCCCGTATGTAACTGCGATGGTGATAGGGAGATCTAAGGAGCTGCCCAGCGCCAGAAGTCGTGTCAGGCGCCCATCAGGGGGTACTTCACGTCCAGGCCCGGGAATCGCGCGAAGTCGCGGTCATTCGTGACGAGAGTGGCACCATGCTCGATAGCCAAGGCGGCGAGGTGGGCGTCCGGGACGAGCGGGCCACTGGCCTGGCCAGAGGTCAGCAAGCTGGAGAAAAGAGCCCAGTGCCGCTCCGTCGGCAATACGATGGTCGAGATGGGCTGCTCAAGCCACGACTTCACGATCTGGCGCGCGTCGTTCATCGCCAGCGGTCTGGCCATTGCCTTCCCATTCGTCGCGATGCGGATGAAGGCAAGAATCGTCGGCCAACAGAACGCGACCGGGGCAGACCCGGACAGCGCCTCTTCCAGCCAGTGCCGCGCGTCCGCGCAGTGGGGTGAAGAACCGTCATACGCGTACAGCAGGATATTGGCGTCGGGAAGGTTCACTTGTGCTCGGGCCCTTCCAGCTCGTCAAGCAGGGCACTCACCCTGTCGATGTTGATCCCTGGGCGCAGCCCCATGTCGCGCGCCTTGACCCGGAACGGCCGGGCCGCGGCGCTCTGCTTGCGCACGCTGAGACCAACCCTCAGGCAGGAATTGACGGTGTCCCGGAACGGCCGGCCAGTCTTGCGTGACTCGGCCTTCAGCTTGGCAGCAACGTCCTCGTCAAGGGTCAGGGTGGTTCGCACATCTTGATGCTACTTGATAGGCATCACGGTGTCAACGGTGCGGGTGGCAGTCAAAGAGCCATGACCACGAAGGCCAACACGGCCAAGGACACACCGGCGTACGCGCGCACGTCCAAGATTTCGCCGAGAAGAAGCACACCCAGCACGTTCACCAGCGCAATGGAAGTTGCGCCGTAAAGGGCCATCGACTTGCCGATGGGCACGCTGGCCAATACGTAGAGTTGTCCGAACATGGCCAGCGTGCGCAACCCGAAGTAGATGACGAACCACCAGGTGACGAAGGTAGCAAGGGCAAAGCCACCCTTGCGCATGTTGGCTCGGGCGAGCAGGTCACCCGCGGTGAAGAGGGCTTGCGAACCGACAATCATGACGACCGGAGACTTGAGCCAGGGCATGGGATCTCTTCTCGCAGATTGGCCGTCGTTTGCGAATTTTCGAGAAGCGGTACTAGCATGTTCACCCATGCCTCGCCCCCCAGACCAGGCCACGCTTGAACAACTGAAGCAGATCACCGGTCCGACCGGCTGGAGCGATGATCCGGATACCCTGGCGCCGCATCTGGTGGAGTGGCGCAGCCGCTATCAGGGCAAGACCCCGCTGCTGCTCAAGCCGGCGAACACCGCCGAGGTGGCGGCGATCGTGCGCGTGTGCGCCCAGGCCGAGGTGGGCATCGTTCCCCAGGGGGGAAACACCGGCCTGGTGGGTGCGCAGATCCCGCGCGCCAACGGCCACGAGGTATTGGTCAATCTGTCGCGCATGAATCGCGTGCGCTCGGTGGATGCGATCAACAACACCATGACCGCCGAGGCAGGTTGCTTGCTGGCGGCGGTTCAGCAAGCCGCAGCCGAAAAAGACCGGCTCTTCCCCCTCAGCCTGGCGGCCGAGGGCAGTTGCCAGATCGGTGGGAATCTCTCGGCCAATGCGGGCGGCATCCACGTGTTGCGCTACGGAAATTCGCGCGACCTTGTGCTTGGGCTGGAAGTTGTCACCGCCCAGGGCGAAATCTGGGACGGCCTGCGTGGGTTGCGCAAAGACAATACTGGCTACGATCTCAAACAGCTCTA
Organism: Myxococcales bacterium; assembly: GCA_003157775.1. Taxonomy (GTDB): domain Bacteria; phylum Myxococcota_A; class Polyangia; order Fen-1088; family Fen-1088; genus Fen-1137. The sequence continues at coordinate 14,386 of PMKP01000441.1, read as the reverse complement.
CATCGGCGCTGAGGGCACGTTGGGGATCATCACCGCCGCGGTGCTGAAGCTGTTCCCGCGCAACCGGCAGGTGGAAACCGCGTTTGCGGCGGTGCCTAGCCCCGAGGCGGTGCTCGATCTTCTGACCTTGGCACGCGAGGTGTCGGGTGATGGCGGGGTGCTGGCCTTCGAGATGATCTCGCGCTTCGCCCTCGATTTGGTGGTGAAACACGTGGCGGGATCGATTGATCCGCTGGCGACACGATCGCCGTGGTACGTCCTTGTGGACCTGACGGTTCCGCGCGCCACTGCCGAGGCATTCATGACCCAGGCGCTGGACCACGGACTCATCACCGACGCGGCTTTGGCTGGCAGCGCGGCCCAGGCAGCGGCGCTGTGGAAACTGCGCGAATCCATCTCTGAGGCACAGAAACGGGAAGGCGGCAGCATCAAGAACGACATCTCGGTGCCCCTGTCGCATATTCCGGGCTTCATCAAGCAGGCCCTGGCCGCGGTGGTAGAGCTGGTTCCGGGCATCCGGCCCGTGCCTTTCGGGCATGTGGGCGACGGCAACCTGCACTTCAACTTCAGCCAACCCACGGGCATGGCCGAGGATGCGTACCTTGCGCGCTGGGAGGAAGTGAGTCAAGTCGTGCACGCTATCGCGGTGGCCCACGGCGGGTCGATCAGCGCTGAGCATGGCATCGGGGTGGCCAAGCGCGAGGAGGCGCGGCGCTACAAGAGTGCGGTCGAACTGGACCTCATGCGTAGGATCAAGCAGGCCCTGGACCCCAAGGGCATCATGAATCCGGGCAAGGGCATCGTGTGAGCGGCTGCGGTTGGCGTTGTTCGTCCGCCAGTGGACGAACAACGCGTCGCATCCATTGGTTCTGGAGTTCCCGCAATCATTGACAAGTCTGCCGCGCCGGACACCCTTACATCGGAATGTAGGGCCATGAAGGATGCGGGACGCAAGTGGTCTACTTTGAACGCGGACGTGTACTGCAAGTAAGGCATCTGCAGCAACAGCAACAGACTCAGGAGAAGCAAGAGCTATGACGAGAACAAGACTGGTACTCTGTCTGGCATTGATCGGCGCGATGGGCGCTTGTGGCGGACGCAGCGGGCTTCACGCGCTACCCGGCGGTGGAGTTGGCCTAGGGGACGGCAGCGCCGACGGGCGCTTCGACGGCGGAGGCCAGGACGGCCGCCTAGACAGCGGCCTCGGGTCGGAGACCAGGATCGAAGTCGGGGTTTCGGAAACCGGGGCCGAGGCTGGGGCGGCGGAAACCCGGGCCGAGACTGGGGCGCCGGAGAACAGGGCTGAGGTTGGGGCGCCAGAAACCAGGATCGAAGTTGGGACGCCGGACGTCCGCGCTGAGGCTGGTGGGCTCGACAGCAGCAGAGATGCGGCGTCGGCCGAGTTTGGCCTGCCCGAAGTTGCCCGGCCCGAGGTTGGCCGGCCCGAAGTTGGCCGGCCCGAGGTTGGCCGGCCCGAAGTGGCTCCGCCGACTGACGGCCCCTCGGACGGCGGCGCAGACGCTGCTCCGACCCTGTCGAGCATCGAGATTTCGCCTCCCAATCCAAGTCTCGCAACCGGAACCACACTTCCGGTCGTGATCACGGCGGTCTATTCCGACGGCAGCACCAAGGACGTGTCCAGTTCTTCGACTGTGACATCCAACGCTCCCGCCTATGTTTCCGTGTCCGGGACAACCCTGACCGGTGTTCATCCCGGAACTGCGACTATCACGGCGACCTACCAAGGCCAGACCGCGACCGCGACGGTCACCGTGGTCGACACCACCTTGCAATCGATCAGCATCCAGGCCGTCGCGCCGCTACCCATCGGCCAGACGGTGAATTTGGTGGCCACGGGGGTGTTCGCCGACGGTAGCAAGCAGGACGTGACATCTCAGGCGACCTGGAGCTCATCCGACGCGACCATAGCGACGGTCGGCAACACCGCCACCACTAAGGGCCAGGTCACCGGTGTGGCGGCAGGCACGGTCACGGTGACGGCCGCGATCCAAGCCATCAGCGGTACGGTTCAGATTAGCGTGGTGGCGAAGAAGATCACCAGCATTGGGATTACGCCCGCACAACCGATCCTGCAGCGAGGCGTGACCCAAGCCTTCAAGGCCACCGCCGTGTACGACGACAACTCCACCGGCGACGTGACCCAGCAAGCGACCTGGTCGACGGACAACGCCAGCGTCCTTACCGTTGTCGCCACCGGGGCAAATGCGGGTCTGGCCACGGCCCAGGGCGCGGGAAGCACCACGATCACAGCCACGCTGGGCGGAGTCAGCGGCCAAACCTCGGTGAGGGTGACTGTGCCGACGCTGACCTCCATCACGGTGAACCCGGCCACAGCCACAATGGTTGTAGGAGGCACCAAGCCGTTCACCGCCCAGGGAAGCTACTCGGACGGCACGACTGGCGACCTCACTAGTTCGGCGACTTGGTCTTCCAGCAACACCACCGTCCTGTCGGTTTCCAATACGACTGGAACCCGGGGCCAGGCCACGGCCTTAGCCGTGGGCACGGCCAACGTCCAGGCTGCATTCCAAGGCATCACGGGGACGGCCGCTGTAACGGTGGCTGCGCCAACCCTGGCCAGCATTGCGGTCACCCCCAATCCGCTCACCTTGCCGCAAAACCTTACCCTCCCGCTCAAGGCCACTGCCACATACGTGGATCAGACCACGCAGGACGTGACGACATCAGCGACCTGGACCGTCATCGACAGCAAGATCGCCACGGTGGGCAACGTCGGAACGTCGGCTGGGCAGGTCACTGGCGTGGCGGTAGGCAGCACCACGGTGACTGCGACCCTGTCTGGGATTAGTGGCTCGGGGACGGTGAACGTGATCGCGCCCGCGCTGACTTCGATTACCGTAAGCCCCGCCACCGCCACTATCAGCGCGGGCGACACGCAGCCCTTCACTGCGATAGGCAACTACCAGGGTTCGACCGCTGGGGTGGACATCACGACTCAGGTCACTTGGTCATCGAGCAACATCGCAGTTGCCCAGGTGTCAAACGCAGCCGGAAGCAATGGCGTTGCGACTGGTCTTACCTCTCCGGCTAGGGGCAACACTGTCACCATCACGGCGGCTCTGAGTGGCGTGCAGGGGACCGCAACCCTGACCGTCACCGCGCCGGTCTTGGTGGCGATCATGGTGAGACCCGCGACAGCCACCATCACCGTGGGAGGCACGCAGGCGTACACCGTCAGGGGGGTCTACGCTAACGGCACGACTGGCGCCCTAACCGGCGTTTCCTGGTCATCGTCGTCGACCGGGGCGGCCACCATTGCGGCCGGGGGTGGCGGGGGCGGCGGAGCCACGGCCACGGGCGTGGCTGCGGGCACCACCACCATTACGGCGACCTATGGCACCGACGGCGGGGTCAGTTTCAGCGACACGGCGACACTCACGGTTAACCCAGTCGTGACCAGGACGCCGATAGGGATCCGGCTGACGCCAGCGAGCGCCACGATTCAAGTCAACGGGAGCCAGCCCTACACGGTCAACGTGGACTATGACAATGGAACCACTGCTACGGTCGCGGCCGGAGTCACCTTGACCACGTCCGACGGGACGGTGGCTGCCGTGGCGCCGGGCGGCCGTGGCGGCGGCGGCTTGCTGGTCAACGGCGTTGGCCCAGGAACGGCAACCATCACCGCCACCTACACGACCGGCGGTCAGACCTTCACTGACACGGCGACCCTCATCGTCACGTCGACCCCGCCACCCTCACAGGTCGGGCTGTACATCACCCCAGCCACGGCCTCGGTGAAAGTGAATGGGACGCAGCAGTTCGAGGCCCATGCCACCTTCAGCGACGGCACGAGCACGACGGTGACCAACGACACCACATGCTCATGGACCACCTCGGACGGGTCCATGGCCACTATCACCAGCGCCGGGGGCGGTCGAGGAGGTTTCGGTGGTGGCGGCGGCCTTGCCACGGGCGTGGCTGCCGGCACCGTGACCATCAACGCGACCTACGGTGGCTTCAGCGCCACGGCCATGCTGACCGTAGTTCCGTTGCCTGTGCTCAAGAGCCTGGTGATACTCCCGGCAACGGCCACGATTCACGTCGGCCAGGACCAGCCCTTCACGGCCACGGCCTTCTATAGCGACAGCAGCAGCGCCACCGTGACCGGGGCTGCCACCTGGAACTCGTCTGATGCGAGCGTCGCGGTCATGAGTGTGGCGGGCGGCGGCCGAGGCGGATTCCCTGGTGGCGGAGTTGTGGGTGGCGCTACGGCAACCGGGCTCGCGATTGGCACGGCAACCGTCAGCGCGACCTACACCGACAACGGGGTCACGCTAACCGGAACCGCGCTGCTAACCGTCACCAATCCGCCCTTGCTGTCACTTGAGATCACGCCGACCAATCCGACGGTGAGCCTGCTCAGCCCGAACCAGCCCTTCGTGGCCACCGCCATCTATACGGACTACAGCAGGGCGACCGTGACGGCATCGGCTGACTGGTCGTCATCGAACCCCGCAGTGGCCGCCATCTCGAACTCGGGCGCGACTATTGGCCGCGCCACCGGGCTGACCGTGGGTAGCGTCACCATCACCGCCACCTATGATGGGATGTCGGCTTCTACCACCTTGACGGTGCAGGACAAGAAGGTGACCACGATCCAGGTGACCCAGGTGACGCCTACCTACCCAACCGCCCACCTAGGCATCGATCAGGCCTTCGTGGCCACGGCCCTCTATGATAACGGCACCACCGGCCCGGTGACTGGGCTCGCGACCTGGACGTCTTCGGATCCCACGGTGGCTGGTGTCGGAACTGGCGGCGGCACCGCCGGGGTGGCCACGCCGGTCAAGGCTGGCACGACGACTATCACCGCCACTTATGAGGGCGTGTCCGGGACCACGTTGCTCACGGTCAGCGGTGCGACGCTGACGTCGATCGCCATCACGCCGTCGCCCCTGAGCGTCGTGGTCGGCGGACACCAGCAGCTCACTGCCATCGGTACATGGGCGGCGGACTCGACGACCGCCGACATCACGAATAGCGTAACTTGGCTATCGTCCAGCGACGCCATGGCCACGGTCTCGAATGCCGCTGGCTCGCGCGGGCTCTTCACCGCAGTCAGCGCCGGCTCGGTCACCGTGACCGCCGCGTTCCAGGGCGTGACCGGCATTTTGGCCGGCACGGTCACCGCCTCGCACTAGGATCGTGTCGCGGAGACGGAGTCGAATTCAGCGCCATAGTTGTTCGGAAAGATCGTCAGGACCGTTTGGGTTGACCGCTGCCGGACAACGGCAACTTCGGACAGCTCTACCTTCCGGCAATACTGCTGAAGAACCAGAAATGCATCGCAAACCAATAGGGACACATGGACTTGCCCTCTAGCGAACGTCTAGCGTCGGGAGATGGCCGGCCGCGGACGGATCGCGCCGTGGCACGGGATGGGATTCAAGAAGCTGAGGGCAAGCCGCCGGCGCAGAGCGAGCCACGGCAGCCTGCAGCGCCTTACGCAGAGGTAGACACGAAGCCGCCCGAGCCGCCGACCGGCAGTTCACAAGACCCGCCATTGTTCACCGCAGACTTCGGAACGGAAGGCGCAAAGATCTCAGACCAGGCGCCTCAGGTACAGCAGGCCGACGACCTATTCGCCATGGCGGAGGGCACGAAAGCATTCGACTCGTCGGCAGAAGAGGAGCTCATCAGGAACTGGCCCACCCTCGACAAGCCGGCTGGCGGCGTTCTTTTCCACGCGCGCCGATGGCCGTTCTTCGTGGCGACCCTCACCTTAGTCGCAGGCGGGAGCTTGTACGCCATGCGGATCGGCCCAAGCAGGAGCCGAGCCTTGGGATCTTCGGGATCTTCCTGTTCCGCGTCGCCGGCAGCAAGAGCCCCGGCTGCGAGTGTTTCACCTGGGATCGGTGCAGACCAGGGCGTGGCCAAGCAAGCAGCCGCACCGTCTGTCGACCAGGCGGCAGGCGTTCAGCCGCCCACCACGCCGGTCGCCCCACAAGAACAGGTTGCTGCCCCGGCGGATGCTGAGGCCGGGCCAGCGGACACGGCCGAGCAAGAATCCGGAGGCCAGCCCCAGGAAGTATCTGGCGAGACGCCGAGCCCGGCGGCTGACGATGACCAGGATCAGCCGCCCACGCTCGGCGCTGCCCCGCCAGCGACGGAGGGACTCGACGAACGCTGCCGCAAGGCCAATGCCGGGGGACAGGGCAAGCCCACGGTGGTCTTGGCCGCGTGCCGCCCAGCCATCAAGGCCGAGCCCCATGCGGCTGATATCATGGTGATGCTGGCCCGCGCGGACATCGATCTCGGACGCGCGGCCGAGGCGCGCTCTTGGGCGAAGAAGGCGTTGCGGATCAGGCGCGATCTGCCGGATGCCTACGTCTTCCTGGGCGGGGCCGAACAGGAGATGGGAAAACCAGCCGAGGCCAAGGCTGCCTACCAGAAGTATCTGGAGCTTGCTCCCGCCGGCCGACATGCGCGTGAGTTGCGCGCAGTTCTGGACCGCCTGTGAAAACAGGTCACAAGACTTGCGCTGCCGCACGGATCGCTTGGATCGCCGCGGCCACGCCTTGCTTGGCTTTGTAGACAGCAGCCCCAGCGACCAGAACATTGGCGCCGGCCTTGACCAAAGCCGGCGCGGTCGCCGGTCCGATGCCTCCGTCTGCTTCGAGGTCGCAGCGCAGCCCGCGCTCATCCAGCATCTGTCGCAAGCGCGCGATCTTGGGCAGCGTGGTCTCGATGAACTTCTGGCCGCCGAAGCCCGGGTTCACCGTCATGATCAACACTTCGTCGACGTCACAAAGGATTTCCTCAATTGTCACTAGCGGGGTAGACGGGTTGAGCACCACGCAGGCCTTTGTCTGGAGTTCGTGGATCTGCTGAATCGTCCGGTGCAGGTGCGGGCAGGTCTCCTGGTGCACCTGGATGATGTCTGCGCCCGCCTTGGCAAAGTCGGGGATGTATCTTTCAGGTTCGACGATCATCAAATGAGCCTCGATGATGACCTTTGTCGAACGCCGCACGGCCTCCACCATGATCGGCCCGAAGGTGAGGTTGGGAACGAAGCGTCCATCCATGACGTCGACGTGGATACGCTCGGCCCCTGCCGCCTCCGCTTCTTTCACCTGTTCAGCCAGGCGCGCAAGATCAGCAGACAGGATCGACGGTGCAATCTCAATAGCAGGCATGCAAACGGCTCCGGGTTTGACGGTCAAGGTGAAGGATGGCTTGACGACAAAGTCCGTTCAACTGTTAATCACACCTCGCAGGCGCTCTATCGGCTGCTAGCCTGGGATGCCCGACGAACAGCGAGCCAAACTCATGAACCACATTGTCTCCGTCAGCAACGTCAGCAAGAACTACAACCTGGGCCAGGTGGTGGTCCCGGCTCTGCGCGGGGTCAGCCTGGACGTGGCCGAGGGCGAGTTTCTCGCCATCGCAGGACCCTCGGGAAGCGGCAAGACCACCTTGCTCAACTTGGTGGGCTGCGTGGACACCCCCAGCGCCGGCACGGTCACCGTCGATGGCAAGCAGACCGGGCTGCTCGGCGAGCGTGATCTGACCCGGCTACGTCTGCACACCATCGGCTTCATCTTCCAAAGCTTCAATCTGGTCTCGGTGCTAAGCGTGCTGCAGAACGTGGAACTGCCGCTGCTCCTGCAGCGGGCGCTGAGCGCGCGCGAACGGCGAGAGCGTGTGCTCGCCTTGCTCGACCGCGTGGGCATCCGCGAGTACAGCAAGCACCGGCCCAACGAGCTTTCCGGCGGGCAGCGCCAGCGCGTGGCCATCGCGCGCGCGCTGGTCACCCGGCCCAAGCTGGTGCTGGCCGACGAGCCCACCGCCAATTTGGATTGGGTCACCGGCACCAACATCCTGAATCTGATGAAGGAGCTGAACCAGAGCGAGAAGACGACCTTCATCTTCTCCACCCACGATGCACGGGTGTGGGCCTACGCCAGCGCAGTGGTGCGGCTGGCCGACGGACAGATTCAGGATCGTGTGTCAGCCGAGGAGGCGGTGCGTGCGGGCGGGCTGCCCACAGGAAGGCTGGTTTGATGCGCGGGTATTTCGACACCCTCAAGGTGATTGTTCTGATCGCCTTGCGCAATCTGTTCGCCAGTCGTCTCAAGACTCTGATCGTCGGTGGTATCATTCTGTTCGGATCGCTCTTGGTGGTGGTGGGAACGGCGCTGGTGGACAGCGTGGATGCCTCCATGAGTCGCAGCGTGATCGGGTCCGTGGCTGGTCACATCCAGGTCTACTCAGCCAAGTCCAAGGACGAGCTGACCGTGATGGGCAGCATGGCCATGGAGACACCCGATCTGACGCCCATCGATGACTTTGCGGCCTTGCGTCGCACCCTGCTCGGCGTGCCCAACGTCAAGGCGGTGGTCCCCATGGGCCTTTCGGCAGCCCAGGTGATCGCAGGTAATACCGTGGACGTGGTGCTGGAACGGCTGCGCGCCCTGGCCCGGCGCAAACTGGCGGGCGAGGATGTGCAGGTTGCCTACGAGTCCGAAAAGGATCACGTGCGCCAGATCGTTACCGTGCTGTCCGCGGAGGTGGACAACATACGCAAGATCCAGAGCGAGAAGGCCATTTCCCAGGACGATTTGGCCGCGGTGGTCAAGGCAGTGTCGACGGAGTTTTGGGCCGGGTTCGACCGTGATCCCTATCCGGCGCTCGAGTTTCTCGAGAATCGCATCGCACCCTTGGCCAGCGATGCGGACATGTTGTTCCTGCGCTACTTGGGCACTGACGTGGACGCTTTTGCCAAGTCGTTTGATCGTATGAAGATCGTCGACGGCAAGGCCATCCCGCGGGGCGAGCGCGGTTTCTTGTTCTCCAAGTGGGTCTACGAGCAGCAGGTCAAGCTGAAGACGGCCCTGCGCCTGGACCGGATCAACGACGGCATCAAGAAGCGCAGCCAGACCATCGCCCGCAGTGAGGAGCTGCAGCGCTTTGTCAAGCAGAACACCAGCGAGGTGAAGGAGATCATGCTGCAGCTCGACGGGCAGAAGACGGCCAGTTTTCGCCGTCTTTTGCAGGGCGAGTTGGGCAGCCAGGAAAACGACGTGGCCAAATTGCTGGCCGAATTTTTCCGGGTCGAGGACGCCAATTTCGCGCGCCGCTATCGCTTTTTCTACGACCAGTTGGCGCCCATGCTGGAACTGTACCGGGTGCGGGTGGGCGACACGCTGACCATCAAGTCCTTCACCAAGAGCGGCTACGTTCAGTCGGTGAAACTGCGCGTGTACGGCACGTTTGCCTTCGAGGGCTTGGAGGATTCACATATCGCGGGCGAGCTCAACCTGATGGACATGGTCTCTTTCCGCGAGCTCTATGGCTTTCTCACCCCGGAGCGCGCGCGGGAAGTGCAGGAGATCAAGACGATGGCGGGTGTGAAGGAGGTTTCGCGTGAGCGAGCCGAGGCCGAGCTTTTTGGCAACAAGGATTCCGAGGCAGCGCCGGTTGGCCAGGCCGGGCGACCGGTGGACGAGGCCGAGGCGGCCCTGCGCAGCCTGGCCGGCAGGCAGCAGCGCGCAGATCGCGCCAGTCAGTCCTTCGATCCGACGCAACTTGAGCAAGGCGATGTGCTCAACGCGGCCGTCATCGTCAAGGACCCGCGGAGGATTTCGCAGACCATAAAGGACATCGAGGCGGCCGGCGGCAAGGCCGGGATTCCCCTGCACGCCATCACCTGGCAGAAGGCATCTGGTCTGGTCGGACAGTTCGTGACCATGATCCGCGCCGTGCTCTACATCTCGGTCTTGATCATTTTTGCCGTGGCGCTGGTCATTATTAACAACGCTCTGGTCATGGCCACCCTCGAACGCATGCCTGAGATCGGAACTTTGCGCGCGATTGGTGCCCAGCGCCGTTTCCTGCTCGGCATGTTGCTGGTGGAGGCGCTGGCGGTGGGCGTGCTGTTCGGCAGTATAGGCGCCCTGCTGGGGGCTGGCATCGTAGGCGTGATCCACGCCGTGGGCATCCCGGCCGCCAACGACATCCTCTACTTCCTGTTCTCCGGCCCGCGCCTGCATCCCAGCTTGAGCCCGGCCAACGTCATTATCTCGCTCGGCATCGTGCTCGTGGTGAGCGCGATCTCCAGCATCTACCCGGGCCTGCTGGCCATGCGGGTGAGCCCGCGCCAGGCCATGCAATCGGACGACTAGCCATGGGATTCCTTCTCGATCTCCGCATTGCTTTCCGCAGCCTGTTCCAGCACAGCCGCCGCACCTTCTTTCTGGCGACAGCCATCGCCAGTGTGACGGCCCTGCTCATCCTGCTCAACGCCCTGTCGACCGGCGTGAGCGAAACCATGATCCGGGCTGCCACCACGCTTAGTACCGGCCACGTCAACGTGGGCGGCTTCTTCAAAGTGACCAGCAGCGCCGGCGGTCCCATCGTGACCGAATATGAGAAGGTCATTGAGGCAGTCAAGAAGAGCGTGCCTGAGATGGAGAGCATGGTCCATCGCGGCCGCGGCTGGGCCAAGATCATCTCGGATCTGGGCTCGACCCAGGCAGGCATCACCGGCATAGACATCAAGAACGAGCCCGCTTTTCGCAAGGTCATTGAACTAGTGAGTGGGCGCCTGGAGGACCTGGCCGAGCCCAATACCATGATGGTTTTCGAGTCGCAGGTGGAAAGGCTCAAGGTCAAGGTGGGCGACGCGGTCACCCTGTCGGCGCAGACCACGCGCGGTGCGGCCAATACCATCGATTGCCGCATCGTCGCCATCGCCAAGGACATGGGGCTGATGAGCAAGTTCGGGGTCTTTGTTCCAGTGGAGACCACGCGCGCCCTGTATCAGCTTCGCCCCGATACCACCGGCGCGATCCACATCTACCTCAAACCACAATTCGTTCCCGAGGTGACTGCCATAGCGGCGCGCCTGCGCGGGCAGCTTGAAAAATTGGGCTGGACCGTGATGGACGCAGATCCCAACCCATTCTGGATGAAGTTTCAGACGGTGGCGCGCGAAGACTGGACCGGGCAGAAGCTGGACGTGACAACCTGGGAGGACGAGGTTTCGTTCATCACCTGGACCCTGACTGTTCTAAAGGGTCTGACCGCGGTGTTGCTCACCATACTCATCGCCATCGTGGTCACCGGCATCATGAACACCATGTGGATCGCCATCCGCGAGCGCACGCGCGAGATCGGCACTTTGCGCGCCATCGGCATGCAGCGGGGCGGGGTGCTGCGCATGTTCCTCTACGAGTCGCTCTTGCTCGGGCTCATGGGCACGGGAGCTGGCGCGCTGGCCGGGGCAGGCCTGGGGGCCGCCATCAATGCGGCCCGCATCCACGTGCCGCTGTCAGTGCAACTTTTCCTCATGTCCGACCGGGTTCAGCTTGCCCTGCACGCCAGCGGGCTGGTGCGCGCCGCGCTCTTCATCACGCTCGTGACGACCCTGGCGGCGCTGTATCCGGCCTACCGGGCCGCGCGACTGAAGCCCGTGTCAGCGATGTCCCACTTTGGATAGCACTGGAGCAATGACAATGCGTATGTCCCGCTTCTTCGCCGCCCTTGGGCTGGTCCTCACACTACTTGCCCCGCGCATGGCCGCGGCCTTGGGCAAGGCCGAGATGGTCGATCTTCTCAAGGCCGTGGATGAGCGGCAGCGCAATCAGGGCGACTGGCGCAACCTTGTCTACATTGAGCAGAAAGAGAAGGACAAGGTCGACGTGGCCTACGAGGCCCTGGTCTTCCGGCGCAGCCAGGATCAGAAGTTCATCATTTTGTTCACCAAACCCAAGGCTTCCCAGGGCCAGGGGTATCTGCGCATCGACAAGAACCTGTGGTTCTACGACCCGTCGGTGGGCAAGTGGGAACGGAAAACCGAGCGCGAACGGATCGGCGGTACCAATTCGCGCCGTTCAGACTTCGACGAATCGCGCCTGGCCGAGGAGTACGAGCCCGAGGACTTGGGCCAAGAGAAGCTGGGTGCCTACACCGCGCAGGTGATGAAGCTGACCGGCAAACCCGACATCGATCTGGCGTTCCCGGTCATCAAGTTGTGGATCGACAAGGAAACCAAGAATGTGCTTAAACGCCAGGAATTCGCCCTGTCAGGGCGGCTCCTGCGTACTTCGTACTATCCGCGCTGGAAGAAGGCCTACAGCGAATCGAAGAAGGTCGACGTGTGGTACCCCGAGGAGATGCGCTTCTACGATGAGGTGGAGAAGGCCAACTCGACATTAATCCTGGTTAAGTCGGTGGACATGCGCCCCTTGGAGCCCAATCTTTTCACCAAGGCCTGGTTGGAGAGTAAGAGCCGATGAATCGCGACCGCCTGGGGCTGGCGATCCTGATCGTGGCAGGAAGCGCGACCGCGGCGCGAGCGCAGGACAGGCCCAACGAGGCCGACATGTTTGGGACGCCGGCGCCGGCTTCGGCTTCGGTCCCGGCTACGGCCCCGGAACCGGCCACCCCCTTCGGGGGCTTCGGGACGGACAGCCCGCCCCACCAGCCCCCGCGGGCTTCGCCCGCGCCCGTCGCGGCCACGACCACGGCCACGACGTCAGTGGGCGAAACGAAGGATTCGCGGGATCAGTTGAATTTGGGGGCGCCCGAGGCGGCGACCCGTTTTTCGGCCGAAGTGGCACCCGAAGATCCCCTCAAGATCGGCGGCCAGATCTACCTGCGCGCGCAGACGTCAGCCCTGCAAAGCCAGAGTGCAGGCAACTGGACCCTGTCGTCGCCCTCTCTGCTCGACGCGTACCTGGACGTACGGCCCAACGACCGGGTGCGCGGCTTCGTACTTGCGCGCACGATCTTCGACCCCACCTTGCCTGAGACCGCGAGCACCAGTCTCTCGAACATCAGTGGGGGCTCTCAGGGCGGCTTTTCCAGCGGGGGCACTGCCAGCTTGAGCTCGCTCTTCCTCGCGCAGCAGACGCGCACGCCCACTGTGTTGCTCGATCAGATGTGGCTGCGTTTCGACATCAAGCACACGGTGTTCGTCACCGCGGGCCGCCAGCATGTACGCTGGGGCACGGCGCGCTTCTGGACCCCGACGGATTTCCTGCACCTCCAGCACCGCAACCCGCTCGACTTGTTCGACGCGCGCACCGGCACCACCATGATTAAGCTACACGTGCCCTGGGAGGCACGCGGCTGGAACTTCTACGCCTACGGCTTGACCGAGGGAGCTGGCGCCACGCCTACGGCGAGCGCGGTGGCCGGGGCTGCCCGCGCCGAGGTGGTCTGGGGCGCGTCCGAGTTGGGCTTGGGTGGTCTAGTCCAGCGAGGGCACAAGCCCAAGCTGGCGGCCGACATCTCGGCCGGGATCTGGGATCTCGACTTCTGGGGTGAGGTAGGGCTGCGTTTTGCGCACGACATCGATCGAGTTCGTTTCAACAACTGCATCGATCCGTCGAGCCTGACCCTGGGGACGCCGCCCACCACTGCCGTCGATCAAACGACCCTCGCCCAATATGTCCTCGGGCCGGCGGTCGACAGGCTCTATCCGGTTGCGCCTGGTTCCGGGGTGAAGCCGCAGGCCACGGGCGGCGTCTCTTACTCGATCAAATACGCCGACAAGGACGTGTTCACCGTGGGCGCCGAGTATTTCTACAACGGCCTTGGGTACGGTGACACGGCCGTTTATCCCGGACTCATCCTGCCTCACTCGCAGGCACTGCGCGAGCCCGCGACCTTTTTCTACCTTGGTCGGCAATACGCAGCGTTGTTCGCCACCGCGCCGGCACCGTACTCATGGGACAACACTACCTTCACCCTGTCGAACCTCGCCAATCTTTCTGACCATTCTGGCATCACCCGTTTCGACTACTCGTTCATCTTGCTCACCCACCTGCGCTTCGAGGCTTTTGTAGCCGTCCACTGGGGCAACAACCACGGCGAGTTTCGCTTTGGCACCGACGCCATGAACCTCGGTGGGCTAGCCATTCCGAGTCGCAACCCCGGCCTTCTCGATCTGGGTTTGGGTCTGCGGGCCAGTATCTGATTTCTACTTCGCCTGGTCCAAAGCTCCCGCGCTGTGCGGGAAGGCCAGCACGAGTAGCAGCAACGCCGGTACCGCCGCCACGATGGTGATGCCGAAGAAGACCGGCCAGCCGACCGTGGCGGCGAGCCACCCTGAGCCAGCACTGATGATCCGGCCGATGATGGTCGAGGCGCTGGACAGCAACGCGAACTGGGTCGCCGAGAAGGACTTGTTACACAAAGACATGATGAAGGCAGCGAAGGCCGCGTCCACCATGCCGCCGCACACGTTGTCGATGCCGATGGCCGCCGCCAGCAGCGCCACGCTCCTGCCGTGAAAGGCGAGAGCCAAGTATCCCGTGTTGGCGACCATCAGCATCACCCCAAAGGTCAGCAGGCAGCGGCGCACGCCGTACTTGGCCACCAGCCCGCCGCCCAG
>PMKP01000206.1 GCA_003157775.1 Myxococcales bacterium | reverse complement strand
TTGTTCGAGCGCTTGCCCAGCTCGTGCACGACCACCGCCAAGGTGGGCGAGTCGTGGCTGCCCAGCGTGCGCAGCCCGTCCTTGGGAGCCGCGGCCACGCGCACCGGCTTGTCGATGGTGATGCCACGTTTTTGCAGAATCTGCTTGAAGGTTTGGCCGAGAAACAGATCCGGCTGAATGATCCGACGCAGCACGATGCGCGGCTCGCTGCCCAGGCGAATGCGGCCCGACACGGTCACCCGGGTCTGACCGTTGCCTGCGTCGCTGGTCTGCACGATGGGTGCGGCCGGCCCTTTGGCTGCGGTGGTCACCCGGCCGGCCATGACCAAATTGGATGACGGCGGGTCGAGGACCACGCGGGCCGGTGCGCCTGCGCTAGGCCCAGGCGTGATGATGACCGTGACCGCGTTGCTGTTGAGCGAAGCAGCCGACGAGGGCGCGCGAAACGCGGCCGAGTCGTCCTTTTCATCATAGGACGGCCCCACCGTGGCGCTGTCAAAGGCGCTGGCGTCGACCACCACGCCTCCGCGCACTTTGCGCAGACCGATGGCAGCAAGCTCGCTGGCCAGCTCGGCCAGATCTTGGGTGGTGAGGGTTGGGTCGCCCGAAACGCGAAGAAACAGATCCCCCTGCAATTCGCCGGCGGGGTTGATCGCACGCCCACCCTCGGCTGGCGCCAGGCCGAGAACAGCTGTCTTCCAGCGGAACTCGGGTCCAAGAAGGGCAAGCGCAGCCGCGCTGGTCACCAGCTTCACGTTGGAAGCGGCGTTTAGACCGCTCTTCTCGTTGCGGCTGTAGATGGGCTTGCCGCTCTCCGCGTCCAGCACCATCACCGAGACCTTGGCTCCGGCAAGGGCAGGTGAGGTGAAGATCGCATCCAGCCGCGCCTTGAGCCACGCTGGTCGCTCCGCGGGGTTTGCAGGGGGCGGCGAGGATGGCGGCGGCGGGGCAGGGGCCGCGGACGCTGTCACAGCGGCGCCGTCGCTCACCGGCCGGCTGGGCTGTGCGGCGACGGTCAGGGGGCCGAAGCAGATGGTGAAGATGAGAGCGAACGTGTGGCGCAACATTGGATGCTGGCCGCGGGTCTACCGTGAAGGGGACCGTGACTGCAACCACGAGACGACGCCAGCAGCTATACTATCTACCAGTGGACCTCTTCGCCCATGCCGCAGGCAAGGACCGGCGCGGCCAGCCGCTGGCCGAACGCATGCGGCCGATTTCATTGGCCGAGTTTGTTGGCCAGGACCACCTGCTTGGCCCGGGTCGCTGGCTGCGGCGTGTGCTTGACGGCAAGGAGCTGACTTCGCTCATCCTGTGGGGCCCACCAGGCACGGGCAAGACCACGTTGGGACGCCTGCTGGCCGCGGAAACCAATGCTAGCTTCGTGGCCCTGTCGGCAGTGACATCCGGGGTCAAGGAGGTGCGCGAAGCCGTGGCCGAGGCAGCCGAGCGGCGGGACATGCGCGGACAGAGAACCCTGCTCTTCATCGACGAGATCCANNAACAAGGCCCAGCAGGACGCGCTTTTGCCCCATGTGGAGGCAGGCACGGTGATTCTCGTCGGGGCCACGACGGAGAATCCCTCCTTCGAGGTGAATGCACCGCTGCTCTCGCGCGCCAAGGTGGTGGTGCTAAAGCCGCTCTCCCAGGAGAATCTGCGTACCATCATTGACCGCGCCCTCGCTGATCCCAGGCGGGGCCTGGGCACTGAGTCCATCGAGTGTTCGGAGGCTACGCGGGATCTGGTGGCGGCCCAGGCTGGCGGCGATGCGCGCCAGGCCCTGGCCACCCTGGAGGCAGCCGCGGCCATCGCGCAGCCCGACCCGCAGGGCCGCAAGTCCATCGACTCCAAGACCATCGAGGAGGCATTGCAGCGGCGGGCGTTGCTCTACGACAAGGCAGGCGACCAGCACTATGAGGTGGTGAGCGCCTTCATCAAGAGCATGCGCGGCAGCGACCCTGATGCGGCGGTGTACTGGATGGCGCGCATGCTGGAGGCAGGCGAAGACCCGCTATTCGTGGCGCGCCGGATGGTGATCTTTGCGGCTGAGGACATCGGCAACGCGGATCCCAATGCCTTGCGCGTGGCCATGGCAGCGACCGACGCGGTCCGTTTCGTGGGCATGCCCGAGGGCCACCTCCCTCTCACGCAAGCGGCGCTGTATCTCGCAGTTGCGCCCAAGAGCAACACCGCAGTGACAACCTACGCCGCGGCCAAAGCCGACGTGGAGAAACACGGTGCGCTCCCGGTGCCGCTGCACCTGCGCAATCCCAGCTCGGCTCTCGGCCGATCCATGGACTTTGGCAAGGAATACAAGTACCCGCACAACTACCAGGGGCACTTTGTCGTCGAGGACTACCTGCCCCAAGAGCTGAAGGACCCGCACTACTACCAGCCGTCGAATTCCGGCCGCGAGCGCGACATCGCCGAGCGCCTGGCCACCCTACGAAAGCAGAAGAAATCGGGCCGATAGCGAGCCACGCAAGAAGCAACAGCCCTGCGAGAGAAAGCGCCGAGCCAACCAGCAGACCTGGCGGCGAGAAGGTGAGCGCGATCGAGTGCGACCCTGGGGGCACTGGCACGCCCCTCATCAGGGTATTCACGGGCAGCAAGGAAGCGGGGGCATCATCGACCGTGGCCGACCATCCGTCGAGTTGCTGTTCGACGAACACCGCCATGGCCGGCCGGTCGGCCACGCAGCGAGCGGAAAGGCGTGTGGTCGTGTATGCCTCGATGGCGCAAGCAACCGGCTCCGCCTTGGCGGCGGGCAAGACAACGGCCGGGCTCGAATCGTCGAGAAGAATCTCCCGTCCGGCTGTCACATCTTCGTCGAGCAGGCGCGATTGGATTTGGTTGGCGGGCAATCTCTCGGCGTGGAAGCTAAGAAACGCCCTGGGCAAGCCACCCGCGACGCCGAACAAGCGTACCCCTGGGACCGGTGAGGCAAGCGCTCGCAAACCCGGTGGTGGGGCGCCGCCGCGGTCAGAGAGCAGGGCGTAGTCAATGCTCAAGAGCCTGAGTAGCTCTCGGCGGCCGTGTCCGAGCAGGCGGCCCAGAGCCGGAGGCGCGGCCACCTCATATCCCGGCAGAATGGCGATGCCGAAAGGAACGCTGATGTTGTCGCGAAGTGTGTTGAAGGTCAGACGATCTGTCGGCTGCGGGTCTGCGCGCGTGGCGCTCTCCTGAACCATGCTGCCGCGAAAGAGGCGCGGGGAAGGCCGCCCAGCCCGTCGGAAATCGTCGTGGATGGTACGCGCCAGCGGCGGCGGCGCCGTAAAGAGCGACGGTTCTCCGAAGCGCAGAAGAAAGCCTGAGCCCAGAGCAAGATCGCCCGCGACTAGCACGACGAGAGCGCCTCCTGCGACACGGCCGTGGCGCACCAGCAGCGCCGAGATCACGAGGACGCCGGCAGCCGCGGCCATGGCATGCAGAGAACCGCTGCGGACAAAGCCGCCGAGGTTTGCCTCGAGGACAAGCGGAGCCAAAACCGCTGTCGCGAGCAAGAGAGCGAGCAAGACGGCGATGCGCAAGTGAACGCGCTCAGCGGCACCAGAGAGCAAGCGCTGGGCGCCGAAGCCCGCCAGGAGTGCCAGGCAGGGTACCAGCATCAATAAATATTTCTCTGGGGCTCGCATGTAGGCCAGCGGTGGAAGCAGTACCCGCGCCAGGGCGTGAACCGGCGTGTGGCGACCCATGGCGAGCAGCAGGGAGAGCACCGCCAGCACGGCCAAGCCCCACACCTGGACCCACGCACGGTCTCGTCGTCGCACAAAGGCCACCAGGACGAGGGCCAGAACGCTACCGCCAAGATAGAGGCTCATACTCAGTGGACGACCGTCGAGGAGCGTGTGCACCCAGGGCGCATCCGACGCCACCGCCCACGCTTTGCCAGTTGCTCCGGCGGCCACAAAGTCGATTAGCCGGCCAACATGCAACGAGCCACTCTCCGCCACAGCAGCATCAAGCCCGCCCCGACGCTCAGTGCCCGTGATTGCCAGTGCGGCCGGCAGTAGACCCACGGCCGCAAGCGCCAAGCCACTGAGACCGGCGCCGATGACTGCTCCGCCAAAGCGCCGGAGCACCCGGATGGCCGGCTGACCCGCATGATCGCCTTCGTCGCGGAACTCTGCCAAGAGCCACAGCAACGCCATCCCCAGGCCCAAGAGCACGCCCATGGCGGCGACGAACGGTTCGCCGCAGAGAAACGCGGCGCCAATGGCGGCCGCGAGGCCCGCTGCCGCCCGCCGCCACGGTAGCGCCATCGCTACCCTACCGGCCAGGTGCACGAAGGCGAAAGCTTGCCACGGGATCCATGTCGCCGCGGTCAGGAGACACCCGGTGGTCCACAGCGATGCCACGTAGCCCGACAGGGCCCAGGCCAGCCCCGCCACCAAGGTGGCTTCTCGGCGCAGCCCAAAGCTGCGGCCCAGCAGCGCCATGCCGAAGGCGCCGCCCACAAGATGCAGGAGCATGACCAGCATCACCGATACTGGCAGCGGGCCGACGAGATGAAGCAGGTTAGGTGGATAAAACAGTCCGTATTGCGGATCGGCCAAGGTAGAGAAGCCCAGTCCAATGTCCGGGTTCCACCAGGGCCACTGGCCGCGCTCGATGCAGTCACGCACGAACCAGCGAATCGGATACACGAAGCGCGCCACGTCCCGGTTGTAGATGACCCGGCCGCCGAGCAGAGGTGCATACACCGTCACCAGGATGACGGCGAGGAGCCACAGCGACTTCACTGCCCGAGTGTCGCACAGGCTGCCCAGCGACCACAACCCACGCACCTGGCGCCACGCGCTCCCATCCGCTGTCGTCACAGCCGACTGAGCTTGCGCAACTCAGGAACCCGCCAGGCGGTGAGCGCGACCACCACCAAAGTAATGCAGGCGCCAAAGAGCACGCTGGGCACAAGGCCGAACAGGCGAGCGGCCACACCTGACTCGAAGGCGCCCAGCTCATTGCTGCTGCCGATGAAGAAGCCGTTGATGGCCTGCACTCGCCCCATCATCTCAGGCGGCGTCTTCAACTGGATCTCGTAAAACAGCCCATCACCAAACTTTGAATCTGTGCGGCCATGAACAGGGGCACGGAACCGAGGAGAAACCAGCGGTATTCGCGATAGCGAAGGGCTTGATACGGATCGTGCTGCTCAGTCATGGGGCAATGGCCAGCGATAGCTGGCCGCCGCGAAGTGTAGCTAACTTGGTCAAGGCCACAGGCGCCGCAAGGCCGAGAGATCGAGGCGCGCGGCCCAGCGCTTGGCGGCGCGGGCCAGGATCTTGGCCTTGTCGCGCTTGCCAATGACCGGGCGGTGGGTGAACACGTCGAAGTCAGCCTCCTCGATCTTGTCAAGGATCGCCATGCCGGCCAGCCAGATGAGCGCCAATTCGAACTTGAGGTCGTGTCCCAGTTTGCCCAGCAGGGGGCGGCCGCGCTCGAACAGGGCGCGAGTGCGCGCGACCTCGAAGCGCATCAGATCACGGATGGGGGCTGCAATCCGCAGCGCCTTGATGTCGGCTTCACTGACGCCGAAAAAGTGCAGATCTTCGCCGGGAATGTAGATGTGGTCGCGGGCCGCATCGGAGGCCACGTCCTGCCAGTAGTTGGTAAGTTGAACCGCAGTCGAGATTTCGTCGGCGAAGCGGACGAACTCCGGGTTTCGATAGCCGAACAGCCCGAGAAGCAGGCGCCCCACCGGCTCGGCCGAGCGCGCGGTGTAGGCACGCAAGGAAGTGAACGTCGCATAACGCGTAACCTCAAGATCCGCGCGGAAAGCAGATAGCAGATCCTCGAAAGGTGGCAGGGTCAGGCAGCACTTCTCGATGGTGTCGTGCAGGGCCACGAATACCGGGTGGCGAGGCTCGCCATGGAAACACAGGTGCAGCTCCTCTTGCCAAGCATCCAGCGCTTGGCTGCGGTGGCCGTGGTATTGCGGCTCGTCGGCAAAGTCGTCGGCCGCGCGGGCAAAAGCGTAGAGCGCGACCACATGCGGCCGCAAAGCGGCGGGCACGAAGCGCGAGGCCACCGGGAAGTTCTCGTGGTGGGCGCGGGCAAATTCTTCGCAGTAGTGGTAGGCGCGCTCCACCGGCCACGGTCCGGCGGGCGGGTCCAACCAGGGAAGGGAGGCCCCCGCCTCGGTCGGCGCGCTTGCATGGCCGCCGGCCCTGTCGGCAAGACGCCTGCGTCCGCTCTGCAAGATCGAACGGATCACGACCGCGCTCCCTTCGGGTCGGGCGATGGGTCGCCCACCGCGCGCTTGTGCAGACTCATGTGGCCGCGCTGAATGCCTTCGGTGGCCAGGGCGCGCAGGGCAGCCAGGTTCTGTCCCAGGCCCGCGGCGCCGATCACCATGGCCAGCTCCTCGGAAGAAGAGACGCGCAGGATGCGCAGGGCGAGTCGCGCCCCGGCGTGCACCTGCAAGGTTCCGCCGACCGTGCCCACCGCCATAGGCATTTCCAACCGTCCCACCAGAGCATCGCCCTCGACCTTCCAGGTGCTGAGCGGCCGATAGCGGCCATCGCGCGCGGCATAGGCGTGCGCGCCCGCTTCCACGCCGCGCCAGTCGTTGCCGGTGGCCATGACAACCGCATCCACGCCGTTCATGATGCCCTTGTTGTGGGTTGCCGTGCGATAGGGATCGTCCTCGGCAAAACGCGAGGCAGCGGCAATGCCCTCCGCCACTTGGCTGCCGGCGGCGCCGTCCTTGTCCGACGCCAAGGCGAAAAAGGGCACGCGGGCACTGACGCGCACCAGGCGCCGGTCAGCCAGATTGGAGAGAATGCGCAGGCCGACCCGACCGCAAGAAAGTTCGGCCAGACGAGGGGCCACGCGTTCGGCCATGGTGTTGACCGAGTTGGCGCCCATGGCGTCGCGACAGTTCACGTGCAGGTGAACCACCAGCCGGTTTTGCGTCGAGCCCGTTACGTGTCGCACTTCCAGATCGCGCGCGCCACCGCCGACGGAAACCAGCACGGCCTGGCAGCCGTCAGCCAGCGCGAGGATCTCGGCCCGGGCGGCCTCGATGCGGGCTCGGGCCGAAGTCGGATCGCCAACCTCGCGCAGTTCGACCTGGGCAATCATGACCGGCGCATCGGCTGCGGCGAAAAAACCGCCACCCGCGCGCACCATGCGGGCCGCGTAGGAGGCGGCGGCGATCACCGACGGCTCCTCCACCGCCATGGGCACCAGGTAGTCGCGCTGGTTGACCTGGAAGTTGAGCGCCACGCCCAGGGGCAGGGCGTAGATACCCACGGCGTTCTCGACCATGCGATTCGCGTCCGCTGCGGCGATGCCGCCGGTATCCAGCAACGCCAGATCATCGCGGTCCAGCCCCGCGCGCTCCGCCAACTCACGACGCCGAGCCGCCAGCGACCAGCGACGGAACTCAGGAATGCGTGAGCTATGCGACATGAAAGTTCCCCCGTGCCGCGGCCGGTAGTTCTTCGCCAGAGCGGCGGTACACGCCAGAGCGGGCGAGGGAAACGTCTAGCACCGAAAGCGCGGGCTGGCAGGCGCGGGCGAAAAGCGCTGCCGCCTCGGGTGTGGCGAACAGAGCCACGCCAACGTCGCCACCCCCGGCCCCCGAGGGTTTGGCATCGCCACCTAACTCACGGGCCAGGGCAGCCGCCCGCTCGAAGGCCTTGGTGACAATCTTTACCCCCGCGGCTTTGCCCAGCTCGGCCAGTTGTCGGCCATAACGGCCGGCGGCCACCACGGCGCCGGTGGCACGACCCGCGTGAAGCTCGTTCACGAAACGCTCGGCCGTGGTGCAAAGCGCGCCCATCAACATGCGGTAGGACGATGGCGCCATCTTCGCGTACGCCCGCACGGATTCGACCAACTCGCGCGTGTCAGCAGAATCCCCTGTCCAAAACACCACCAGGTGCAGGCTGGCTGGCACGGCAATCGCTTCGATGACTGGGGGGCCCTCGGCGGGCCGCATGAACTTGATGAAGCCGCCCCAGACAGCAGCGGCCACGTCGGCACCCGAGCCCACACCGCCCTGGGCCGCCCGGTGGGCAGCCTCGGCGATCGAGAAGATCTCATGCTGCATGCCTTCGATGGACAGACCAGCGGTCTCGAACGTGGCGCCTACCGTGGCGACAGCAGTGGCTGCACTGGACCCTAGCCCGATCTTGAACTTGCCCTGGCAGAACGCGTCCGTGTCCACCATCACGGATCCGGGCGGCAAAGCGGCCGAGGCTTCGCCAATCGCCGCGAGCGAGCGCTTCACGGCTTCTCCGACCACGGCAGACTGTGGCTCGGTCCCGGGCAGGTACTGCGCGACCGCATAGCGCGACACCGCCGCCAGCACGGCCACGCCGCCGTCGAGCACGGCATACTCGCCCACCAGGAAGATCTTGCCCGGGGCAGCGACCACCGGCGTGCCCACCAGGGTGGTGCGCGCGCTCATCGACGCTCCTCGCGCACGACCTCGGCGCCGGGCCCAGGAGCCAGCACCAGGGTGCGCAGAACCCCAGGCGTCGACGCCAGCGCGGGCTCCACCAGCGTGGCGTCGCTTGCTGCGCACAGGACCTTGACGTGTGGTCCGGCGTCGATGGTGAAGAACGTTTCTGTACCGGCAGTGCGCAAGCGCCACACGGTCTCCATCGCGGCCAGGGTGGCGCCGTTCCAGTACACGATGGGAGGATCGGCGGCCATGGCACAAGCGTGCATGCGCACGGCATTGCGCTCGGCCACCCGGCCCAGCCCCGCCAGATCCTGCGCCAGCACGGCGGCACGGGCAGCCACCAGATCCTGCGGCACCGCTTGCAGCCAGCCAGAGTAGTAGGGCGAAGTCTTTGCGGTCAGCTCCATGGCCTCGCTCGATCCGATGGCCTTGGACCCCTCGGCGGTGATCGCCACCACCAGACGCACATTCCAGGCACTGGCAGGCAGCAGCGCCTGTGCGCAGGCGTCGCTGCCGTCAGAACGCTCGCCCGCCGCCATCTCGACAAAGCCGCCGAAGATCGAACGCGCGGCTGAGCCCGAGCCCTGGCGGGCCAGGGCCGACAGCTCGGGCGGAAGCAGTTTCATGCCTGCCGCCCGCGAGGCGGCCAGCGCCAGGGCGGCAAAGCCGGCAGCGGAGGAGGCCAGGCCAGCGGCGGTGGGCACGCTGTTGCGGGTGGCGACCTCGGCGGGAAGGCCGATGCGCGCCTCCTGGCGAACCAGGTCGAGAAAGCGGCGCACCCGCTCGGCAAAGCGCGGTGGGGCGGGCGCACCGTCCAAGGTGATGCGATCGCCACCCTCGGCAGCCTCGGCGTCAGGAGCGAAGCGCACCCTGGTCTCGCTGCCCAGATTGGCCAGGGTCAGCGACAGACTGCCGGTGGCGGGAAGATTCAAAGTCGGGTCGCGTTTGCCCCAGTACTTGACCAGCGCGATGTTGGTTCCCGCCCGTGCGGTAACCGACAGGGGAAGACTGTAGATGCTCATTTTCCTACCAGAGTAAGGAAGCCATAGCAGCCCATGCTGCGCCAGCGTTTCAACACTTCTTCGCCGCGGTCAGGGGCCAGCGCGATCACCGCGCCACCACCGCCCGCGCCGGTCAGTTTGGCGCCCAGGGCCCCGGCTGCGCGCGCCGCACGAACCAAGGCGTCCAGTTCGGGCGTGGACACGCCTAGCCCGGAAAGCAGCCCGTGGGCCATGTTGAATTCATGCCCAAGCGCCTCGCTATCGCCGCTGGCCATGGCCTCCATCCCAGCGCGGGCCAGGTCTCCCAGGGCATCGATCAGACGACGCGCGACCGGCACGCGCTGGCAAAGCTGGGCCACGGCGCTGACCAGATCGCCGGTCTGGCGCGCCTGTCCTGAAAGGCCCACGCAAAGCTCGATCGGCCGGTCGAGCAGGATGTCCTGCCAGCCTGCGTCCCGGTCGAAACGGCCGACACCGCCTCGGCTGGCGACTGCGGCGTCGATTCCCGAGGGCGTCTTGTGGAAAACCGCTTCGGCCACCGCTGCGGCGGCGAGCACGTCATCCTCGCCTGCGCCGGTGCGGACTGCCACTGCCCGCGCGATGGCCACGGCCATGGCCGCCGAACTGCCCAGGCCCGCACGAGCCGGAACCTCGGCTTCCAGCCAATAGTCCAGGCTGCGGCCGGCGACGCCCAGTCGTTGGCACAGCCGATCGATCGCGGTACTCACGGGCGAGTCGTCGCCCACCTGCAGGTCGAGTTGCCAGGCCGGGGCGCGCACGCTGCCTGTCCCTGCGTTGGTGTGAGCGCGCACGCCGACCTGCATGCCCGCCGCTATCGCCGGCTGACCATACACGACGGCGTGCTCGCCCAGCAGGATCACCTTGCCATGACCGAAGCCGGTGGTGGTCGGGTTCTCCGTCATGCCGGCCTTTGCCCAAGCCACTGCCCGAGTTCGCCGGTGATCACGCGTGGGGCGCGGACAAGGTCGGCTGCTTTGCCTTGCCCCGAAAGCAGACAGACCCGGCGCAGGCCGTCGACGACTCCGGACAGATAGGCCATCGCGCCTCGCTCGCCGCCCTGGCGAACCGCGACCAGGGCCGGCTGGGCCAGTGCCACCACGCGTGCCCCGAGGGCGAGCGCCCGGGCAGCGTCGAGGCCCGTGCGCACACCGCCGGAAGCCACGATTTCGGCGCGCAGGCCCGATGCAGCCAGCCAGCCCACGCAGGCCGCGGTGGGAATGCCCCATTCACGCAGCTCGCGGCCGCGCGTCGCCTGCTCGCCGCGTGCGCGCAGGGATTCGATGGCGATCCACGAAGTGCCGCCCGCGCCCGACACATCGATGGCGGCCACGCCAGCGTCTTCCAGGGCGCGCGCCACCGAGGGCGAGATGCCGCAGCCGGTCTCCTTGACTAGCAAGGGCCGCCCCAGTTCCGCGCACAACCGGCGGATGGTGGCAAGCGCGCCGCGGAAGTCGCGATCGCCGCCTGGCTGGGCCAACTCTTGTCCAGGGTTGAGGTGAATGCAGAGCGCGTCTGCAGCCACGCGATCCATGGCCCCGGCTACCTCGCTGGTCTTCATCTGGCGGAGCTGGGCCAGACCCAAATTGGCGAAGAGAAAAACCGAGGGCGCGAGCCTGCGTACCTGAAAGGTGGCCGCGAGCGCGGGCCGGTCAAGCATGGGGCGCAGGCTGCCCAGCCCGAACGCGATGCCAAGTTTCTCGGCGGTGGCAGCCAGGATTCGGTTGATGGTCGCGCCTTCCTTGGTGCCGCCGGTCATGCCCGCGATCATGAGCGGGGCAGCCAGCCGCCGGCCTAGCAAGGTAGTGGAAAGATCGATCTCGTCGAGGGCCAACTCGGGCAGCGCTGCATGCACGAGCTGCACGCATTCCAGCAGACTCGAGCGCGCAAAGCCGCCCGCGCCCGAGGCTGCGATGTGCAGGTGGTCGGCCTTGCGTTGCGCGATGTCAGTCGAGGCAGGGCGTGGCATGTCCGACGGCTATTTGACCACAGTCGGCACCCACTGCACAGGGAATGCAAAGGGTTTTGGTGACCCCGGCCTGATTCGAACAGGCGACCTACGGTCTGATGGGAACCCTGAAAGGGTTCCCAAACNNGCGGGCTCCCCACGCGACTAGGAAACCGCCGGGCGTTGTATCGGGGGTGTGGCTCGCTTCGCTCGCACACCCCCGCGCCCCCCTCGCTCCGCGCGGCAGCGAGGGCGCGCGCGAAGCGCGCGGGGTGGGCAGGGTGGGCTGTCCGTCCCGAAGCCCCCGCAGGGGGAGCCGCGCTTCGCTCGCCGATACATTCGTGGTGACCCCGGCCTGATTTGAACAGGCGACCTACGGTTTAGGANNCCTGAGCTACGGGGCCATGGGAATCATTCTAGGGCAATTGGGAAGCGAAGGTATGCCGCGCGGCTTGATGCCAAGTCAAGGGCGGCGGCACCCTACGGGCAGGGACGGGCGTTTCTACAGGCTCTGCTGACGCTGATGAACCGATTCGGGGACCAACAGGCCACGCACCGAAAGATCTTCGTCCAGCCTAGGCCAGTGGATCCCAACGCCGCGCCCAACAAGGCGCCAGTCGCCCAAGGCTTCGGCGCTGGCATCGCGCAGCTTCGGGAACCACTCGAGCGGCACGCAGACGGTACGACCGTCTTCGAGATAGACGACGAGATCACCTTCGACTATCTCTACGCGAAGAGCTCGGGGTTGCTCAGGTGCCGAAATACTCACGCCATTTCTCCCTGAAATCGATGCGATGCTGAATCACCAATAATCTAGCACGTCGTAGCTCGCGAGTCCCCATGCCCACTGCGTCGACCAACTCCACCGGCTCCAGCCGGAATTTCGCGTAGCCGTCACCCCGCTCGACGTGGATATGCGGCGGCTCCATCCCTTCGTTGCTGAAGAAGAATCGGTAGCCGTCGACCAGAAACACTGTCGGCACGACAGAAACGGTAGCACGACTCCAACCCTTTGCGTTTCCGTTCCGAGATCAGGCGGTAAACTCGCGTGAGTGCCGACGGGCTTTGCCAGGCGGTACTCATCGCGGGAGATTGAAAGAACCCTTTTAGGGTTCTTTCTCAGGAAGACTTCCAGAGACGGGTGGATTTGTGGGTGTAACCGGTGAGCAGGCCCAGGGCTTCTAGGCTTTCGAGGACCTCTTCCACGTCGGTCTTCTTGGCGCCCTTGAAGGCGGTGCAGACTTTCTCGATGGTCCAGGCTTCGTGGGTGCGGGCCACAAGGTCGCGGATGGCGGCGATCTGTTCGGGGAGTTTCTTGGGCCAAGCCGCAGCGGCGGCGGGCAACGGGGCGGCGGCTTCCTCTGGGACATCGTCGGGGTCTTGGGTGACGGCGAGCTTTTGCTGGGTGGCGGCCTTGGCGCCGGTTGGATTCTGGAATTCCGGGCGAAGCCAGCGGACAAGGCCGCGTTTCTCCTCGGCCGCGCGCTCGGCGTTCAGCGCCACCAGGCGTTCGAGGATCTGTTCGTCGGAAAGATCATGCGGCCAGCCGTAGGCGTCGAAGACCGCAGCGTCGAGATCGTCGTGCAACTTCTTGAGCACGGACACCAGGCCCTGCTCGTGGATGACCCTGTCCTTGGCCGAAAGCGCCTCGCCGGAGCGGAGCTTTTCGAGGACGTTGTACATGCCGGTGATGGTGAGATCAGGGTGCACGGCTTGCTGGATTCGTCGGTGTTCGTCAATTGCGTCAGCCGTCTCCCGTATGCGGTGGACAATCGAGGAGGAGCACGTCGGAAAAGGGAAGGGCTGGAAGCACGGGCCGTTCTGATAGCGTGGGTCATCGCCAACGCCCATCCGCCCCCCGGCCGCCAGAGCCCAGACGACGTGTAGACGACTGGACAGGACGCCGAGAACGAAGGGGTCGTCGTGGGCAATCGCGGCCAAAGAGCCGTCGGCCAAGGTGCCGGGCAACGGAAGAAACACAAACACCCGATGCTTTGCCACCTCGGACGTTGCGATGAAGCGCCGCAGACCCTGGCAGGCCCGTCTCAGTTTGGGGGCGTTCTCCCCGAACACCCACCAATTGCGGCGGCGAGTGTCCCTACGGTTGAGATCGCGCTCGGGCTTGACCCGGTCGATAACGATCTGCATCGCGGCCGGAAACTGGCGGCTTGCCTCCTCGTGACTCAAACCAAAAAAGTCGATTGCAAATCTCTTCGGCAGTCTCTTCGTGAGGTCGCTTCCAGACACGTACAGTGGCATCAGCCTACCCGGCGTCTTCTGTCCGGCGAGTGCCGAGCGCTCATCTTCCGTTAGCAGGAAGCCGGCGCCTACTAGCTTGCATCCTTGAAGGCAAAGATTCTCATTGGCCCGCAAGGGCACCACGCCCTCGCGGACATCAGCGCCTGTGGACATGTCGGGGTTCAGGCGGCCGTGGCGGAGTTGAAGGTCTACTACGACCTGATCCTCGCCTGGCCGCTCGTCCGTCACGGTCGCGAGAACCCCGGGAATCGAGCCGGCCCCGACAACAGTCATTGCGACGCGCACATCGGCCCCATCCGCTGTGTCGACCCACGGATGGTTCGGGATCGCAAAGACCAGCGAGAGGGGCGGCGATGCCGATAGGTGCTTGGCGATAACCTGCCGATTGAAAGTCTGCGAAATGCTCTTTGTCGTGATCAATCCGAAACGCCGAGCGCGACCAGTCCGCAGCACGTTTGCGGCGAGATTCCACCAGTACATCACGAGGTCGGCCGTGTCCGGGACGTCAGGATGGGCGAGACGAAGTGCATCGACATAGCCGTCGCCCAGTGCCAGGCGAATCTGCTTGTTTCCCACGTATGGCGGATTCCCCACGATGAAATCCGCTTCCGGCCATTCGGCCTTGCGCGGGTTCTTGTATTTGTACACCGGCACGCGCGCGGATTCATCGGGCACCTGCTCGCCGGTGACCGGGTTCTTCTTCATGGTCTCGCCATCCCAGCGGGTGACGGGCTTGCCCTTTTCGTCGCGCACCAGCTCGGGCTCGCCGTCGTAGGCCAGAACGGCGTCGCGGCACTCGATGTTCTTGTAGTCGCGCAACACGGGCTCGGGCACGGGCAGGTTCTTGCCGTGCATGCGGAAGTGCCATTGCAGGTAGCCAATCCACAGCACCAGCTCGGCGATCTCCTTGGCCCAGCGCTTGATCTCGATGCCGTGAAACTGCGCAGGGGTCACGCGCACGGATTCCATGTGCATGACGGTTTGCTTTTCGCCCAGGCCATCCAGCTCGGCCAGCACCTCGCCTTCCAGGCGCTTGAAGAGATCCAGGGTGACGTAGAGGAAATTTCCCGAGCCGCACGCGGGATCGAGGACGCGGGTTTCGCACAGTTTTTGGTGAAAGGCGCGCACTGCGGCTACAGCCTCTTTGATTTTGTCTTTGGCGGCCTTGTCCGTGCTGCGCTCGGAGGCCTTCACGTTGCGGCGGACGAGCGCCCGCACCACGTCCCAGTCGGCGCGCAGGGGCTCTTCGATGGTGGGGCGCACCAGGCGCTCGACATAGGCGCGCGGGGTGTAGTGCGCGCCCAGAGCGTGGCGCTCTTTCGGATCCAGGGCGCGTTCCAGCAGGGTGCCGAAGATGGCGGGCTCGACGCCGGACCAGTCGCACTCGGCGGCCTGCAGGAGCAGGGTCAATGCTTTCTTGTTCAGCCGCAAGGCTTGCGGGCTGGCGAACAGGCCGCCGTTGAATTTCAGGATCTTGTTCACCACCCCGAACATGTGGCCGCCATGATTCATGGTTTGCCAAAGCTGCTCGATGCCGGCGGGGAACGCGGACGGATTGGGCACCCATTGATCCTTGAGCGCCTTGGTGAAGATTCCTGCGGGCAGCAGGCCCACGTCCTCGGCGAACATGGTGAAGATACAGCGCATGAGGAAGGTCGCGATCAACACCTGGTCGTGCTTGTCCGCCTCCAACTGGCGCGCCAGTTCGGCCAGGTGCTCCGCCACTTCGCGCGTGACCTTGGCCGCGTGCTTGGATGGATCGAGATCCAGCGGGTCGGTGAAGACCTTGGCCAGCACGGGAAGGTGCTGGTCGAGATTCTTGAGAAACAGCCGGTTTTGCTGGGCGTTGGGAAACGCCCGGTAGTTCGCGCTCCCGTCGAAGGTCGCGTAGAGATCGAAGCAGTACCCCAGATCGCAGACGATGATGAAGGGCGGCGGGCGATCGAAGCTGCGCGCATAGCCCCACGCCTGCCCGGAGGCATCCTTCATGAGCACGTTCCAGGCTGGGCTTTCCCGCTTGCTCTTGCCCGCCTTGTGGGCGTCTTCGCGAGCCGCTTGTTTGGCTTCCAGAATGAAGCAACCTTCCTTGTACAGATCGATCCGGCCCAGGGTGACGGGGCCGTCTTCGTGGATCAGCTTGGCCTCGCGCTCGAAGACGTAGGTGTCTTGCTCAGCATCGCCGGTGGCCGGGTTGGGGCGCGGCACGCCCAGCACGTCGCAAAGTTCGTTCAGAAACGAATCCTTGTTGGCCCGCTCTGCCGCGCCGGAGGGAGCCCATTTGTTCACGAAGGCATCAATAGCCTGCGACATCTCGTAGCGCATCGTAGCCGACCTGACAGCGGGGCGGAAGCGGAAGAGAAACGGACTTGAACGGTTACCGCAGCCGCCTCTTGAATTCGTCGAGATCGATGCTGAAGGCGCGGCAGATTCCACGGATGTATTCGTCGGGGATCTCCGTCTTCATGCCGTTGTGGGCGGGAATCGGGTAGGGACGCCCCTTGCCGGATGGGTGATGGAAGATGTGGTGGCTTCCCTTGGTTCGGGTTGCACCCTGGATTCCGTAGTACTGCTAGGCTTCGCAGAGTGCGCGCAGCCTAGCAGGCATGGGGAAAAACCGGCGGCGTGTCGCTGACCACGATCTGCTTCCTGGGCTGCCCAGGGCGTCCGACGCTCACTTTCGCATCCTTGAGCGGTTGGGCCGAACCCTTGGCGAGGCCAGCCTTGAAGGCTAGCTTCCAAACTTCCTCAGGCGCCGGTACCATTTCGATAGGGGGAAGGTTGTGCTGTAGGCGGAACAGCACCGTCTCGGCCAATGCCTGGTTCAGCATGGTGACGGCGGCCTTCCGACTGCTTCCGTGGCCCATGATGTCGAAGTCGAGGGCATGAGCGATCCACGTCTTCGGATCATCCGACGACAGGTAGAGCACTACACGCATCGGAACCTGAATCAAAATTTTCAACTCTTCCACGAGGGGCATTCCTAGCAATTCATTCTGGGGGAGTGCGATTCCATCGTCAACCCATCAAGTCCGCTTCCATGGTTCTTCGAGCAGTTCGGTTCTGCTACCTTGTCCGCCGCGGCTTGCTGGGGGGCGGAAGGTCAACCGGCGCGGCTGGATTGGGTTCCAGGTCGACCGGCGCATTGAGATCCATGGGTGGCTCGTTGGTCGGGCCGGGTATGACCGGCTGTGGGGCCAGTGGCCGAAGAGTCATTCTGCCCGCCGCAGCCGCTGTTTGCGGCCGGACAGGGGAGGGTGGTGAAAAGGTCTGAGCAAGGACGGTGGGCGCGACGGCCTGACGAGGACCCGGCGTGGGCCCACGGGTCGGTTGAGCGGCCCGCCTCGGTCCCGGGGGCGGTGCCTGCGGCGGACGACCGAGCGGGCCTTGAATGCTCCCCGCCGGGAAGTCGGCCGGGGCGCCGCCTGCCATTTGAATTTGGATCGGGTCGCTGGTCGTGGCGGCCGATCCGGTCGCGCCCTGGCTGGCGGACGGCCGCTGGCCGGCCGAGGTGGCTGCGCCTTGCGCAGCGGCCGGGGCCTTGCGCGACACGGTCAGGTAGGGAAGGGCGTCGTCCACCTGGCGTTCGAGCGCGCGCGAAGCGTGTTCCTGCCGTCGCTCCCACACCAGGTTGATTGTCATCTCGTGGATCTTGGCCTTGATTACGTGATACGGCCGATCCACGAGGATTCCCTTCGCGGTCACGTGGATGACGTGAAAGCCCTTGGGCACCTTCAGCGTGACGTTGCCCTCTTTCGGCGTTCCCACTGCCTTGGCGCGATCCTGGTCGACCCATAGGCGCGCCCCCTCGACCGGGCCGCCGTCGTCCATCACGGTAACCTTGAACTCTGCCTCGGATGCCTCCAGGTTGAATGCGACGAAAGCCGTCTTGCGGGGAAGAACCTCGACCGCCTCAGAGGGTTCGTTCAAGACCAGGATCTGGCGCCCGCGCGTGTAGATGCCGTACAGGTGAACGAAGTACTTGCCCTTGGGAATGCCCCGAAACGTGGTGCTGCGCTCGACCTGCCAGGCCTCGAAGCGCCGCTTGCGTTGGCCCAGCCATTCCAGCTTCTTCTGGTAGGCCGTGGGGTTCTCAATCACTGGGGTCCTGTTGCTGTGTGAGATGAGGACCGAAAACAGCTCCTCCTTGGAATCGGGATCCCACTGCACGCGCACCACGATCGCGCCGCGGTATGAAAGTATGATCACCCAAGCCACCGATCCCAGCAGAGCCAGCACGCACAGACTAGCGATCAAGGGATTGACCATCACCAGACCAGTGGAGCGGCCGATGAGCGCGCTGCTGGCTCGGTAGACCTTCTGCTTGGGAACGTCAAACAGGATCAACTCGACGTCCACCCAGGGAGCCAGCCCGGCCGGCTGGATGCGGTACATGAGCACGGCCTCGCTGCCCATGTCGTGCGCCAGCACCGCAAGCGCGTCTTCCGTGGCCCGGTCGGCAGCCAGCTCCTCGGTGCGGATTTTCGAGCGCGCGGCGGAAAGCTCCCAGGGCGGGCGCATGAGCGCTTCCAGCAGCCCGGCGGAAAGCCTCTCGGGCCGAACCAAGAAGGGCCAGTACAACGGTTGGCCGCTTCCGGGCAAAGGCGCGATGGTCACCGCGGTCAGCGTCGGTTCGTAGAGCAGGTCGAACTTCTGCAGGAGCGTGTA
The DNA here is from genome assembly GCA_003157775.1 of Myxococcales bacterium. Classification (GTDB taxonomy): domain Bacteria; phylum Myxococcota_A; class Polyangia; order Fen-1088; family Fen-1088; genus Fen-1137. The sequence goes on along the minus strand of PMKP01000206.1, from coordinate 28,378 downwards.
CAGGTTGCGCGCGAGAGTCGAGGGCGGCCCCACTGGCTTTTCCGGCCCGCGGGCTGCGGCGAGAGCCTCTGCCGATTCGTCCTGGCGGGTCTTGATTTCCTGGCTCAAAGCCGCGGCTGCCGGGTCGGACCCGCCCACCTTGTCCAGACGGGCGCTGACGGCCTTGACCTGCTCCGTGCTCAAGTCCTGGACCTTGATGAGAGGAGCCGCCTGACTAACCGCCGCGCCCGCGGTCAAGGCGCGCGCAGCCACACTGGACGCCAGGCCTGGCTCCTCGGGCGCGAGCTTCTGCGCGGCTGCCAGGGCAGCCGACTCCACTTGCGGTCCGAACGTTCCAGGTGCAGATGCGGCCACAAGAGGCAGCGCCACGCGCCACTCAGAGGCGGGCCGGCCCAACAAGGGTGACAGCGCCTCGTCGCGCTTTTCCACGGGATCGCCCCGCTCGACGGCCAGTGCGGCCTGCGCGACCACCACGGCCGGCACGCTGCGCGCGCTCTTGAGCATGTCGAGCTCGCTTTGTGCGGCGTCAAAATCCCGCAAGGCGACCTTGGCCCGCACCTTGGCGGCGCGCAGGGCGACGTTCTTGGGATCAGCCGCCAATCCCTCGTCGGCCAACTCAACCGCAGCCGCCCAGTCGCCCATGAGCAGGCGCGCTTGCACGCGCGTCGGCTTGGGCAGGCTGGGCTCCTCGGCCAGCGACCGGAGGACGTCAAGCACGGCGGGCAAATGCGCGGCTGCATTCGGCAGCGCTACCTCGATCGCACGTGCCGCGGCGGCTGCGTCGCCAACCAGCAACGCGGCCTGTGCCGCCACAAAGGGGCGCAGGTCAGCCAGGCCCACGGCCGGGCCATCGATGACGGTGGCGCCGATGTTCGGGGCCAGGCGCCCGGCAATTTGGCGAGCCATGGTGCCAAGCTCACCCACAGCCACGCCCACCGAAATGCGGCCGACTCGCTTGCCCGCGGGACCATAGACCAGGCCGGTTGCCATCAGGCGCTTGGGCGATTGCTGCAACTGCGCGACCAGGATCCGGTCAGCCCCCAGTTGCTCAGCAAGCCGAGGTGCCAGATCGTTGGACACGGTCAAGCTGCCGCGCGGGGCTCGGCCGGTGAACGCCTCGATGGCAAGGGCCAGCTCGTGCCTTGGCACTAAATGGCGTTCACCAGGTTTCAAATACGAGCGCAGGAGAAGGGACACTGCAGCGGCCTCTACGCTGAGTTCCGGCGGGGCACTCAGGTCAGGCAGCACAACCGCGCCTTGGGCCAGCGCGGGCCGGGCAGGTGCCAACGCCCCGAGCAAAAGGGCGGTCAGCAGGGCCGGGCAGAGGCGAGCACGGAGTACGAGCATCGCGAGGATCTTCAGTCTCGATCTTCGTTGGGTTTGTTCGACAAATCAATCAGCCGTTGAGCGACGCAGCGCGATCGCGTCAGAGAATGATAGAGTAGGCCGTCATGTTGCGCCCATCCTTCCGACTCGCCGCCTGCCTCGCCGTCGTGGCCACGGGCGGCTGTCGCTCGGATCCCGACAAGCCGCTCGGGCCCGCCGATTCGTACATCTTGTTCGCGCCGGTCGCGGGAAAGTCGGATGGCGCACTACCTATCGTGCATCGTCTCAGCATCAAAGACCAGGCGGTGCAACCACTCCCCGGGCTGCTTGAGTCGAGCTTCCCATTCGAGATGGTGCGCACATCCTACTTGGCCAAGCAGTTCGTTCGCGAGGCCAGTGCCGACGGCCAACCTTTCACGGCAGCCGCTCGCCGCAACGCCGCGGAGCCGACCTGTCTGGTCCTGGGACTCGAACCCAAGCCCTACGGGCGCGGACTGGCCTTGCCCAGGACCTTCGGCGGCATGCAGGAACGCCCATACCTGCCGTGGATTGGCCTGCCTGCCGATCCCTCCGCCGACAAGGCGCTGGCACAAACCCTGGCCGGACGCTTGGCTACCTATGTCGCGCATTTCGTCGGCACAGCTGGGGTGCTCGCCGACGCGGCCCCGCCTCCGCCAGCTCTTGTCGAAGGTTACCGCATCGCCATGGAAGTGATCGCGCGCGAGTGGCGGGTGGGCACCGGCCCGGCTGGCGTGATCCAGCTCGACGAGGGCTCAACCGCGCAACGTGAGATCTTCGCCAACGTGCGCGAGAACCGATATGTCCTGAGACAGGACGGCGTGAGCCTGCGCGACGCGCATGAGCTGGTCGAAGATCCGGGTGTAGCGGCCACGGTTATCTACCGCATGGCCCAGTCGCATTCCCTGGCTGGCCGAGCCGCGCCCGATGCCTTCTACCAGCCCTTTGCCGCGGGCCGCCTGTTCCCCGGTGTGAGTCCGGCTGCCATACTAGGGTCCTTCAGGAACTTCCAGGCCAAGCTCCTCGGCACTTGGGCCACCGCGGTGCTGCGCGGCCATCCGCCCCGCGACGTGATCGACTTGGTCGATCTCTATGGCCTCGCCTTTCCCGCGGAGCGCGCCGAAGCCGTCCGCATCTTCGTGGTCACGACATTCGGAGCGACCGTCAAGCCTGGTGGCGTGTCGAGCAAGCCCAAAGATGCCACCCGGGCACTGGCCGAGCTGACCGACCTGGCAGGCGAGGTCGTGGCCGGCAAGCGCTCGCTGCGTGAAGCCCTGACTGTCCACGCCGTTGACGTAGGGGCAAGGCCTGGCAGGTCATCCAGTCACGGACAGTAGATGGCATAAACTGGCGTTGTTTCGCGATGTTGCAGTATAAAACCTCAATGAATTCTTTCAAAGAGAAAGGGGCGCCATGAAGCGCGCACTTATCACCGGAATCACCGGTCAGGACGGCTCATATTTGGCGGAGCTTCTGCTGCTCAAGGGCTACGAGGTTGTCGGTATCATCCGGCGTTCGAGCTCGTTCAACACTGAGCGCCTCGATCCCATCTATCAGGATCCGCACAGCACCGACTACCGCCTCCGCCTGGTCTTTGGGGATCTCGACGACGCCAGCTCGATCAACGGGATCATCCAGGCCACCCAGCCGACAGAGATCTACAACCTGGGCGCCCAGAGCCACGTACGGGTCAGCTTCGATGTGCCGGACTACACCGCCAACACGGTGGCGATGGGGACTTTGCGCCTGCTCGAGGCGGTGCGCGAAAGTGGGTCGCGCTGCCGCCTGTATCAGGCTTCTTCCAGCGAGATGTTCGGAGCGTCGCCGCCGCCGCAGAAAGAAGACACCGTGTTCCGGCCGCGCAGCCCCTATGCTTGCGCCAAGGTCTTTGCCCACCAGTTGTGCCAGAACTACCGCGAGGCCTACGGGCTCTTCATCTGCTGCGGGATCCTGTTCAACCACGAGTCTCCCAGGCGCGGCATACCGTTCGTCACGCGCAAGATCACGCGCTCGGCAGCCCGCATCCTCCATGGGCTCGACAAGAAACTGTTCTTGGGCAACCTCGACGCCCAACGCGACTGGGGATTTGCCGGCGACTACGTCGAGGCCATGTGGCTGATGTTGCAGCAAGCCCAGCCTGACGACTATGTCATCGCGACCGGTGAATCACACTCGGTGCGTGAAGTTCTGGACGTTGCCTTCGGCACGCTGGGCCTGGACTGGAAGAAACACGTCGAGACCGACCCGCGCTACCTGCGTCCGACCGAAGTGGACCACCTGTGCGGTGACGCCAGCAAGGCGGTCGTCAAGCTGGGCTGGAAACCGCGTGTGCGCTTCCGCGAACTCATCGAAATGATGGTACGTTCTGACGAGGCCGACGTGCGCGCTGCGCTCGCCGGCCGTGCACCCAACACCTAGCTAGAGTCTTCTTTACCGTCGAGAGCCCGTCTTGCCAAGAACACTCATCATCATTCCAACCTACAACGAGCGCGAATGTGTCGAACCCATTGTGGCCGCCGTGCGAGCTGCTGTGCCGGATGCGACCATTGAGATAGTTGACGACAACTCGCCGGACGGGACCGGCGCTTTGGCCGACCAGATAGCAGTACGCGACCACCAGGTGCGCGTGTTGCACAGGACGCACAAGGCCGGCTTGGGCGCCGCATACATCGATGCCTTTACTGCAGCGCTGGCCGAAGGCTGGGACCGCGTCGTGCAGATGGACGCGGATTTCTCACACAATCCCGCCGATGTGCCGCGGCTTCTGCAGGCGTTGGACGAGGGGGCGGACATGGCCGTGGGGTCGCGCTATGTCGCTGGCGGCGGCACCGAGAACTGGGGGCTGGGCCGCCGGATCATCAGCCGCGGGGGCGGGTTCTATGCCCGGATGGCTCTCGGGGTCGGGGTGCGCGACCTGACCGCCGGGTTCAAGGCATGGAAAGCCGCGACCCTGCACGGGATCGACCTTGGGGCGGTCAATGCCCGCGGCTACGGGTTCCAGATTGAGATGACCTACCGGACCCTGCGCGCCGGTTTCCAGGTACGCGAGGTACCGATTCTTTTTGTCGATCGGCGCGTGGGCCTTTCCAAGATGTCAGGCTCGATCTTCTTCGAGGCATTGACTTTGGTCTGGCAGCTTCGGTTCAGGGTCGCCCGCGAAAAAGCTGGCTAGCCTAGCTATTCAAATGTCCTGTTCAATGTCCGATAATAGATATTATGTCAACTAGCCGAGCCAGCCGATTCCATCATGTCCTGGGCGCTAAACGGCCAAGCTTCGGCCCGAATGCCTGCGCATCTGCGGCCTCTCCTCTCACCTCTGTGTTCTCAGCGGTTGGCGGCTACACAGAGGAGGCAGCTCATGCAGCCCCAGGTTCGATACTGCGCTGCTTGCGGGCTCGCTGCTCCCTCAGCTCGGCCAGCGCAAGGTCGAGCTCGGGAGAACGCGCGGCCTGGGCTTCGACGGCTGCGATGGCTTTGTCAAGGGCTGCGATGTCCCCGACCGCACGGGTGCGCAAGGCGACGTACATTTCGCTGAACTGGGCGTGAAAAGCTTGCAGCTCGTCCCCATGGCGCAGTTGGCGCAACACGGGCGGCAGGTGATCGTCGCGAATGCGTCGGCAGGTGGTGGCGATGTTGTGAAGGGGCCCAGCCACCTTGTGGGTAAGCCAGATCCCCGCGGCGGCTATGGAGAGCACCAGGACCACACCGAATCCCGCCATGCCGTAGAGGACGATGCGATCATTGGCCTGGAATCGAGCCAGCAACTCTGCCCCGGCAGCGGGATCGGCTTGCACCGTCAGAAGCACGATGCGCGAGGATTCCTGGGTGGCCTGATAGACCTTGTAGCCGAGGACGCCGGTGAGAAGCACGGCCACCGCCATGATGAAAGCGGTGTAGCGGAGTTGCAGTCCCACGTCGAGCAGGTAGTTGCGCAGCTTGCGCTTGTGCGTGAATGACGGCCTGTCGGATTTCTCATTTGGCTGGGTCATGCTTGTCTCTCCTCCCGGATCCCGGCTAGCCTCCTTGAGAACGGAAGAATTCAAGAAGACTGTCGCCCAGTTGGCCGGCGGAGGCTTCGATGCATTCCCGCCGGGCGTTCAGCTTGTCGGCATCCCGCCTGCCCGCCTGCACGGCTGCCCCTGCGCTGGTCCAAAGAATGATGCTCTTGGACGGCCAGCGCGCAACCATGAGTTTGATCTCGCAACTGGTTTCCCCGATACCGAAAACCTCCTCCAGGCGTGACACGTTGCCATCGATGAGAAAGCCGAGCTGCGGGGTGCGGCCCCGACCCTTGGCTGTCGTGTCAGTAGTGAAGGTTAGCTTGGGCAGCTTCTGCAGAGATTGCCTGAGCGAGGTCTGCAACAAGGCAAGCAAGCTCGCGTCGGCGAGCTTCACCCCGCCGGAAAACGGGCCGATGGTCACAAAGATTTTTCGGTCCTTGACATCCTGATCTTCGAGAGCCGAAAGGGCGATCTTGATCTGGGTGGCGACAAAGGAATCGTGCTCGCGGCCCAGGAGCGCCTTGAGCGCCGGTGCCGCGGAAGCCCCGCCCAGCTTGCCCAGCGACTGCGCCGCCATGGCTCGCACCGACTTGTCTTCATCGTCAAGCGCCTTGATGAGCGCATTCGTCCCAGTCTTGTCACCCAGCTTGCCCAAGAGCAGCGCCGCCTGCACCCGCACCTTGAAGCTGGGATCGGCCAGGAGTGCTTTGCTCAGGTCTTCGACCTTCCCGGCCCAGCCCACCCGCACCGCGACCAGCACAGTGAACACCGTGGCGAGCAAGGCCACCAGTACGCGCGACCGAGAAACCGCGACGCTCATCCTGAGGTGCGCTGCCTCGGAGACGGCCCGCTCGAAGGAAGTTCGATGACGAAGGCCGATCCGCCTCGGGGGATGTCCTCTACCCAGATGGTCCCGCCGTGCACTTCCACGATCAACTTTGCCAGGGCGAGTCCCAGACCGTGACCGATGGGAACATGCTTGTTGGCCTGAGAATAGGGCTCGAAGATCCGCGCGCGCTGGTCCATCGGAATGCGGTCATGATCACCGCCCACACTGGCACGGGTGAGCCCACCCGCACAGGAAATACGGATCTGGCACTGGTGGTTGCCTGGCTGGCGCAAGACGTGCGCAATCAAGTTCGCCAAGGCTTCCTGGAGGTAGTCGGGGTCACCCTGCACCGGCTGGGCATTGGCCGCTGCCTCGATGGCGATGCTCTTGTGGCGGGTCGGGGTCGAAGACTCGATGACGGTCTTGGCTTTCTCGGCGAGATCGGCCAAAAACACCTGTTCTTCGCGCAAGGCTACCCGATCTGACTCGAATCGCTCGTAGTCGACAACCGTGCGCAGGCCGCGCGCCATATCACGAAACAGGGCGCGGCAGTCCTGGACACACTCGTCGACCTCAGTCTTGCTGGAGACGCGATCGAGGGACGCCAGCTCCTGGGCCAAGAATTCGAAATTCGCCTGCATGGCGCCCATGGAGTTCTGCAGATCATGGATCAACCCGCCCACCCAGCGGCGTCGTTCCCGCATGGCAGCGCCCTGAACCATGTGCTTCTTCTCCTCGCGCCGGTAGAGCACCTGGGTTCGCAAGAGCGCCCACACCCGAGCCCGCCGTGCGTCGGCACTGGCGGTGGGGGAGAAGATCGCATCCGCGCCCGCGGTCACCGCGCGCAGGCGCAGGGCCTCGCTGCTCTTGTCGTCAGCCCACAGAACCACGGGCACGAAATGCGTGCGAGCGTTCGCTTTGATGCGTGCGCAGAGATCGACACCACCCGCCGCTGTGGCATGTGACTCGATCAGCACGAGATGCGGGCGGTGCAGGAGCACCTCTTCGAAGGCCATATCCGCACTGCCGGCCACCTGGACATTCATGCCCTCGGATTTGAGGAACTCCACCAGAGGGCGCGCCGACAGTCGGTCGGACGCAACCACCAGGCATTCGACCTGACCCGGGGTTGGTACGACGTCGTTTCGTGTCGTCCGTTCACTGGAAAGCATTCGACGGCGTATCCCGCGCCGGGAATCAAGGTATCAAAAACCGCGCGATCTTTCAACGCTTAGCAACAACGGATGGTCACGAAGCATCTGGCTGAGGCATACATGTAGGTTTCTTGACTTCATTGTGGGCTATGGCACTGTGTCAACATGAGAAACCGCGATGCTACTGGCCAAGCGCCCTTCCCTTCCATTCAAGAAAAGCGCCAGCACCTGCGCTTCGACAAGGTCTTCCCGGTGCGAGTGGAGTCGATTCTGTTCGGCGAGCTGGACTGTGTGGCCCGCAACGTCTCGGCTGGCGGGATCTTTGTCGAGATGAGTGAGCCCCTGCCGCTCGGAGCCCATGTGCGCGTCTCATTCCTCAGCACTGACAACTCGGCCGAGATCGTTGCGCTCGGTGAAGTGAAGAACCACTACTTCATGAACTATGCGAAGGAAGGGTCGACCCTCTCGGTCTCTGGCATGGCCGTGCGGTTCTACGCCTTCGAGAATGAGAGCCAGCAGATCTTGGCGGACTGCCTGGACCGTTTTCGCGTGCTCAACTAGCCCCCTACTCTGCCAGCTGCGCCCGGACCACGACCGGTTCTGGCAGTGCGACAGTCGTGTCTGGGTCAATGGGAACTTCCACGTCCCGCGGGCCTTGCGCAATGGTGAGCGTCCTGGTTCCCTCTCGTACGCTGAGCTCATAGCGTCCCGGCAACACCCCGGTCACTAGGAAGCGCCCATCCTGGTCGAGCGCGCCCACTGCCGGCCTGGGAAAGCCCAGCGAGGGTGCGTGCCCCAGCAGCAGCGCGCGGGTATCGGATGACAGGCGAAAGCCCGGCCGGGGAATCACCTGGCCGGTCACGCGTGACCCTTTGTGATCGAGACGAAGCTCGACCGTGACATCGCCCTTTTCGGCCAGCTCGATCTTCTCTGGGGGATAAGCCAGCATGTCGCCCCGACGCGCCCATAGGTAGTAGGTGCCGGGAGCAAAATGGTCCTGGGCAAAGCTCCCTTCCGAGTCGGTGGTCCAGAAAATGGGCAGGGTCGGCGCGCCGGGGACGTCGGACAGCACCGCCGCGACTGTGGCGTTGGGCTCGGGCGATCCGTCGGCGTTGTTTACTACCCCGCGAATCACGGTTCCGTGCGACAGCTTCACTGTCAGCCGAGCCGCCGGGGCAGTGAGCGCATTCTTCGTGGTGACCGACTTCCAGCCGAATTTGGAGACGCGCAAAGAATACCGGCGGGCTTCCAGCCCGCCGAGAACGAAGGTTCCGTCTGCGCCCGAGTGGGCCTCACTGACCGCAATGGCGTCTTCCGGCGTGCGCACCGCCTGCAGCAACGCACCTACCACCGGGGCGCCGGTTTCGGCGTCGACCACGCGGCCGCGGGCGCCCGACTCTGCGGCCATGCGGAAGGTTCGCGCGGCAGCAGTGCTGGTAGCGCCAAGCTTGTCGGGCGCCAGACGGTCAACGATTTCGCTGGCCAGGCCAATGCGACGCAGCCTCAGGGCATAGCTCCACGGACCATTGCGTAGGTGAAGCTTGAAGGTGCCGTCCTTTGCCGAAACTTCGTCGCCGAGCGGTGTGAATTGCGTGCCCCGCGCCACCCAGATGTCGACATGCACGCCCTCCAGCCGGTGGCCTGCCTCATCGGTCACGCGTCCAGAAAAGATCACCTCGGGCCGATCGGCCGTGTCTCGGTTGAACAAGGCCCGATGGAAGGCCAGCTCAGAATCCAGCACACAGTGCGGTTCGGGTGTCCAGGGCAAGGCACAGGCTGGCGCCAGGGCGGAGCAGAACTCTACGCATTCCTCAGCATCCTTGGGATCGCACACCCGAGGGCGCGACTGAAACGCTTCCAGAAATGGAGCCTCGCCCTCACGGCCGACGCAGTACAGACAAGCATCAGGCTGCTCTACACACAGGACGCCGCGAGGAGACGCCGCGGTGACGTCGGCGGGCCGTGCGCTCGACACCTGGACCGAGCGCTTGCACGCCGGTAGCGCGAAAAGCAACGCCACGGCGACGCAAGGGCCGAGCTTTGCGGGCGCATATCCCGTGGGTTGTCTTCCGCGAGGGCTGGACACAATGCAAGAGTATAGGATCGCGCGCGCTCGGCAAGCGCGGGGATTGGTTGTAGAAGAGGGCCAAGGAGACAAAAGCCTTGACCCGCGGCAGACTGATCGTCTTGGAAGGCATCGACGGCTCGGGGACCACCACGCAGACCGAGCGGCTGGTCGAACATCTGCGCCAGCAAGGACGGACTGCAATTGCCACGCGCGAGCCCAGCGCCGGGCCCATCGGTCGCCTGGTGCGCGAGGTGCTGCTTGGCCAGCATCGCATGTCGCGGGGTGCCTCGATCGACGGACGAACTATGGCCCTGCTGTTTGCCGCGGACCGAGTTGACCACCTGCAACGCGAGGTCGAACCCCTCCTGGCGGCGGGAGCCGTCGTGGTTTCGGACCGCTATCTCATGTCCTCAATGGCCTACCAGGCCGAGGAGGCCGATCGCGAGTGGGTGGCCCTGCTGGCGCGCGGGGTTCGACCGCCGGACTTGACCATCTTGCTCGACATCCCCGTCGAGGTGGCGGCACAGCGCAGGCTCTTGGCTGGGCGCGCCGAAGAACGCTACGACGCGGATTCCTACCTTGGCCGCGTGGCTGACAACTACCGCCGACTGGCGCTCGCTGACCCATCCGCGGTGATCCTCGACGGTTCTGCGGCACGAGACCAGGTCACGGCCGCCATTGTGGCGGCGGTGCAGGCACGACTCGCATCCCCGGCAACGCCATGAGAATATGGTTGGGCATGCAACGACGCTGCTTTGCGCTTTCCCCTGGCGTGGGTCGGGCTATCCCCATCGCCTTGCTGGTCACATCCTGCGCGACCAGCAAGACCGACCTGGCCGACCTGGCGCCGGTGGGCGAGCAGCCCACGCCGATCGTCGCAGCCACCCCCTCCCCCACGGCCAGTCCACCACAGCCTCCTTTGCCCGAGCCGGCGGTATGCACGGCATTTGCACGACCAGGCGTGCTCAAACGCTCGGCGGTGGTGCGAGTCGTGGACGCAGGCATCGGGCGCTGGCTGGCCGGCGGTGCGGAGGTGGAACGGAAGATAGCCAAGAGCCGTTTCCAAGGGTGGGAGATCCGCCGCCTGTATCCCGGTGATCCTTGCTACGCCGCGGTCGACTTGCGGCCAAACGACGTGGTCATCCAGGTGAACGGCAAGTCGGTCGAGAAGCCCGAGCAAGCCTTCGACGTGCTCAGCAGCCTGCGTACGGCCTCAGAGTTGGTGGTGGATTTCCTGCGCGCCGGTCAGCCGCAGAAACTGACCCTGCAGATCGTCGACGAATAGCTAGTGCTTCTTCTTGCCGGCCTTGCCCCGGTGAGGCGTCTTGGACTTTGCCGGCTTGTTGCCGGCCCCGGCGGCTTTCTCGGCACCACTGACCGCGCCGCCAGCACTGGGCTTGGCAGCGTCGTCGGCGGCGCCCAGTCGAGCCGCGGCGGGGGCGGCGGCGGGCTGGGGCGCGGCGGCTGGAACGGTCGGGGTGGGCGGAGTGGCTGCGGTCGGCGGCGGAATCGCCGGCGCAGGGGGAGCAGCGGGCGCGGGCGGAATGGCTGCGGGTTGGGGAGCGATTCCGGCAGCAGCCGCTGGCGGGACGGTTTGGGTCGAGTGCGCCTTGTTTCCCGCCTTGCCCTTCATCATCATGGCGACCACGACAAACAGAGCCACGATCACCACAGCCGCCACGAGCAGGATGGCCGTTCGTCGGCCGCGACCAATCTCTTGCACCAGCTCGCGCTCATCCATCTGCTCGCCGGGCATTGCGCCTGCCGTCGCAGGCAGGGCCGTGGAGGTTCTCCCGGTGCGCAGGGAAAACTTCTTGCGATCTTCGGTGGTCACAGAGCCGTCATCGACATAACGATCCTCCAGCGGCCTCGCGTCGTCGGTCGGCAGCTCCTCCTCGGCGGCTGGTTTGCCCGCCGCCACCTGCTTGGCTTTGGCGTCGGCCACCATCTGATCGACGTCACCCTTCTTGAACCAGAGGGTTTCACGGAAGGCAGCGCCAGACCTGGGTGGCGGGGCCTTGCCAGCCTCCGCAGGCTTGATCACGCCACCGCCCGGAGACGGCATGCCTGACCGTGGCGCGGCGGACTCCTGCTGCTGGGCCAGCGAGGCGGGCTCGGGGGCTGCGGTCGCCACGCGAGCCGCGGCCTGCGGTGGAGCCACCGGCTTTGACGAAGCGGCTGGCACAGATTGGACACGGGCCGGGGGAGTCACCGACTCGGCTGCCATGGTGTCCATGACTGAGATCGTGGGCTCGTCGCCCGAAGGCATCGGCGCCTTGGGTGAGGGCTTGGCCGCGACTCGTGCCAAAGCTGCAGGCTCGTTGCTGGCCGAAGCAGCCGAGGCAGCCGCTTTGGCAGCCGTGGCCTCGGCGACCATGCGCGCGATATCAGCCTGATTCCCGGCAAAGAGCATGGTCTTGGCCAGCCCCACGTCACCGCCGGCAGGCTTGGCGGCCCCGCTGGCTGAGGTGCCGGGGGCCGCTGCCTTCACGCCTTCGAGCTCGGTAAGAAAAAGCCGCAAGGTCAGGTGGCGGCGGCTGGAACTCTTGTCCATCGCCTTGAGAACGAGGCGATCGACGTCGGCCGAAATCCCTGCATCAGGCCGCCGCTGGCTGGGCGGCAACACCGGGCTTGACACATGCATGTCGAGCACGGCCTGCGGCGTAGCGGCCTGGAATGGGGGCTCGCCGGTCAGCAGGTGATAGAAGATGGCAGCTAGGCTGTAGGTGTTCGAACGCTGGTCGGCTGGCTTGCCCTGAGCCTGCTCGGACGAAAGGTAGGCTGGGTCGCCGGCCACCTTGTCAGTTGCGGCCCTTGCTAGCGGAAAGTTGATGACCTTTACGTCACCGGTCGGACCAACCAGCACGTTCTTTGGTGACACATCGCGATGAACCAACCCGGCCTTTTGTGCCTCGAGAAGACCCTGCCCCATCTGCCCAACCAATGCCTTGGCCGTGTCCAGGTCGACGGGACCGGCCCGCAACACGCTGGCCAACGATTCGCCCGGGAAGAGCTCCATGGCGACGAAGATGCGCTGGTCAGGCAGTCTGCCACAATCGATGATGGTGGCGACTCTTGGGCTGGAAACCCTCATCAATTGCTTGAACTCTCGTTCCGCCCGGGACTGGGCTGTTGGTGAGCCCAGCACTGCTGGATTCACCAGCTTGAGGGCGACCTCGCTGCCGGTCTGGCCGTCGCGTGCCCGCCATACCTCTCCCGTGCTGCCGCCGCCAATGCGTTCGATCGGCTTGAAGCGCGGCTCTGGAGCAGCAGGCACGGAATCGAGTCGTTGCGGGCCATCCGCCGTGGCGCATGTCTCCAGTGGACAGAAGTTGGCGTCCTCGGGGTACTTCGACTTGCAGATTGGGCAGATTTTCATCCGGTACCTGAGGTGAAGTCGCTCCGCCTGCGAGGACAATTCCTCCACAGCAGCAGAGCGCGCAGATCCTATGCCGAAGGCACCGGCGAAAGCAACAAGGGTTCCACGCACCCGGGTGGGACGCGCAGACCAAGTGGCGCTACGCGTTGAGGCTACTTGGCGGCCAGCTTGGGCGCCGGCTCGCCCGGAGCACCCATTCCGGCAAACAGGTCGGCCTCGGACTTCGTCGAACGAACGCTTTCCTCGGCCTTGCGTTTGCGCCCAGCGTTCGAGTGGTGCCGCTGCCGGCGCTTCCAGGTCTGACGACTGTTCGATGCCATGGGAGGCTTGACTTAGCAGGGGCGAAGCGCCAGGTCAAATGCAGTCATTTTACATGGGAACCCTGGGAGGGTTCGCTTCGCCCTTCGGCCCCCCACCCGCCAACACCTCCCCGCTCGCTTCGCTCGGCCTCGCCATGCCCTCCCGCNNCGAAGCGCGCGGGGTGGGCAGGGTGGCCGGTCGTCCCGAAGCCCCCGTAGGGGGCAGAGCCGGCGGGCTCACCACGCGATTACTGTCGTTCCGCCGAGGTCACACCCTCGATCCCTTGCAAGGCCCGCACGACTTTTTTCAGTTGGTCCACGTGATTGACCGTAACTTGGAAGGTGTTGATGCCACGGCGGTCCTCCGTGGTCCTGCACTTGGCCTGGATGATGTTCACGCCAAACTCCGTGAAGCACTTGGAAATGGCCGCCAGTATGCCCGGGCGGTCGGTCGACATGACCTCCACCGCCACCGGCCGCAGCATGCGGGCGTCTTCGTCCCAGGACACCTCAACCCGGCGCGCGGGATCCAGATTCAGCGCCTTGGGGCAATCCCGTGTGTGCACGATAACCCCACGTCCACGGCTGATGAAGGCCACAATATGGTCGCCCGGCACCGGGCTGCAGCACTTGGCAAAGCGGACCACGATGTCGGCCTCACCCTGCACGCGCACGCCGCCCACCGACCGCTTGGTCATGCGCCTGACTTGCGCGCTCGCGTCGGCGACTATGGCCGATAGACTCTCGGAGGTCGCGTCCACGGGCTGAGCCTGGGGATAGATGGCGGCATAGGCATGCTCGGCTGCGACCTTGCCGTAGCCCACGTGAACGATGAGATCGTCGGCGCTGCTCAGACGCAGCGCCGCGGCGGCCTTGTCGAGCAGCCGCTCCTTCTCGGCGGTTGCCAGGGAGCGATGGTGATTGCGCAGCTCGCGGGCCAGGATGTCGCGCCCCAGGCGACGGCTGCGTTCGCGCTGCTCGTTGCGCAGGTGGTGGCGAATCTTGGTCTGCGCGCTGCTGGTCACCACGAACTTCAGCCAGTCCTTGGACGGTCTCTGCGAAGTCGAGGTGATGATGTCGACCGTGTCGCCGTTGCGCAGAGGGTAGCGCAAGGGAACCATGACTCCGTTGACCCGGGCCCCAGAACAGTGGTCGCCGATCTTGGAGTGGACCGCGTAGGCGAAGTCTATGGGGGTCGCCCCCTTGGGCAAGGCCTTGACGTCACCCTTGGGGGTAAAGACAAAGACCTCTTCTTGGAATAGGTCAATCTTGACCGTCTGGATGAACTCGGTCGGATCCTTCAGGTCGCGTTGCCACTCCATCAACTGGTGCAGCCAGGCGAATGCCTGGCGATCGCCGGTACCCAACACCGTGGGTTCCTTGTACTGCCAGTGGGCGGCGATGCCTTGTTCGGCAGTCCGGTGCATCTCGGGGGTTCGGATCTGCACTTCCATGCGGTCAGCCCCCGGTCCGATCACGGTGGTGTGCAGCGACTGGTACAGGTTGGGCTTGGGCAGCGCGACGTAGTCCTTGAAGCGGCCGGGTACCGGCATCCAGTTGGAGTGCACGATGCCGAGCGCGGCGTAGCAGTTCTGCACCGTATCGGTGATGACGCGAAACGCGACGATATCGTAGACCTGTTCCAGCTCGCGGCCAGTCCGCTTCATCTTCTGATTGATGGACCAGAACGACTTGGCCCGCCCGCTCACCTGAGCGGGAATGTCGGCGGCGGTCAGTACGCGCTGCAGTTCCTGGCAAACCTCGGCAATGTAGACATCGCGGCTGGCCTGCGTGCCCGCCATCTTGGCCGTAAGATCCTGGTAGTCCTCGGGATCGAGATACCGGAAGGCGAGATCTTCCAACTCCACCTTCATCCACTGGATTCCCAGCCGGTTGGCGATGGGCGCATAGATCTCGCGCGTCTCGCGGGCGATGCGTTCCTGCTTGTCGCGCGACACGTACTGCAGGGTGCGCATGTTGTCCACCCGGTCGGCCAGCTTGACCAGAATGACCCGGATGTCGCGGGCCATGGCCAGCAGCATCTTGCGGAAGTTCTCCGCTTGGCGCTCCTCGCGTGTGTTCCAGGGGATCTGGCCGAGCTTGGTGACGCCGTCGACCAGGCGCTGAATCTCGGGGCCGAAAAGACGGCCGATGTCCTCGGAAGTGGCACTGGTGTCCTCCACACAATCGTGCAGCAGCCCGGCGCAGATGGAGGCCACGTCGAGATTCAGTTCGGCGATGATCTTGGCAACCCCCAACGGGTGGACCAGGTAGGGCTCACCCGACCGCCGCATCTGTCCCGCATGCCGTTGTTTGGCGAAGTCATGGCAGCGGCGGATGAGCCCGATGTCGGCGGAGGGGGCGCTCTTCTGCGCGGCTTCGCAGATGACGTCGATGATCTCCATCAGGGCTTCTGCAAAGGGGTGCGGCTGCCCGCCTCGCGCAGCAGGGCCTGTGCCAGGGCGTCGTTGCGGACGCGCGTGCAGCCGGCCGCCACGTAGATGGCGCGCAACTTGGCGTAGGACTGATCGAGGTTGTCGTTGACGACGAGGTAGTCGTACTCACCGTAGTGGGTGAGCTCCTCGTGGGCCATGGCCAGCCGGCGCTCGATGGCGTCGCTGGCGTCGGTCGCACGTTGGCGCAGGCGGCGTTCCAGCTCCTCCATCGACGGAGGCAAGATGAAGCACAGCACAGTTTGCGCGGGCCACAGGCGGCGAAGCTGGCGGCCACCCTGGTAGTCGACGTCGAAAAGGCAATCCACGCCGTCGGCAAGCGAGGTATTCACCGTCGCAATGCTGGTTCCGTACTGGTTGCCATGCACGACTGCCCATTCGGCGAATTCGCGGCCTTCGACCATCTGGGCGAAGCGTGAACGGCTCACGAAGTGGTAGTCTTTGCCTTGCACCTCGTCCTTGCGCGCCTCGCGGGTGGTGTACGAGACGGAAAAGCGAAGCGCAAACTCCCCGGCCAACCGACGTGCCAGCGTGGTCTTGCCGGCACCTGAGGGCGACGAGATGACCAGCAAGAGGCCGCAACTTCTATCGGATAATGTCATGCTCACTCGATATTCTGAGCTTGCTCGCGCAGTTTCTCCAGTTCCGCCTTGCCCTCGACAACTAGGGTGGCGACAGGGGCGTCCTGGACCTTGGATCCGATGGTGTTGATCTCACGGCCAACCTCTTGCACAAGAAAGTCAATCCTGCGCCCCGCGGCCTCGGGTGCCGCACCGGAAAAAAGCTCGCCCAGGTGAGCCAGGTGGGTGCGCAAGCGCACCAGCTCTTCCGACACGTCGAGCTTCTCCGCCAGAATGGCCACCTCCTGTGCTAGCCGCCCAGGATCAAGGGCGGCGCTGGCCGCCACGGCAGCCAACCGCTCTTCCAGCTTGCGGGCCGCGCGGGTGGGCAAGCCGGAGACGGCCTCGGTGATGTTTGCTACCAGGGCGCGCAGGCGATCGAGTCGCTGGCGCAGATCCGCGGCAAGCGCGGCCCCTTCGCGGGCTCGCATGGTTTGCATTTCTTGCAGAGCCCGCTCGACCGCCGGCCGCACTCCTTCCCAGGTCATTTCGTCGCGCCGAACCTGGCAAGCCGCGGGGCCAGCCAGGAACGCAGCCACAGTGGATAGGTCAACGGGCTGGGCCAGGCCCAGCTCGCGGCGCAGGGTTTCGAGAACCGCGTGGGCCTGACGAACCACCGCGAGATCGATGAGGGCTTCCGGGGCCTTCGCGCCTTCCTCCCGGATGGTGACGCTCACTGTGCCGCGCACGACTTGCGCACGGATCGCGCGCACAATTTCGGCTTCCACGGCCGCCGGAATGTCCAGATCACCACCTCGCACCTTGACGTCTCCGCCGCGACCGTTGAGCGAACGGATCTCTACCACCACGCGCCGCGCACCGACCTCGGCGATCCCATGCCCAAACCCGGTCATGCTCAGCAGGCCGGTGCTCATGGCGTCGGCCTTTGCTGGCTGAACCACTCCAGGGTTCGCTCAAGCCCGGTGAGAAAGTTCACCGGAGCCGTATAGCCCAGCACGGCCTTGGCCTGCGAGATATCGGCCAGCGAGTGGCGAACGTCGCCAGCCCGAGCCGGCTCGTAGCGGGCAGCGATGGGTCGGCCCAATGCCTCGCCGAGCAAGGCGACAACCCGATTCAGACTGGTGCCGGTTCCACACGCGATGTTGAAGACCTTGCCTGAGGCACCGTCGGCATCTGCGGCCCGCAGATTGGCCTCGACCACGTTGTCGATGAAACAGAAATCGCGGGATTGTTCGCCGTCGCCGTAGACTGTGGGCGAACGGCCCTCCAGCGCAGCCGTGATGAAGCGCGGAATCACCGCTGCATACTGCGAGTTTGGGTCCTGGCGCGGACCGAATACGTTGAAGTAGCGCAGGATCACCGCCTGCACGCCAAACACCCGCGCGTACACCCGACAGTAATGCTCTCCCGCCAGCTTGGAAACCGCATAGGGCGACAGGGGCATGGGGGCCATGGTTTCGACCGCAGGCAGGCTGGGCGGCTCGCCGTAGGCCGAGGACGAGCCGGCATAGACCACGCGCCTAACTTGGCAGCGACGCGCGGCCTCAAGCAGGACAAGCGTGCCGGTCGCGTTGGCGTTGTGGCTGGGCAGAGGCGCGGCCAGAGAACGCGGTACCGAGGGGATCGCGGCTTCGTGAAACACGACATCCGCACCGGCGAGAACCCGGTCCAGCAATGCTGCGTCGAGGATATCGCCTTCCACGACGGCAAGGGTACCGACCAGGTCCTGCAAATTCTCGCGCTTGCCCGAGGAGAAGTTGTCCAACACCGAAACGTCATCACCTCGTGCGACCAGGGCGCGCGCCAGCGCGGATCCAATAAATCCGGCTCCTCCGGTGATGACTATCTTTCTGGACATGCAGGTTAGGTAGGCTCGATGCCAGACTGCTCTAGCGCGTTTTTCTCGCCGGGGACAGGGCTTTGGCGGAAGCGGAGCGTGGAAAGGGCAGTCCATCGACGCCGGCGCCGTAGCGGGCGTCGAGCAAAAAAGCCTTGCCCTTTCGTGGCAAGACGCGAATGCGGGGCAGGCCCTGCGCATCGGTTTCATCGTGTGCCGAGAAGCCGCATGCCGCGTCTGTGACCACGCGGGTGCCTAGCTCCACGCCCGCCGCAGTCAGGATGACGGGGTGAGCGCTGGCAGAAAAACGGCCACGGATGGCGCCGACGGGCTCCAGGGTTTGGCCGTCGAAGCGGAACTTGCCCGACGCGCCCCCAGGCCCAGCCACTTCCATGTCGACCGCGCCACCGCCGGAGGACCACATGGCCAACTGCCGCACATCCCCGGGCAAATCGATAACTGGTCCCATGGTCATGCTGGGCAAATCGAGCTGTCGCACGCTGAGCCCGCGCAGCAGATCTGGCTGACCGGGCATCCGCACCAAGCGGCCCGCGCGCATGAAGACGATTCGGCGACCATCGGGCGACTTCACCAATGCCAGCACCCGCCCATCCTCGGCCGTAATGGGAAGGTAACGTCCCGAGTGTGGCAGCCACGCGTAGATCTCCTGATTCATCCCCAGCACCAGGACCCCCTGCCCTTCCAACTTGACCGGAGGTTGGGTGCGCGCCACGAAAAAGAACCCCTCTTGCGCGGCCTGACCCCACTGTGTCGACGCCTCGGCCAAGGCCGAGCGCAGCTTGGCCAGCAACAGCGGGCGGATCTGCAGCGCCCCGAGATCAGCCGCCTCCATGACCTCGCGCGCTCCGGGAACATAGGCGTGGCGGATCAAGGCCACGGCTTGCTCGGTCGCCTCGGCAAATCGATTTTCGCGTGCGTAGGCACAGGCCAGGTTGAGCCACGGGCCGAAAAAGTCAGGGGCCACTTTTTTGGCCAGCTCGTACTTCGCGCGGGCCTCGGCGAAATGACCCGTGCGGTACAGAACCTTACCTTCGCGGTTGAGATCCATGGCCTCTTGCGGTGGCAGGTACGCGACCCGGGTTTGCCCGGGTCCGTTGGCGTTCGGCGCGGCCACAGGACAGGCCGCCAGGAAAAAACAAGCGCTCACAAGCCCGATCACGGATCGACCCACACCGACCGCAGATCCAGGCGATCGCCAACTCCTGCCAAGCCATGCACCCGTTTTGCCACGAGTGCAGAGACGTCGTGACGGTAGAGAAATATGACCGGCCGTTCGCTGGCCAGCCACTCACCAACACGCTGCAATGCCGGCACGCGCGCGCTAGGCCCTGGCGCCAGACGCACTTGTTCGAGCAAGGACTGCAGATGCTCGGAGCGATAGCCGATGAAGTTGAGTTGCCCCTGACTGGCGAAAAGCAGCCGCGGATCTTCATCCCGCCGGCCGTCCCAGGTCAAGGTAGCCAAGTCGAAATCGCCGCGGTCCAGGCGCGCCTGCAGGTTGCCTGCGTCGACTGCGACCGTGTCGAGCAGGAGCCCGGCTCGACGGAGATCAAGGGCGAATCCGCGCGCCTCGGCAGTCAGACTGCGCGCGCCTGATGGCAGCAGGAGGGTCAGCCGGATGGGCACACCGCCCACGTCTCGCACACCGTCTCCGTCGCTATCGCGGAAGCCGGCGGCTTCCAATAAGGCTATGGCCTGCGTACGATCGAATGGGTCAGGGGGAGCTTGCGCGAAGGTGGGGGCGCCGATGGGACGCGCCAGGTCGTGGTGGACCTCATCGGCAAAACGCGCACGATCCCACAGCAAGCTGAGCGCCTGGCGAAACCGGGCATCGCCGAGCGGCCCGCGTCGGTGATTGGGCACGATGAATGAGTAGCGATCCGGCGTCAGCCACCACAGCTCCAAGCTGTCCCGCAGGGTGGCCGGCGCCACCTGATCAGGGTAGAGCACGTCAAGCACGTGCGGCAGGATGTCGATTTCGCCCCGTCGGGTGCGGACCAGCGCACGGGACCCATCACCGTCGATCTCGAACACGATCTCGTCGAGAAACGGCGGTTGTGGCCGTTCGGCGGGCCGGCTGCGTACCAGGCGAATGCGCTTTCCGTGCTCCCAGGAAGCGAACCGGAACGGGCCGGTGCCGACGGGCTGGCGCCCCGACTGGGTCAGCGCCGACCCGGTCTTGCGCAGGATCTCGGCGGGCAGGATGGGGATCTCGCATAGGGCGCGCAGCACCAGGTCCGAGGGCCGGCGCAGGCGGAAACGCGCCGCACGCTCGGGCAGCACGTCCACTCCCTCGACCTCCTCCAGCATGGCATGCAGGAGCGACTGCCGACCGCCCGCGCGCAGAAGCAGCTCGAAGGTGGCTTGGACATCCACTCCCGAAACCACACGGTCGTCATGCCAGCGTGCGCCGCTGCGCAACTTGACAGTGATGCGCTCACCGTCGGCCGAGACCTCCCAGCTCTCGGCCAGCCCCGGCCGATACTGGTTTTCCCGGCACTCGATCAGGGTCTCATAGACCAGGTTACCCACCACGCGCTGGATGACCTGTAGTTGGTCCTCCAGTGGGTTGAGGTGCGGCGGCTCGGCCTCAAGGTGGACGTGGAGCGTCCCGCCGTAGGGATCGGGCCGGGAGGGTCTGGGGGCGATCTCGGGCAACTTGACGCCGGCTGACGGGCGGATCGACCGATGCGCACCCGGAGCACCCCCGTCCTCGCGCTGTGGCGCCGGGGCTGCCGGCCGGCGCGGATTGCCGTGGTGCCGGGTGCAGGCGACGCAGGCCAGCGCCGCCAGCAGGGTCAAGAAGGCGGCTCTCAGGGCTTGTGGCCGGCAAATGCCCATGTTATGCAGGAGCCTCACGTACTGGCCGCATAGTCGGCGGCCATTGGCCTTCGAAGAGGGGAAACTCATGCTCCGAATTTCCATGGTATCGGTTTTCACGATGGCTTCCCTGGCGTCCGGCGCGGCTCTGGCTCAGGGCCAGGCCCTTCCGCCGATGAAGGTCAACCTGCCGCCCTCGCCCAGTTTCAACGTGTCGAGTGCGCCTGTCCAGTATCCAACTGGCGAGCTGTCGGTGTTCGGTCTGCGCAAGCAGAAAGACAAGTACATGGATAAGGATGTGCGGGTCAAAGCTTATATGACTGAGGTCTACGAATGCCCGCCCGAGTTGCGCAAGTGCAACGATGCGCTCTTCGAGAAGCAGAAGGCAGAGAAGAAGAAGGCCATGAAAAAGGGCGGCGATGCCCTGACCGCGCCGGTCGCGGTTGACCGGACGGGTTGCCGGCCTTGCGACCAGCCTCACTTCTACGTCGCGGATAGCCCAGGCACCAAGCGGGAGCGCGCCCTTCTGGTGGCCGATTACCCGATTAAGGACTGGGAAACTGGCGATCTCAAGCCGCTGACCGTCAAGCCGGGCGAGCAGGTCATCGTGACCGGCACCTTCTCCATCAACTCGATCACCGGGTTCGCCGCGTCGAACGGGCTCATCATCCACAAGAAGCTGGAGGATCTGAAGGGCAACATGCTGGCCGAAGGTAATGCGGTCCTGCCGCCCGAGGCGCAGACCATCCAACTCGAAGGCCAGGCGCCCCAAATAGTGGGCTGGGCCGCGCACCAGAAGGGCGGCGACAGCCAGCCAAAGGGTGACAAGTCGGTTCCCGGCGGGAAAAAGAAGTAGATCCTGTCAGTGTGCCGCGCCCCAGTTCGCACCGGAGTGCACGTCGACCACCAGGGGAACGCGCAGCGTGTAGGCTGACTCCATCACGCCCTTGACCCACACGGAGAAGGCCGCGACCTCATCGGTCTTGACCTCGAAGACTAGTTCATCGTGAACGGTGAGCAGCAGGCGCGCGTCGGGGAAGCGCTCCATTTCGCGATCCACTCGGATCATGGCCAGCTTGAGCAGGTCGGCAGCCGAGCCCTGGATGGGCGTGTTGCGCGCGATGCGCTCGGCGTAGTTGCGTTCCTGGGGCCGGCTCGACTTGATCTGCGGCAGCGCCCGCGTGCGCCCCAGCAAGGTGGAGACCGCGCCCGTGCGTCGCGCCTCGGCGATGGTTTCGTCCATGAACTGGCGCACGCGCGCGTAGCGCTGGAAGTAGCGTTCGATGTAGGCGTGGGCGTCGGCGCGCGCGATGTGCAGGGCCTGGGCCAGCCCGAAATCGGTCTGCCCGAAAACCAGGCCGAAGTTGATGGCCTTGGCGATACGGCGTTGCTCGCTGCTGACCGCCTCCAACGCCACGTTGAAGACCTCGGCAGCGGTGCGGCGGTGGATGTCCTGGCCCGCGGCAAAAGCATCGAGAAAGGCCGGATCCTGGGAGAAATGCGCCAGCACGCGCAGCTCGATCTGCGAGTAGTCGGCTGACACCATCTGGTAGCCGGGATCGGCGACAAAGGCGTTGCGGATGCGATGGCCCAACTCACTGCGGATGGGGATGTTCTGCAGATTGGGATCGCTGGAAGACAGGCGGCCGGTGGCGGCCACAGCTTGGTTGAAGGTGGTGTGCAAGCGGCCGGTGCGCGGATCGACCAGGACCGGCAGGGCGTCGATATAGGTGCCTTTGAGCTTGCTCAGGCCGCGGTACTCGACCACCTTGGCCGGTATCGGGTGCAGAGTAGCCAGTTCCTCCAGCACGTCGGCATCGGTCGATGGGCCGGTCTTGGTCTTGCGGATCACGGGCAGGCCCAGCTTGCCGAACAGAACCTCGGCCAGTTGTTTGGGCGAGCTGATGTTGAAAGGCGTGCCCACGGCCGCATGGATCTCATGTTCGAGAACCCCGACAGCCAGTGCGACTTCGTTGCCGAGCTGGCGAAGGTAGTTGCAGTCGAGTCGGATGCCCCAACATTCCATGCGCGCCAGCACGGGAACCAGAGGCAGCTCGACCTCGCGGTAGATCTTGGTCAGGCTCATGGCTTCCATGGCCTGCTCCTGACGACGAGCCAGTGCCAGCGCGGCCCAGGCTTCGCTGCACAGGTGGTGGCTGGCCTCCTCGACCGGAATCTCACCGGCCGGCCGCGCGCTGCGACCGCTGCCCAGCCATGTCGGCCGCGGGGTCAGCTCCCCTACCCCATCCGCAGCAGCTAGATCCGGCAGGTCATACGGCGCGCGCCCGGCATCGAGCAGGTACGCAGCCAGCATGGCATCGCCGGCCAGACCGCCCAAGGCAATGCCGCGCACACGCAAGAGCACGTCGAGCACCTTGGCGTCGTGCATGTACTTACGAATCTCCGAGGATGCCAAGAGCGGGCCGAGCGCCGCCAATGCCTCTGTGGCGGGCAGCATGGGCGGACCGCCCAGTAGCCGATGACCAATGGGCAAGTAGCAGCGGGCACCGCTGTCCAAGGCAAAGGACAGCCCCACCAGCGCCGCGCGCGGGTAGGGCTGTCCCTCGGCCAGCACGGCCACGCCGCAGGCCCGCGCAGACCGAAGCGCGGCGCATAGGCGATCGAGCCCGGCGCGATCAACGATGATCTCCGGTGGCAAAGCAGCGGCGGTGATTTCGGGCGCAGCCGCAGCGGCGGGACCGGTGGCCGGATCCGGTGGCCGGATCCGATGGCCGGGACCGGTGGCCGGATCCGGGACCGGTCCCGGAACCGATCGCGGATTCTCAGGAATCGAAACGGGTTCCGCCTCCGCCCGCGCCGTAGCCCGCGCACCGTCTACCTGCGCGAGCAGCCGCGTGAACTCCAACTCCCCGAACAGCTCACGCAGGCGGGCGCGGTCGGGGTCGGCGCGCTGCAGGTCATGCACATCTCGGCCCAGTGCTACGTCCTCGCGCAAGCGGACCAGCTTGCGCGAGATCTCGATGGCGTCGCGACTCGACGCGATGGCCTGGCCCTTCTTGCCCTTGATCTCGTCCACATGGTCAATCACGCCCTGGATCGAGCCATACTGGGTAATGAGGTCGGCGGCAGTCTTGGGCCCGATGCCTTCGACGCCGGGCACGTTGTCCACGCTGTCGCCCATCAGGGCCAAAAGATCGCCGAGTTGCTCGGGGGCGACGCCGAACTTCTCGTGCACCTCTGCCGGTCCCAGCAGCTTGTTCTTCATCGTGTCGAGCAGTTGGATCCGGTCGGAACAAAGCTGCATGAGGTCCTTGTCCGAGGAGCAGATCACCACCCGCAGGCCAACCGCCACGGCTTGTCGTGCCAGGGTGGCGATCGCGTCGTCGGCCTCCACCCCCGGCACCGAAAGCACCGGCAGCCCGAATGCCTCCACCACGCGGTGGGAAAGCCCAATCTGCGCCGCCAAGTCCGCGGGCATGGGTGGCCGATTGGCCTTATACGCAGCGAAGATCGCGTCGCGGAATGTCGGCCCGGGCGCATCGTAAATCACGCACAAGTGGGTGGGCCGCCAATCGCGCTCGATACGCAGCAGCATCTGGCACAGCCCGTACACCGCTCCGGTGGGAAGGCCCTTGCTGTTGGAAAGGGGCGGCAAGGCGTGAAAGGCGCGAAACAAGAAATTGAGCGCGTCTACGATGTAGAGCGTGCCATCCATGATGCAGAGGAAACTACTACGAACGGGGCTGCAATTCCGCTTCACAGTTGTTTTTTCGGGTTAGTCTGAGGGGTACGTGGCGTCCCCTGTCCGACGAAGAATCCTCAAGTTGAGCGGCATCGTGCTGGCCAGCCTGCTGGGCCTGGTCAGCCTGGCCGTAACCGGCGCGGTGTTCTTTCTGCAGGGCGAGCGCATGGGCGCTTTGGTGGGCAAGGTCTTGCCCGAGATGCGCGGCAGGATGGAATTTCGATCTATTCACTGGCCGGCGCGCCTTTTGGTCGACATCCTGGCCAAACGCCCCACCCAGTTTTCCGTCGATGGCGTGAAGTTCTTCGACCCTGAAGGCACGGTGGTGGTCGACGTGCCCCACGTGGACGTCAAGATCGAGATCCATCAGCTCATCAGCGGTGCCGGCCTCTTCATGCACGACCTGGAGGTTGGACCGAACTCGTACTGGCGCTTTGGTCGCATGCAGAAGACCAAAAAGGGCATCGGCTTTCTGGCCACCTTCGATCTGAAGCACCCTTCGCCCCCGGCCCCGCCTCCGCCTCCGGGCGCTAAGCCGGAAAAGGGGTTCGCGATTCGCATCTATAACGCCCAGCTCAACGGATTGCGGGTGGTGTTCGATTTTCCGCATGTGTGGGGCTTCGACTTGCGCGACCTGCACGCCCCCGCGTGGCTGCGGGTCGAGGATGGTTTCTGCGGCTGGGAAGCCGTGGGAGTTGAAGCCCGCCAGGGCGGATACCTGACCGTGCTCGACCAGGTGCTGCCGTTTGATAGCGTGAAGGTCAAGCAGGTCGCCACCTTGCGCGAGTATTCGGACGACATCTTCCTCGATCTGACCGCGGGCAAGACCGGGCGCAGCACCTTGGTGGGCAAGGGATTCTTCAACGGCATTTATGCCGCCGAGTCAGTGTCGGCAATTCACATGCACGCCGAGTTCCACGACGCCGCCGACGCCCTGAACGCGGTGCTGAAGCCGATGAACATTCCTGGGCTTCATGTCGGTGGCGCAGATGCCCGTGTGGTGGCGGATCTCCTCGGGCCTTACGCAAGCATCGCCATCAACACCGACATCTCCGGTCTGGATGCCGCTTACGATCAGTACGCTGTGCAGAATCTGGTACTGCGCGCGGGCATGCAGTTCGATCCCAACTCCAAGGCATCGGCGCCCAACACCAAGTTACAGGAGCTGTCGTTCTCGCCGCCGGGAGGCGGACGGTTTTCGACCAAAGCGGAACTGATGGTCCCAAAGCTTAGGACACAGCTTCGCTTCGACCATTTCACGGTGGACAGCTACCTGCCCGCGGGGCTGCGCAAGCTGGCCGCGGGCAAGCTGCACGGACAGCTATCGGCGACGGCAGAGTTCGACGAAACGATGTCCACGGTGAGGCGCGGAACCCTGAGCGGACTCGATCTCTCCTTCCAGCGGGCGGGCAAGAAGATGTCCTTGCCTAGCTGGTTGCGGATAAGCGGCCAGGCCGTTGCATCGCCCGCAGAGGTCAGCACATCGGGCATTCACATTGAAGTGCCAGGCGCCGGTGTCGATGTGAAGGGCAAGGTCGAGCTGACCAAGCGCCTGCTGGCCCTGGGTTTGCGAGCGGGCAGCACTAACCTGCCGCGCCTGCTCGCCTCTCTGGGCGTGCCGCCCTTGGCGCAGGAGGCGTCCGTGGCGGTGGATTTGGCCGGCAGCATGGAGCAACCGCGCGCCAGCGGTCAAATCGAGGTCAAGGGTATCGGCGGCAGGGATGGCATTCCTTCGGTGCCGTCGCTCGAGACAAAGTTCCATCTGCAGGACGGTACCCTGCAGGTGGATTCACTCGCCGCCGAGGTGGCTGGCGGTACTCTGGCCGGCAGTGGGACGCTCAAGCTGTTTGAAAAGACGGTGCAGCACATGCTGCGGTCGCCGAGCTTGGAATTCCGTCTGGAAGGCAAGCAGATTGCTCTCGAGTCGATCATCACAGGCGGTCTGGTCTCCGGCAAGATCGCCTTCGAGGTGACGGCATCTGGCCCACTCCGCCGACCGAAGATTCGTTTCAAGATGCCGGACGGGGTGACCGCGCAGGTGCTGGGACAGAGTTGGCAAGTGGGTGGCATCGACCTGGAGGTGGACCAGGAAGGCGTGGCGGTGCGCCTGCTGCAGGCAAGCGGCAAGACGGGCGGCGAGATTCAGATCGAGGGCCGCATGCGCTTTGTTCCCAAGTCCATGCCGATGCAGTGGCACCTCAGGATCACGGATCTGCCCGTGGCCGCGGCGCTGGCGGCTGCCCAGGTTAATCTGCCGGCGACCGGGCGCCTTTCCCTTGATTTGCAGGTGTCAGGTAACAGCAAAGCCCCGCTGGTCTCGGGCAGCATCGGCCTTGCCGGGGTGACGGTAATGGGCGTGGCGCTGGGAGATGCCGCCCTGACCCTCGACGCGATGGAATCTGGCGTAGCGGTCAAGGGCACGCTCTTCAATCGCTTCACCCTCGATGCCATGGCCCAGCTCAACCCCGCCGGACTGCGCGCCAATGCAAGCGTGTCCTTCACCCACTTGGTTCTGGAGGACCTGGCTCTGCAGCTTCGTGGCAGCCGCGAGATCGCAGAGCTGGTCGCGCAACTGAAGGATCTCGACGCCCACGCCGTCCTGTCGGGAGATGTCGGCATCGAGGTGCGGCCGGGAAAGCCGCTTGCCATCCAGGCTGTCCTGACCGAGCTGGCGGCGTCCATCAGGCAAGAAATCACCGAACCCGGCGGTAAGGTCTCGACCCATCGGATCGGCCTGCGCAACGACGGTGATCTGCGGGCCACGATCGCTGGCGACCACATCGCGCTGGACCAGGCGCGCTTCATCACCGACGCCGGCCGCTTCAGCGTGACCGGCGAACTGGAGGGCGAATCGCTGCGCGCAGCGCTCGCCGGCCAACTCGACTTGGAATTCCTGCAACCGCTCTTGCGCAAGAAATTCCAGAAACTGGGAGGCGCTATCAGTCTGCAGGCGAAGGTGTCTGGGACCATGAAGCAGCCGCTGGTAGACGGCACCCTTGCCATCGCTCGCCCGGTCAATGCGGTGCCCACCGGCTTCGATTCCGCAATCGCCGTGCCGTCGGGCGTGGTTCACCTGCGCTCGGATGCGGTGGATCTCAAGGACCTGACGGTATCGCTGGCCGGGGCCACCCTTCGTCTGAGCGGCCGCGCCAGCCTGGGCGCCAACTTCGTGCCCAGAAGCTTGGCCTTGCAAGCCAACGGAGAGGTGAGCGCCTCGTTGCTGGAGTCGCTGGTGCCCGACGCCGTGTCGGATGTCTCCGGCAGCGCGCGCATCGACGCCAAGGTCTCGGGGACGCTGGACCAGCCCAATGTTTCGGCGCGCATCGATCTGGGCGAGATCCAGATGCGCTTACGCGGCATCAGCGGCCGAGTGGCCGTCGAGAGCGGCACCATCGAGCTGTCGAGCCACGAGCTGCTCCTGCGCGAGGTCAAAATACGCATTAACGACGACGGGCGCTTGCTGATCGGCGCCGCCGGGGTACGCCCCGGCCGCATGCACATCGTGAGCCTGCGCCCCAAGTTGGTGCTGGGCAAGGTAGACCTGCCCCTAGAGGGCGAGCGCCTGGTCTATCGGTCGCCGGGCCTCGAGATTGACGATCTTTCCTTCACGCTGGAGCTTATCGGCGACTTGCATAACTCGCTCAGCCTGGGCGGCGATGTCCGTCTGGTCTCTGGGAGATACATCCAAGATTTCAATGTGCGCAACTTGATGCTCACCCCGCGCATCAACGAGTCCGAATCGCGTCCTTTCTGGGAGGGTGTGCCCCTGCTCGAAAACCTGGGTCTCAATCTGCGCGTGCGCACTCTGGGCGACGGCTTCATGGTGCAGAACAACCTGGCGACGGAAATCTACCTGCAGGTCGACTTGCTCGTGGGCGGAACCCTCTCG